>CAYJPG010000119.1:0-7452 GCA_964371995.1 uncultured Chromatiaceae bacterium | reverse complement strand
GCTTCAGCCCGCGCGCAAAATCCGCGACCACGCCGTCGAGATCCACGCCGAGTACAAATTGCCGCTCCGTTCTCATGACAGGCCGGCGGCCATCAGGCCGTGCGTTGCGTGATTTCGATCAGATGGTAGCCAAACTGTGTCTGTACCGGACCGTGTACCTTGCCGACCTCGGCGCTGAATACCACCTGATCAAACTCCTTCACCATCTGCCCCGGCCGGAACTCGCCGAGATCACCACCCTGTTGTCCGGAGGGACAGTTGGAGTGTTCACGGGCGATACCGGCAAAATCCTCGCCCGCTTCGATGCGGGACTTCAGGGCTTCGCAGCTGCTTTTGTCGTCGACGAGTATGTGGCGGGCGCTCGCTTTGGTCATGGTCATGGTCTCCTTTCAGCAGGGCGGGCAAGGCTAGCATGTCCCTGCAACATAAGGGACAAGCGGTCGTTTCCGCCGATGAGCGGTTGTAAGCTGATGAAAAATATGGATATTTCTATAGAAAACGGAAGTGCGTCACGGTCTCTTCTGGCCTCAATCGCCATAGTTGCACCCATCTGGAAGACGCGGAGATGACGGGTGTTTCGTTCCTGCCTGCATACGCAGCGTACCGGTCTGGTTTCAGGCCATCGGGGCATGACGGCTATTGAGCTGCTGGCCGCGCTGTCCATCGTGGCGATCCTCAGTGCGATGGCCATTCCCGCCTTTCGTGATTTTTTGCAGAACAACCGCGCCGCCGAACAGAGCAATGCACTGGTCGGTGCACTGGCGCTCGCGCGCAACGAGGCGGTAACCCGCGGCATTCCGGTGTCTGTCTGTGCGAGTACCGACGGTGAAAGCTGCGATGCTGTCGGCGGCCTGTTTACCTTCTGGACGCCCGGCTGGATTGTATTTACCGATGCTGCCGGAACCCTCGGTACCGTGGACGATGCGGCAGCGCCGCCCGATACCGTGCTGCGCGTATTGCCAGCCCTGTCCGGCGACGCGACGCTCGCCAGCAATACAAATTTTATCTCCTATACCCCCAGCGGTTTTCTCAGCGGTGGCCAGGTGTCGTTTCTGCTGTCCGTTCCCGACTGCACGGGTGACCAGAACCGGCAGATCGTCATCAATCCGCAGGGACGGGCCACGCTCAGCCATGTTGCGTGTGGAACTTGAACAGGAACCCTGTCGTGAAAATTCCAGGACATATCCGGCACCAGTCGGGCATCACCCTCATTGAGGTACTGATCACGGTCGTGCTGGTTTCGATCGGCCTGCTTGGCCTCGCCGGCCTGCAGCTGACCAGCGTACAGAACAGCAACAGTTCCGGCGAGCGCTTCGTCGCCACCACGCTTGCACAGGACATCCTCGAGCGCATGCGTGCCAACCGCAACAGGGCCATCGGCCCCGGCAAGGTCTACAACCTGGCGATGGGTGCCGCTCCGGGTGTGGGCGGTGTCGAAGGCGATGACCTGAATGCCTGGAAGGATGCGCTTGAGGCCGCGCTGCCATCCGGCCAGGGCGCGGTCCAGGTCGACAACAGCAATGTCGCAACGATCACGGTGCAGTGGACGGATGCCTCCGACAACAACCCGGACGACAGCCGCGCCATGTCGCTGGTGCTGAGTACAACGCTATGAACAGCTTCAACAGGGAGGCTTCCACCGGAATCAGGCGCCAGCGCGGCATCGGTCTGGTCGAGATCATGATCGCCGTGACGCTTGGCATCATCGTTACGGGTGCCGTTGTGCAGATCTACCTGAGCACAAAGCGCCAGAACGACATGCAGGGCGGGCTTACCGGGCGGCAGGAAGTCTCGCGCTACGCCACACAGCTGATCCAGCGGGATCTGCAGATGGCCGGATTCCGCGGCTGCCTGCGGGATCTGGGTACCGTTGTAAATACGCTCAATAACCCGGGCGACTTTCTCAACAACTACGCCCGGCATGTCGAAGGTTTCGAAGACGTGGTGAGTGCCGATCTGCCCGGCGAGATTACGGCTGGCGGCAACGTCGTCGTTGCCGATACCGATGTGCTGGTGATCCGTACCGTCGACAGCCCGGATCTGCAGCTCACCGCCAACATGGTGACCAGTTCCGGCGATCCCGTGACGGTAATCGATCTAGACCCGGCCGCGCCGGACACTCCGGCTGCCGGAGATATCATGCTGGTCAGTGATTGCGGGGGATCGGCGATCTTCGAGGTTACCGGTTTCGACGCAGGTACCGGCACCATCGCCCACAATGCCGGAGGGGCTGCGCCGGGCAACAGCAGCACGAATCTGGCCCGTCGTTACACCGCCGGCGCACAGCTCTTCACGCTGCGTACCACCACCTACTTTATACGCGCCAACGACCAGGGTGTTCCGGGTCTTTGGCGGCGCGTCGGCAACGGTGCCCCGCAGGAACTTGCCGAGGGCGTCGAAAATATGCAGATCCTGTATGGCGAAGACACGATCGGCGGTGACCAGGTTCCCGACATTTACCGACCTGCCGACACGGTCGTCAACTGGAATAACGTCGTCAGCCTGCAGGTTGCTTTGCTGGTCTCCAGTGTGCGGGAACAGGTGGCTGACGCCGATCCGCGCACATTCGTTCTGCTCAATGAAGCGGCAGTCGGCCCGTTCAGCGATGGTCGTCTGCGGCAGATCGTGAGCTTTACTGTGGCAGTGAGAAACCGCTTGTCATGAACATGAAATCAGCTTTCAGGAAATCTCCGGTGCGGAAAGGGATGCAGGCGCAGCGTGGTGCCGCGATGGTTATCGCACTGGTCATGCTGCTCGTGTTGACGCTGCTCGCAACGGCCAGCGCCCGCATGACGCTGCTCGAAGAGCGCATGACCGGCAATACCCAGGACCGTAACGTGGCTTTCCAGGCGGCTGAGGCTGCGCTGCGCTCCGGTGAACTGATCGCCCAGGCTGCGGTGATTCCGGTATTTGGCGGCGTGAACGGTGGCCTGTACAAGCCGGCCGATCCCGATGACATGCCGCTCTGGGAAACCCTGGACTGGAACAGCGCCGCGGCTGTTCACGCCGATGCAGCTCTTGATGCTGCGATGGAGGATCTGGGCGGTGCCACAGCCGACTACATCGTTGAGGAGTTGCCGCGGGTGGCTACACCCGGCCAAAGCCTGAAAATTCCTAAACCAGTAGATGAAGCGACTTTTTATCGCATCACCGCGCGCGGTGTGGGCATGGCGGGTAACGCCACCGTCACTCTGCAAACCACGTTCAAGCGCTGATGCA
The DNA here is from genome assembly GCA_964371995.1 of uncultured Chromatiaceae bacterium. Lineage (GTDB taxonomy): Bacteria > Pseudomonadota > Gammaproteobacteria > Steroidobacterales > SHZI01. Next base: position 4,233 of record CAYJPG010000119.1, on the reverse strand, counting down.
AAGCAGAATGAGCCATTGGAGGCACGATATGCGTAGCTCTCTCCGGACCGGGATGTCCACCTTTCTCGCCGCCTTCCTGCTGACCATGAGCCAGGCCGGCAATGCGGTGACGATTGCCCAGATGCCACTGTTCATCGCCGCTGGCGTCACGCCGAACGTGATGCTGGTGGTCGACAACTCGGGCAGCATGAACAACATCATCTGGGCCACCGGGTTTGACTCCAGCGTCACCTATCCCAGCTGGGGCTGGAGCGCGACAGACGGCAATATCTATCATTCGGACCTGGCACGCAGTACCTGTGCAGCCGGCTGGGTGCGGGGCAGAAACGCTGCCGGGGTCAGCAAATGCATGGTTCTGCCGGATCCGGTCGGCGGGCGTAATACCCGCTATTCCGGCAATTACCTCAACTATCTGTTCCAGACCTATGCCAACAACACCAATCTGACCGGTGGGCAGATCCCGAATACCTACCGCATGGCCGTGGCCCGCAATGTCGCTACCCAGGTGGTCAACGACAATGCCAATCTGCGCCTCGGTCTGACCCGCTTCAATACCGATGCCGGCGGCCAGATCGTTCAGAACTGCGGCGCGAGCACTGCCGCACTCAATACCTCGATTGCCGGCCTGAGCGCCACCACCTGGACGCCGCTCGCCGAGACGCTGTACGAAGTCACGCGCTATTTCCGTGGTCTCAAGAGCGAGTACAACGGCGACGTTTACTATACGAGTCCGATCCGGTATCGCTGCCAGAAGAGCTTCGTCATCGTCATCACTGACGGCTATCCGACCCAGGATGCGAGCTTCCCCAATAACGATCCTGCAGACGTTGCGGACACCAGCCGTGCGTTGCCGAACTGGGACAATCTGGCGCCAGCCACGCTTGCTTCGGATTATCCGAATTTTCCGCAGTTCTCGGATGGTTTTGTGACTGGCGCATCGACCGATGAGGGCGATTCACTGTACCTCGACGACATGGCGAAGTTCGCCTATGACATCGATATGCGCACCGGGAACGATGACACCGGCAAGAGCTTCGATGATCCGGATGATCCCCGTCAGAACCTCGTCACATATACGGTCGGATTCACCGCCGCGAACCAGATGCTGGCAGATGCCGCGCAGTACGGCACCGGCCGCTACTACCAGGCCAATGACCAGGCATCCCTGACTATCGCCCTGCAGGCGGCACTGGCCGATATCGCCAGCCGTATCGCTTCAGCCTCCTCCGTGGCCACCAACTCCACACGGCTAAGCTCCGATACCCTCGTCTATCAGGCGCGTTTTTCGAGCAAGGACTGGGGCGGACAGCTGCTCGCTTATCCGATCGGCGCAGATGGCAGCATCGACAAGCTGGAAGATGGCCAGGACGTCCCGACGCTGGTTCTGGAGGATGGAAGCACGCGCACTGGCTGGAATGCAGCCAAGGAGATGCCGGCCGCAGGCGACCGCAATATCTACACATACAACCCCGGTGCGGCGTCCGGTTCGCGTGGCCGGGTCTTCGAGTGGGGCCAGCTGACGGCTGGCCAGCAGACCGACCTGAACAAGAATGTATTCGGCACAGCGGACGGCAATGGTGCGAACCGACTGCTGTACCTGCGTGGCGATCGTTCCAACGAAGCGCCAAATGGCGTCGCTTTCCGGCCGCGCAGTTCGGTGCTTGGCGATATCTTGAATTCCGATCCGACCTATGTGGGTCAGCAGGATTACGGCTATGACCTGCTGCCAGGCACTGAGGGCAGTTCCTACCTGACTTATCGTGAAAGCGCAGCCTTCACCGGCCGTACGCCGACGGTTTATGTGGCGGCCAACGATGGCATGCTGCATGGCTTCAACGCTGAAACTGGCGTGGAGCTGATGGCCTACATGCCGAATGCGGTTTATCCGCAGCTCAGTGCGCTCACGCATTCGTCTTTCGACACCAGTCACCGGTTGATCAACGATGGCGCACCGCGGGCCGTGGATGCCTATGTCAATGGCAGCTGGAAGACCATACTGCTGGGTAGCCTCGGTGGTGGCGGCAAGGGCGTCTATGCCCTGGATGTAAGCGACCCGGGCAACTTCTCCGCCAGCGATGTGATGTGGGAGTTCACCTCAGCCGACGACTCGAACATGGGTGTCGCAATCCCCAGTCCGACCATCGTGCGCCTGGCCAACGGCCAATGGGCTGCAATCGTTGCCAATGGCTACAACAGTGGCGGCAATGCGAAGCTCTTCGTGCTTGACTTGGAGACCGGTGCGATCATTCGGGAGATCGATACCGGTGTCGGTGGCGACAACGGCCTGTCCAGCCCCACGCCGGTAGATGTCGATGCTGACCAGATCGCAGATTTCGTCTATGCCGGTGACCTCAAGGGCAACATGTGGAAGTTTGACCTGAGCAGCAGCAACCCGGCCAGTTGGGGGGTGGCGTTCAGCAGTGGCGGCGTACCGGCGCCACTGTATACGGCCTGCAGCAGCGATCCGTGCACGGCAGGCAATCGCCAGCCCATCACAGCACAGCCCGAGGTGGGCATCAACCCGCCGGCCGGCTACTTCGTGTACTTCGGCACCGGCCGCTATTTTGCGGACGGTGACAACGGTGTGGGTACCGGCGCCAATACGGTCTATGCAATCCGTGACAAGAACGAGAAGGGCGCAACGACGCTGGTCCTGCCAGCAGCCGGACGGTCGAAGCTCGTCAAGCAGGAGGTACTAAACGAGCAGGTGATCAACTTCGATGGCCATATAGAAGGCGTCCGCGTCACCACCAATAATCCGATCAAGGATGACGACGACGGCTGGTACCTTGACCTGCCGATTTCGGGCGAGCGCCAGGTCAGCACGCCGATATTGCGCGCCGGAAGAATCATCTTCACGACTGTTATTCCCTCCGGCGACGAGTGTTCGGCTGGCGGTGACAGCTGGCTGATGGAGCTGGACGCCCTGTCCGGTTCACGGCTGAGTTCGGCACCCTTCGACCTGAATCGCGACTACGCCTTCGACATTGAGGACTTCGTGCGCCTGGATCCGGATGATCCGGACAGTCCGCTGGTCTCGATCAGCGGCCGCAAGTCGAAGGAAGGCATCATCAAGACCCCGGGCATCATCAGCAGCTGCGGCATGAGTACCATCGAATGCTTTTATGCCAGTGGCAGCAAGAGCGGCAACGATACCACCCTCGGGAATGCGGGCAACCAGAAGGGACGCCTGTCCTGGCGTGAAATCCAGTGAGGAACCGAAACATGCAAATGAGGAAGCACAGGGCCCCGGTTGCCCTGATCAAGGCGCTGGCGCTTGGCTCGCTGCTGGCATCGACGATGCTGTTCGCCGGCGAGCCTGCGGAGCAGCTGGTGATCAGGATCGAGGCAGTCGATGTTCCGGCCCGGGAGATCCGCGCAAACGGCATTGATTACAGCCTCTCGGGTCGGGCAACAGTGACCTGGCCGCAGGGTACGCGCCTCGCGCTCGGCGAGCTGAAGCCCGGTATGCGCGTGAGGATTGGCCTCGCGAAGCCTGGCGACAGCGTGGTCGACACTGTTGTATTGCTGCCCGACTGATCCGGGCCCGCAACAAGGAATGTCCAGATGAAATCCAGAATGAGCGGCTTCACGCTGATCGAATTGCTGATCGTGATGGTGATTGCGAGCATCCTGATGATGATCGCTGTGCCGAGCTACCAGCAAAGCGTCATCAAGAGTCGCCGGGCCGACGGGCGGGTCGCTCTCAACGATGTCGCGCAGCGTCTAGAACGCTGTTACACGCAGTTTGGCGCCTATGATGCCGCGGCCTGCGGTATTGCCGATGGCGACGAGATAACCTCGAAAGAAGGCTTCTACCTGGTGACGGCGACGATTGAAGAGGGCGACATTCCAGGTATTGCGACCTATAGCCTGAGTGCTGCGCCCCAGGGCGCACAAGGGAACGACACGGATTGCGGCGACCTTGAAGTAAACGCAGTCGGCGTCCGCTCCGCGACAGGCGACAATACCGCCCACTGCTGGTAATTCAGGCTGACCAGTTGACGATGCCGCCATATGCGGTGCCGAGGACGATCACGCCGAATACGATCCGGTACCAGGCGAAGATCGTGAAATCGTGTGAAACGATGAAGCGCAGCAGCCAGCGCACACACAAGAACGCTGAAATAAAGGCTGCAACCAGACCGACACCAAACAGGCCGATATCGTGCACATCCAGCAGCGCACGGTTTTTCCAGGCGTCATAAGCACCGGCAGCGACCAGGGTGGGAA
>CAYJPG010000118.1:0-7540 GCA_964371995.1 uncultured Chromatiaceae bacterium | reverse complement strand
TCTCTTCATCGTTCCTCTGCGTCATATTCATGATCCCCATAACGAGCCTGTCTATGACAGGCTCGCCAGTACATCCTGTGCCGCCGCACCGAACACCGATTCCAGCGCATCGCGAAATGCCACCCGCGCGCGCGCCAGCAGCGACTGGGTCGCGATCGTACCGATGCCGAGTTCGACACCGATCTCATCGACCGACAGGCCTTCGATGTACTTCATCTCCAGCGCATCGCCATAGCGCGGTGGCAGCCGGTCGAGTACCGCGCGCACGAGACGCTTCGTTTCGGCCTGGCTGTAGCGGTTGCCCGGTTCTTCCATCTCGGGCGCGGCAATCGCTTCGACTGCAGCCCTGAGCGCCGGGCTGTCTTCCATGAGCACGATCTTGTCGGCATGGCGGCGCTGGGCACGCAGCCAGTCCACCACTTCATGCCGGCAGATCTGGCAGACCCAGGTAAACAGCGAGGCTTCGCCACGAAAATCGGCCAGCTTGCGCATGGCCTTGACCAGCGTGGCCTGTACGACTTCGGTCGCCGCATCGGCATCGCCGCCCAGACGCGGCAGCGCGAATCGATAGACGCGCGGAAAATAGCTGTCGAAGAAGGCGGTGAACGCACGCTCATCGCCCTTCAGCATCGCCGCTATGAGTTCTGTCGACTCCATCACATTCCGGTCAGGCATATCGGTTTCTGTCACGGACTTGGACGTAGCCGCCGCCCGGAATCAATCGGTATTCCGGGCGTTTGCCGATTGATATCAGCACCGGCCACCGTCAGAGGCTGCAGATCACAGTGTACCGGCAGCGCGGTCTGCCCGGATCAACCTATGTCAGGGATGGAAGACCTCGTAATGGAATACACGCCCACCCCGTTTGCCCTGCAGCAAGTGCCCCGTGGCGCACCGGTCCGCGGCGAACTTGAGCGCTTTATCGCCACTGCCTTCCGGGACAGGCACGGCGCGCAGATCGGCTCGTTCATGCCCGATCTGCTCGGCATGCGCAATGTCACCGGCGAACTGCGGGCCGTGGCCGGCTACCGAACCGCGCAGCAGGAGCGGCTGTTCCTCGAACAATATCTGGACCAGCCGGTAGAAACCGTGCTGGCAGCGAAACTCGCCCGACCGGTCGAACGCGCGCAGATCATCGAGATCGGCAATCTCGCCAGCAACGGCTGCCGGCAAGCACGGCATCTGGTCAGCTTGCTGCCGCCCTATCTGCTGGATCGTGGCTATACCTGGGTGGTTTTTACGGCAACCAGCCTGGTCAGAAACGTGCTGGAAAGCGTGGGCGCCGAACTGGTCGAACTGGCCGTTGCTGACCGTTCCAGAGTAACAATCGGCAACGACATGTGGGGCGCCTACTACCGCAATGATCCGCGCGTGATGGCCGGCTACCTGCCGGATGGACTGCATCTCTCACCGCGGCACCGCATCCGTCATTGATGATGGCTGCAACGCCTGCACACTTGGCGGACCGGGCGGCCCTGGTTGATGAGCGGCGCGTCGTCAGCTATGCCGGACTTGAGCCGCTGCTGGATGCCGAACAGTCATGGCTGAAACGGTCCGGCGGCAAGCGCTTCGCACTGCTGGCCGATAATGGTTGCGGCTGGGCGGTTGCTGACCTCGCCTTGCACCGGAGCGCTCTGCTCAATGTGCCCTTGCCTGGCTATTTCACCGCTGAACAGCTGCAGCATGTCATCCGTGATGCCGGCATCGACACGCTGCTGACCGACCAGCCGGAACGCGCGACTCAGCTCACCGCAGATTTTATACCCGCCGGTATTTCCGCGCAGACCGGCCTGCATCTCTTTCGCCGCAGTACCGGAACGACCGCGCAGCCGGTGCCGCCTGACACCATCAAGATCACCTACACCTCGGGCAGCACTGCAGCACCGAAGGGCGTGTGTCTGTCAGCGCAAAGTCTCGACGCTGTGGCCGGTTCGCTTGCGGCTGCTACTGCCGACTTCGGCCTGACACGACACCTGTGCCTGCTGCCGCTCGCCACACTGCTGGAGAACGTCGGCGGCGTCCACGCAGCGCTGCGGAGTACCGCGAGCTGCATCGTTTCCTCGCTGCAAACCACCGGCATGAGTTATGGCGGCCTCGATCCGCGCAAGCTGCTTGCCGCGATCACGGCCCATGAGCCTTCCAGCCTGATTCTGGTTCCGGAACTGCTGCGCGTGCTGGTGATGGCCGCAAAGCAAGGCTGGCAACCGCCCGCAAGCCTGCGCTTCATCGCCGTCGGCGGCGCGAGCGTGGCACCGGAACTGCTGGCCAGCGCTGAACAGCATGGTCTGCCCGTCTACGAGGGATACGGGCTCAGCGAATGCAGCTCAGTGGTCTGCGTAAACACCGCGAGCGCGAAGCGGCGCGGCAGTGTTGGCCGCCCCCTGCCCCATGTCCGCGTGCGCCTCGACGGACAGCGGCAGATCATGGTCAGCGGACCGCTGATGTCAGGTTATCTGGGCGATGCAGAACGGCCAGATGCCGCGGCGGGGGAAGTCGCCACAGGCGATCTGGGCGAGATCGATGCAGACGGATTCGTCTACGTGCGCGGACGACTCAAGAACCTGATCATCACCAGCCTCGGCCGCAATATCTCGCCGGAATGGGTGGAGCGCGAACTGCAGATGGAGCCTGCCATCCGCATGGCCGTGGTGTTTGGCGAGGCGAAGCCGTATCTGAGCGCCCTGATTTGTGCAGCCGGCGCCGCAGACCGCGCACAGATTGATGCGGCCGTGGCGCGGGCAAATTCACGCCTGCCCGACTACGCACAGCTGCGCCAGTGGGCCGTGGTCACCACTCCCTTCACTTTTGCAAACGGCCTGCTGACCGCCAATGGTCGGCCGCGACGGACGCGGATTCTGCAACAGCATGGCCGCGCACTGAAATCCCTCTACCCGAAAGCAACTGAAACAGAGGCCATCTTCTGATGAACAATGCCAGTCGGCGCGTCGCGCACGCCTCCTTCTACGACGAACTGCACAGCACCACGGCTGCCGACCGGAATTTCTTGCTCACGGCACCGATCATCAGCACGGCATTCGCAGGTGAAATCAGCCACGCGCAGTACCTCGCATTTCTGGTCCAGGCCTGGCACCACGTGCGTCATACCGTCCCGCTGCTGATGGCGCTCGGCAGCCGGCTTCCCGACCGGCACGCCGCTCTGCGCAACAACGTACTGCACTATCTGGAGGAAGAAACCGGTCACGACGACTGGATTCTCAACGACATCGAAGCGGCCGGCGGCGACCGGCACGTGGCAGCCCGCTCTGCCCCCAATATCGAGACCGAAGCGATGGTCGCCTATGCATGGGACACGATCATGCGCCGCAACCCGATCAGCTTTTTTGGCATGGTGTTTGTCCTGGAAGGCAGCAGCGCGGCGCTGGCCCTGCGCGGTGCCGATGCCATCCAGATCGCGCTGGGCCTGCCCGACTCTGCATTCAGCTATCTGCGCAGTCACGGCACGCTCGACCAGAAGCACATCCAGGACCTCGCCAACATTCTCAACAGCCTCGGCGACCCGGAAGACCGGGCCGCGGTGACAGCTTGCGCAAAAGCCATGTACTGGCTCTACGGTCACATGTTTCGCAGCATTGACCGCAACGCCAGCCAGACGACATCGCCCAGAAGTACCGGAGACTGAAGATGGATCTCAAGACAGCGCGCGTACTGCTTACCGGCGGTGCCGGCGGCATCGGCGGCGCGATGGCGGAGGCACTGCTGGCGAGGGGCGCTGCGGTGCTGCTGGTCGATATGAATGAAACAGCACTGCAACGCTTTGTCAGCGAGCGGCTTGCACAGTACGGTGACCGCGTGGCATGTATCCCGGCCAACCTGGCCCGGGCTGATGACCGGGATCGCGTGTGCGAACAGGCGCGCACCTTCCGCGGCGGGATCAACGTACTGATCAATAATGCAGGCGTCAGCCACTTCCGGTTGCTGGACGAACAGTCGCCGGAAGCCATCGACCTGGCACTGGCTGTGAACCTGCAGGCGCCGATTCATCTGTGCCGCCTCTTGTTGCCACACCTGCGCCGGCAGAGTTCGGCACACATTCTCAACACCGGCTCGGTATTCGGCAGCATCGGTTATCCGGCATATGCCGTGTACTCGGCCACCAAGTTCGGCATGCGCGGGTTCAGTGAAGCACTGCGTCGGGAACTCGGCGACAGCACGGTACGCGTGCATTACTTTGCGCCGCGCGCGACCCGCACCGGCATCAATACCGCCGAGGTGGAGCAAATGAATGCGGAGCTCGGTGTAGCCATGGACCCGGTATCGACCGTGGCCGCGGCAGCCTGCCGCATCCTCGAAAATGAATCGACAGAAACAGTGCTCGGCTGGCCGGAAAAACTGTTTACCCGCATCAATGGCGTACTGCCGGGGCTGGTCGACAGGGCCATCGCGAAGCAACTCACCGTAATCCGGCGCTATGCAGGAATCGCACCGACAGCCAGGCCATCAGCCTGAGGAGGCCATCATGATGCACAAGAAGACGAGTCGTCCGATTTTCAGCTGCCTGACCGCGGTGCTGCTCAGCCTCAGCCTGACGGCACACGCTGCACCCCCTACCTTTGATGCTGAACTGCGGGCCATACAGACCGACTGGGCGACTGCCAACTACGCCACGCCCGAAAAGGAACGCGAGGCCGCATTCGACAAACTGATCGTGCGGGCTGCTGCGCTCAGCAGCCAGAACCCGCAGCGCGCCGAAGCGCTGATCTGGGAAGGCATCGTGCTCAGCACTGCAGCGGGCGTCAAGGGAGGGCTCGGCGCGCTCAGCCTGGCAAAGAAATCGCGCGCGAAGCTCGATGCAGCGCTGGCCATCGATGCCAACGCTCTCGACGGCTCAGCCTGGACCAGCCTCGGCACGCTCTATCACAAGGTACCGGGTTTTCCGATCGGCTTTGGCAGCGACAAGAAGGCCAAAGAGTATCTGCGGAAGGCCCTGCAGATAAACCCGGACGGTATCGATCCGAACTACTTCTATGCCGAGTTCCTGTATGACGATGACGACTATGCCGGCGCTTTGCAGTATCTGGAGAAAGCACTCAAGGCACCACCGCGGCCCGGCCGAGCCTCGGCCGATGAAGGCAGGCATCAGGACATTCAGAAACTGATGGCCAAAGTCCGCAAGGAACTCACCAGTTGATCGAATAGATCAGGTCGAGTGCCTGTTCTTCGCCGGAGCTGGCCTCGATGCTGAGGCGACCGCCGATCTTGTAGGTGACCCTTACCGTGCCGAGACTGTCGAACACGCCATAGCTGTAGCGGATATAGAGGTCTTCGCCGAGCCGCTCGCCCAATACGACGGCGGTACCGCCGGTACTCGTGGTATCAAGCGCGATCTCGTCTACCTTCAGTGCTGAACCCAGCTGCTGCGCAACCGGCAGCGCGCCATTAAGCCCGAGACCCAGGGCGGTATTGGCAACCGCATTTTGATCGCCCGTACTGGTTGCCGAGAGCGGCCGGCCGGTGGTGAGATACGAGAGCGCATCCATCTCACCCATCGCAGGCTCGGAGAAAACGCGGGTCAGGATGCGCGACAGGGTGCCCGAGAGCAGCACGCCGACGGTGATGTCGCTGCCTTCGTATGTGACCCTGCGACTGGCCTTTACGTCGATGCCGGGATCAGTAACGTCGCCGGCGAAGATCAGCGAGCCCCGGTCGATGCCGAGCTTCTGGCCGAAGGCCGCGAACTTGCCCTCCTCGAGTTTGATGACGCCGTCCCCGCTGATGCCGGTCTGGCCGGCGACCTGTGCCTGCGACAAACTCATATCTCCGGTCAGCCGGGTCTGCAGACCGAAGCCGTCGAAACTCACCTTCTCACCCAGCTGCACCCTGACGTTATCAAGTACAAACAATGGCGGCGCCCGATTGACGACCACCTCCTGGCGGCCGTGTACGACGGTGTCCGGTGAAGTCTGCACGGCACTCTCGCCGATCTCTTTCAGCCTGATCTCGGCGTGCGGCACCAGCACTTCACCGCTCACATGGAACTGCCGCTCACGCAGCGCCACGCGGATATCCGGTGAAACCTCGATCAGGCCGTCGGGCAGGTTGACCAGTTCAAAGATGCTGCCTTTGACGGCGAGTTCGGCTTCTGGCAGCAGACGATCGCGCCAGAGCACTGTGCCCTCCACGCCCACAGAGCCCTTGCCGGAATGCGCGCCACCAGTGATGACCGCTGCGCCATTCGGACCACCGAGTATCGAAAGCGTGATCCGGTCTACCGTGATACCGGCCACGGGCACTGCAAGCGCGCCATCCTTCAGTTCAAGCCCGCCGCTGATGTCCGGCCGGCGCGCATTGCCGAAGAGCCCGGCGCGCAGTTCGATACGTCCCTTGATGTCGCCGATATCGACGAAGCGCTCGATGACAGGACTGATTGGCGCCAGATCGGGAATGCCGCCGCTGACGGTACCGCGGATCACCGGCTCGGCACCAAAGGGATCGTTCACCTCACCGCCAGCGGCAAGCGACAGGCCGAAGCCGGCGATAAGCCTGCCGGAGTAGCGGAGCAATGTCTCGGTGGCATCCACCTCTGCCGTGAATTCACGGACCGGAACGGTAATATCGTCCTCGCCGCCACCCGCACGGTAGATGAAGGCAGCATCCTGCAACTCGCCATGAAGATGGCCGGTCAGTTTCGAGTCAAGTTGCCGGAAATCGAGATCGGCTTCCGCGGTTCCCTGCAAATCCACGTCGGCGCTGAGGTAATGCGCGATGCTGGCCAGCGGAAAACTCCTGAGGCGGAGACCACCAGCCAGACCACGTGCATCGGAACGCGTATCTGACAGGCACAGCTCAGCGGGCGCAAAGCTCCAGCAGTGCGCGCTCAGACTCAGGTCGGTACCGGCAAGGCGCAGCACCGCGACTTCACTCAGCTTCCAGTGCTGGGAACCCGGCAGCATCACAAAGCCCTGCGTGAAGCTTTCCTGAAGGCCGCCCTGCTTCAGGGCACCGGTGGCTTCGAGTCCGACAGTCACTTCGCCACCGGAAAGCGTGATGCGCAGGGTGTGGTCATCGAGTGCGCCGCCGGCAACCACATCGAGGTCGCCCAGTTCCTGTTCAGCCACGGCAATTCTGGCGGCAGTCAGATTAAGCGCCAGCGTATCGCTCGCGCCGAGGCCGCCACGGGCGCGCAGACTGTCCACATGTAACGCCCCCAGACCCAGCCCTCTGCCGTCGAGTTCAAGCTGGAACTCCGGCTTCCCGGAAGAGCCACCGAGCGTACCCTTGCCCTGCAGATAACCTTCGAGGCCCGGCCAGAGCGTGGCAAGATCGGGCGCATCAATACTGAAGCGCCCGGACAGTGCCGGCCCCCAGATGCCATCGATGTCCAGGCGGTTGTCGCCCGCCTGCACACGCACCTCATCAAAGGCATAACCGACTTCAGCATTGGCGACTGTGCCGGAGGCGCGGAACTGGCGCCCGAACAACGTACCCTTTGCTTCCTGGAGCAGAAACGAAAAATTGCCGGCAGGATCGAAACCGAGCTGGCCATCGAAATCGATCTTCCCGGCCAGGCGCGCATCCACCG
>CAYJPG010000117.1:0-7846 GCA_964371995.1 uncultured Chromatiaceae bacterium | reverse complement strand
GTCCTGCATCGAGTCGCCGATGGTGCCGGAAACCGTGCAGTTGATGGTCGAGGTCGCCGGCTTGTGCTCCCGGGCACCCGCATTCGACATGATCCGGCCCGCCGGGATCGCCCCGCGTCGGAGCGCCCAGAGAAACTGCTCAAACCAGCGGTCCCGCCCCCCCTCGGACTCGACATCAGCCAGTGCACGGGCAACACGCTTGTAGGTGTCATCCATGGTCTCGTCGACGACCTCACCGGTCTTCGACTTCAACCGGTATTTCTTGTCCCAGATATCGATCGACGCTTCCTGGAAGCCGACGGTGCCCGCCCTGACGTTTTCCATTTGTACTGCCGGCTTCATAGCCTTCATATCCCCCAAACCACCCTGTAATCTGCACCCGGAGCCTGCTCTCCGGAACGGAAGTCCATCTCGGCGACACCCCTTCGCCAGCAGATGCCCCAAGCGCCAAAACCGCGAAATTTCGCTGGAATCGTCGCCACAAGATATTGTGGCGACATAAGCCGTACATTAGGAGCCGACTGCAGCGCTGTCAAGAATTGTTTTCATGGGCAAAACGGCTTTAAATTGCTTTATAAACATAATGTTATAGAAATATATACCCACTAATTCAGGCCCTCACTTTAATCATCTTGGTGCTGTTACATGGTCAGCAGCCACACAACATATAGGGACATACCGCGCCGGGCCGATCGGCTTCCGGGTTGCCCCGCGGAAGCGCTCGGCAGCGGGCAAAAAACGTTATGATTCCGCGTCTTCAATCACCTGCCGAAGGTTTGTACGCATGACAGGACTGCTCTGTCGGGCTGCGCTGATGCTGGCCCTCATCTCCGGTACAGCCGGCGCGCAGCTGCCGGTACGTGCTGGCAGCCAGGAAATGCCCACCCTTGCGCCGCTGGTCAAGCAAGTCGAGCCCGCAGTGGTCAGTATTGCCACCAAAGGCACTATCAATGCGCCCACCAATCCGCTGATGGAAGATCCCTTCTTTCGCCGGTTTTTCGGCTTTCCTGACCAGCAGCAGCAACCACAACGGCGCCGCGAGGTACAGAGTGCGGGTTCCGGCGTGATCGTGGACGCGGCGAAGGGCTACATCCTGACCAATCACCATGTGGTCGAGAACGCGGAACTGATCGAGATCTACCTCAATGACAACCGCAGCCTCAAGGCCAGGGTCATCGGCTCTGACGCGGGTACGGATATCGCTGTACTGCAGGTTGAAGACACCAAGAATCTGGTCCAGATGAAGTTCGGCAACTCTGATCAGGTGCAGGTCGGGGATTTCGTACTCGCGATTGGCAATCCTTTCGGGCTGCAACACACCGTTACCTCAGGAATCGTGAGCGCGCTCGGGCGCAGCGGTATCAATCCGGACGGTTATGAAGACTTTATCCAGACCGATGCATCGATCAACCCGGGCAACTCCGGCGGAGCGCTGGTCAACCTGCGGGGAGAACTGATCGGCATCAACTCCGCGATCTTCAGCAACAGCGGCGGCAACATCGGCATCGGTTTTGCAATTCCGGTGAACATCGCCAAATCGATAATGAACCAGATCCTCCAGTACGGCGAGGTGAAGCGCGGGTTGCTCGGCGTCAGTATTTCCGACTTCAATGCGGACAGCGCAAAGGCGTTCGGCATCGAGGCCACAGCGGAGGGTGCGCTGGTACAGGAGGTCGTCACTGACTCGGCTGCGGAAAAAGCCGGCATTATGGTCGGCGACGTCATTGTTTCGGTCGATGGCCAGAGGGTCAAGGGTGCCTCCGATCTGCGCAACACGATCGGCCTGAAACGCAGCGGTGACTCGGTGCGTGTCGATGTGATCCGCGACGGCAAGCGACGCCAGTTCACTACCGTACTGAGCGAAATCAGCATCAGCGCACAGATCGACGGCGGTGACGTACACCCGGGCCTGGCGGGCGCCCAGCTCGGCAACCATGAAGGCAAGGGTGAGGACTTCACCGGGCCCGGGGTCAGCATTGATGCCGTCGAACCCAACAGTCCCGCCGCGCTGGCAGGCATACGGCCGAACGACATCATAGTGTCGGTAAACCGCAAGCGCGTGCGCAACGTACGTGAACTGCAGCAGGCGGCCAGCCAGCAGAGCCTGCTGATCATGAGCGTGCGTCGTGGCAACCGGAACCTGCTGCTGCAAATCCGCTGAAAAAACAGATACCGGGGACATATGGCTTCTTATTGCATACTTGGCGGAACAGGATTCATCGGCTCGCGACTCGTCGCCCATCTGGCCAACCGCGGGCACCGCATCACGGTGCCCACGCGCGATCCGGAGCGGGCCCGCCACTTGCGTATCCAGCCCTCGGTAAAAATCGTTCGCGCCGATGTGCTTGCGCCCGGCACGCTGGCCAGCCTGCTCACCGGGGCTGATGCCGTTGTCAACCTGATTGGCATCCTGAATGAATCAGGTCGCGATGGCCGGGGCTTTCATCGCGCCCATGTGGAACTGATGGAGACGCTGATCGCAGCCTGCGAAAGCGCAGGCGTCTCGCGGCTTGTGCAGCTCAGCGCGCTGAATGCCGGGGCGCCACAGGCAAGCAGTCACTACCTGCGCAGCAAGGGTGAAGCGGAAGCGCTGTTGCGGAAGTCGCAGCTCGACTGGACGATCCTGCAGCCCTCTGTCGTCTTCGGTCCCGGCGATGATTTCCTGAACCGCTTTGCAGGGCTGGTCCGGCTGATTCCCTGGGCGTTCACGTTGCCCATGCCGAACACCCGCTTTGCGCCGATCCATGTAGACGATCTGGTAAGCGCCATCGCGCACGTACTGGACAAGCCCGACATGACGCATCAGACCCTGCAGCTCTATGGAGCCGAGACCTTTACACTGAAAGAAATCGTCCAGATGATTACCGACACCCTGGGACTCAATCGGCGGATCATCGGCATGTCGAAAGGACTGTCACGGGCCCAGGCAGCCTGGATGGACTTCGTACCTGGCAAACCCTTTTCAACCGATAACTACCGCTCGATGCTTCTCGACAGCGTCGGCACCGAAGACGGGCTGCAGCGCCTGGGCATCAAACCGCGCTCACTGACTGCGAATCTGGCCACGACACTGGCAGGAGCCGGCATGCATACCCACTACGATATCTGTCGTCGCACGGCCGGGCGCTGATGGCCAGTACCGCGAGGTCCGGCCCATGCAGATCTATCTGGTAGGCGGCGCTGTTCGTGACCGGTTGCTGGGCCTGCCGGTCAGGGAGCGTGACTGGGTCGTCGTCGGCGCAACGCCGGCCGAGCTTGAAGCGCAGGGCTATCGGCGCGTAGGCCGGAGTTTTCCGGTTTATCTCCACCCCGTAACCCATGAGGAATATGCGCTCGCTCGTACCGAGCTTAAAACCGGCCCCGGTTATCACGGCTTCGATGTCCGCTCCGACCCCTCGGTAACGCTGGAGGAAGACCTGCAGCGACGCGACCTCACCATCAATGCCATCGCTGAGGACAGCTTCGGCACGCTCATCGACCCTGCCGGCGGCCAGATACATCTGCGTGAACGGCTTCTGCATCACGTCTCCGCTGCTTTCCGCGAAGACCCGGTACGCATCCTGCGCGTCGCACGCTTTGCGGCCCGCTTCCATGACCTGGGCTTCCGTGTAGCAGAAGCCACACTGCAGCTCATGCGCGAGATGGTTACAGCCGGCGAGGTCGCTGCACTGGTGCCGGAGCGTGTCTGGCAGGAGACCGAATCGGCCCTCGGCGAGTCACGCCCGGATATCTACTTTCAGGTACTCCACGACTGCGGAGCACTGGCCGTCGTGTTCCCCGAAGTGGCTGCGCTGTCTGGTGTACCGCAACCTGAAAAGTGGCACCCGGAAATCGATACCGGCCAGCACATCCTGTTGGCCCTGCGCGAATCTGCCCGGCTCGGACATGCGCGTGAAGTGCGCTTTGCGGTGCTTGTGCACGATCTGGGCAAGGGCACTACGCCGAAAAACGAATTGCCCAGACATCTCGCGCATGAACAGCGAGGTGTCGCGCTCGTAGAGCAGCTTTGCGACAGGCTCGCGATACCCAACCGGTTCAGGGACCTCGCCATCGCGGTAACCCGACAGCACGGCAACTGCCATCGCGCCCTGGAACTCAAGCCAGCTACGCTACTCAGCCTGCTCGAGAGTCTGGATGCCTTCCGCCGGGCTGACCGGGTGGAGCCCTTTCTCGACGCCTGCGAAGCAGACGCGCGGGGCCGTACCGGGCTGGAGACACGGCCCTACCCGCAACGCGAGCTTATTTATGCCGCGTGGCAGGCGGCACGATCCGTTGATACGGCAACAATCGCCAGACAGGGACTTGCCGGCGAGGGACTTGGCGCCGCTATTCGTCAGGCACGCCTGGACGCCTGCGCCGCTGCCCGCAGCCGTTTCATGTCTGACCGGGCAGCATCTGAACAGCTCGAGTGAGGCCCTTACAGCCCCGGACGCATGTCGCGCACCGTCAGCTCGAATGCAGGCTCAAAGTCCCGGGTCAGCGCCAGCATTTTGAATCGTTCGCCCATTTCGCCGGGCATCAGCAACTGCCTGAGTTCTGTCGCCATAGCCTGCGTCCGGGCCGGTGATTGGCCCTGATTCCGAATTCCACCGGTCTTCATCTCCTGCAGGATGCCGGTGGCGAGCAGGAAATGAGCCTGCGTCGTGTAGGTCGCCACGTCGAGACCCGCCGCAGCTCCGGCTCGCGCAGCTGCACTGAAATCAACCCAGGCTGTGATGTCCTGCAAACCGGGCAGGAAGAACGGATCGGCATGCCAGTGATGCCGGTAGTGGCAGGCCAGCGTGCCCTCAGTACGCTGCGGGTGATAGTACTCACGACGCGAGTAACCATAGTCCGTGAATAGCGCAAGCCCCTGACCAAGACTTGTTGCCAGCGAGGCGATCCACGCCGGCTGGCGCAGCGACACCTCGGAGCTATAGCCATCGGGCAATCTGCCGCCGATATCCTGCTCGATTGCCCGGACCGCAGATTCAAGCGCTGCAGGCGCCGGTATCGATGACCAGGAAAGTTTGCCAGCCTGCAAACACACGCCGAGTTGGCGGGGTTTTCCGTCCTGCATGGTGAACCGCTCTGCCGGCAGCGCATCGAGCACTTCATTGGCAATCAGGACACCGGTCAGCGGTGTCGCAGGCAGACGGTCCAGCCACTGCACCCTGTCAAGCAACTCCGGAACCCGTGCAGCCAGTACAGCGTGCTGACGTTCACGCAAGTCCGCGCTGACCTCAAGCAGCAGATATTGCCGGGGCGGATTCGCACGCAAGGCCCGGAGCAGGTCGGCTGCCAGTGCACCGGTACCGCCGCCGACCTCCAGCACCACACCCGCATCAAGCTGATCGAGAGCCTGGCCCGCCACCCGCGCCAGACAGCCCGCAAACAGACTGCCAAGCCCGGGTGCTGTGACGAAGTCACCCGCCGGTCCAAACTTCTGCGCTCCGGCACTGTAGTAACCGAGGCCCGGTGCATACAGCACCAGATCCATGTAGTCCGCGAAACTGATCCAGCCGCCGCTGTCAGCGAGACGCGCAGCCACGAGATCCGCAACACGGGCACTGTGCGCAAGGGCAAAATCATCGGGAACCGGCAGCTCAGACCTGTTGTGCATGGTGGTGTAATCTTAAGCTTCAGACTCAAAACGCCTGCATCGCGCAGACAGGACAGTAACCGCAATGACGAACCCAGCAACAGGCGACACCACCGGGACCAACAGCCCGACGCTGACGGGAAAGTGGGCGCTGATCACCGGTGCCGCACGCCGGGTCGGCGCGGAGATCGCCACAACGCTGCACGCGCAGGGTGCAGGTGTCGCGATCCACTACCGCGGATCCGCCGACCAGGCCCTGACACTGGTACGTCAGCTCAATGACCGACGCCCGGATTCAGCACTGGCCGTGCAGGCCGATCTCATCCAGACCAGTCAACTGAGCGGACTGATCGATACCGTCACGGCCCGTTCCGGCCGGCTCGACATCCTGATCAATAACGCCTCGAGTTTCTACCCCACACCTTTGGCGACTGTTACCGAAAGCCAGTGGGCGGATCTGATCGGCACCAACCTCAAGGCGCCATTGTTTCTCGCCCAGGCAGCGTTGCCGCACCTCAAAGCCTCGCGCGGGGTCATCATCAACATAGTGGATATCCACGCCATCCGGCCGCTCAGGGATCACACCGCCTATGGTGCCGCGAAGGCCGGCCTCGCTTTTCTGACCCGCGCACTGGCCCGTGACCTTGCGCCTGACATCCGCGTAAATGGCGTGGCACCGGGCGCAATTCTCTGGCCCGACGGCGGTGTGAGCGACAGCATGCGGGATACCGTTTTGCGCCAGATTCCCTTGAAGCGGGTCGGCGAGCCGGCTGATATTGCCGGATGTGTGCTGTACCTGGTACGTGACGCCAGTTACGTGACGGGACAGATCATCGCCGTAGATGGTGGCCGCAGCGCAGGTTGGTGAAAAACCGCTGTTAGCCGCGTAGCAGACTCAGACGAGTGGCTCCGTTACCCGCTGCAACGGATGGGCGGCCTGATCAAAGGCTGCCCACAGCTCTGCCATCGTTTCGCCAGTCAGCGGATGACGGAGTCCCGGGGCAAGCTCAGCCAGCGGACCCAGCACAAAGGCATATTTCCTGATGTCCTCGCGCGGCACACGAATCGCAGGCTCGGACAGCACAGCATCGCCGTAGAGCAGGAGATCCAGATCCAGGGTCCGCGAAGAGAACGGGTCCGGACCGCGCACCCGACCGGCCAGCACATGCAGGCGTTCAAGTTCCGCGATGATTGCGGCGGGAGACTCGGCAGTACGAAAGTGCAGCACGAGGTTCAGAAAATCATCGCCGGCAAAGCCGACGGCGGGATTGCGGTATACGCCCGAGATTTCCAGCTCACCAAAGCACTTCCGGAGTTCCCGGCAGGCCAGACGCAAATTCTCTGCCGGCGCCACATTACTGCCGGCACTGACATACACATCGACGGGCGACCGCTTGGCCACCGTCACTCGCGCTGGCCGCGCTCGATGACGACTCCGACATCGCGTGAACCGCGAATTGCCCAGGGCTTGTGTACCGCCACTCGCACCCAGGGCACGCCGAACTCATCGACAACAAGCGCCGCAATCTGCTCGGCCATTGTCTCGATCAGTTTGAAGCTGGAGCCGGCCACGAGAGCCTTCACTCGACGCGTCACCGCCTTGTAGTCCAGCGTATCTTCAATCTGGTCACTGCGCGCTGCACGCCGGATATCGGTATCCATATCCAGATCTATGCTCACGATCTGCGGCATGCGCCGTTCCCACTCCCAGATACCGACGATGGTACGGATGCGGAGGTCGCGCAGAAAAATCGTATCCATCGTTCTTCCGTAATGTTGGCAGGCTTCAGGGCCGCAGTTCTTCCAGTAGCCATCGGGGACGGGCGGTGACATGCAAATCGCGGAATGCCTCCGGCGCGGCTGCCAGGCGCAGGCAGCCAGTAAACGCGATCATGGCTGCATTGTCTGTACAGAACTCCGTCCGTGGATAGTAAACAGTGGCGCCAAGGCGTGACAGCCCGTCCCGGAGCCGCTCGCGCAGCAATCGATTGGCCCCTACCCCGCCGGCGATGACCAGTCGCTTGTGACCGGTTGATTCGATCGCCCGGCAGGACCGGGCCACCAGCGTATCCACGATCGCCTCCTGATAGGAATTCGCAAGGTCGGCCCGGGCACCACTGTCCAGCGCCGAGATCCCGCCGTTGTCCCTTACCTGCAGGGCCAGCGCTGTCTTCAGCCCGCTGAAGCTGAAATCCAGACCCGGTTTGTTGAGCATCGGCCGAGGAAGCGCGTAACGCCCCGGCCGCCCCTGATCGGCGAGCTGCG
>CAYJPG010000116.1:0-7998 GCA_964371995.1 uncultured Chromatiaceae bacterium | reverse complement strand
GGATCGAAATCTGGCCATCCTCCAGGAAGCGATAGGCGACACGCAGTGCGTTGCCACCACGATGCAAGCCCGCACCACCGCTGTCGGTGATGGTTTCGTAGACCTCAATACGCAACGGGAAATAGCTTTCCAGAAATTCGTTGGGGACGTTGGTAAAGCTGGGCCAGAGCGAGTGACCATCCGGACCGTCACCGGAAGGCTTGCCAGGAACACCGCCGAAACCGATCGAGAACAACTGATACCACTCGCCACTCTTCCGGTAACCCGAATACATGAGATGCGGGCTGTCGGAGAAACCGGCTGCGCACAGGAAGTCCGGATTACCCTGCCCGAGCAGGCCACCGAGGATGTCGAAGATACGCCCCAGGGCATGTGTACGGCAGGAAAGCGCTGCCGGCGCCCGCGGCTTGAGCAATGTACCTTCCGGAATCCGCACTTCCATCAGGTCGTAAAAGCCATCGTTAAACATGATCTGCGGATCAAAGACCATGATCATATACACGCCGCAAAACATCTTGAACATCTCTTCGTTTAGAAGGAAGTTCACCGAACCGGTCGACTGCGGATCGGTTCCTTCAAAGTCGAAGATGACCTTGCCGCCTTCGCGCCACATCGCGCACTTGATCTTGTAGGGCCCCATGCCCATGCCGTCGTCGCACAGGTAGTCCTCAAAATACTGTCGCTTGGTCGGCACGGTCTCCTTGATAAGCCGGGCCATGGCGCGCTTGTTGCGGTCGAGCAGTTCTTCGAGGGCTGAATAGAACAGGTCATCACCGAAGCGGCTGGCTATCTCGATGACGCGCTTTTCGGCCGTACGGATCGCCGCCACGATGGCGTGGAAGTCGCTGCGGTTCCACTGCGGCATGCGGCAGTTATGCAGGATGAGATCCAGGATCTCCTCCTGCAAAACGTCCTTCTTGTAGATTTTCATCGGTGGAACGCGAATGCCTTCCTCGAAGATCGACTGCGCATCGGTGGGCATGCTGCCCGGAACCTTGCCGCCGATATCCGTCATGTGACCGAACTGTGCGGCATAGCCTATCAGGCGGCCATCCTTGAAAATCGGCCGCAGCAGCAGCCAGTCATTGGAATGGCTGACGGCACCATTGCAGGTATAGGGATCCGTCGTGAGGAACATGTCGCCCTCTTCGATGGTTCCCTCATAGGCAGCCTTGAATCCGTAAATGAAGCTGCCGAACTGGCCGACGACCATCTTGCCGTCGACGTTGGCGATCATCGGGAACTCATCGTGCTGTTCACGAATACCGGGTGACATCGCCGTACGGAACAGCACGGTATCCATTTCCCAACGTGCGTTGACCATGGAGTTCTCGATGAGATCGAGCGAGATCGGATCGACTTCCACACGCTTGAACGGCCGTGGTTTGGTTTCAACAATTCTGGCTGGCATCTGGTTTGCTCCTGCGCTCTGGGCTGACTGGGGCTAAAGGTTTATCAGGCGGCGGGGGTGATGAGGATATTGCCCCAGTCATCCACCCTGCCCTCGTGTTCCGGAAGAATAAGGGTCGTCGAATCCATCTCAAGCACGATGGCTGGCCCGCTGATCACGTTTCCGGACTGCAGCTTCGAACGATCGTAAAGCGTGGCGTCCCGATCCTTGCCATCCACGAAGATCCTGTGTTTTGCAGTCGCGGCTGCCGACGGGCTTTTGCCGCCCTTTGATACCTTCGGCGCGCGTACATTGGTCGGCATGCCCTGTGCAACGGCACGCAGATTCACCAGCTCCTTGTCGAGCGGCAGCGCAAAGGTAAACAACTGACGGTGCATCTCGTCGAAGCGCCCACCGATGACATCCAGACCCTGGGTCTCCAACTCCTCGATCTCGAAATCGACCGTAAGCAGCAGGGCCTGACCGCGGTAACGGATATCAACCTGATAGCTGAACGTCTGTTCTGACTTGGGAATACCTTCATTGTCCAGCGCCTTCGACGCCTGCTTTGCCAGGGCGCGGAAGATTTTTGCCACTTCCTTGACCGTGGTTTCACTGAAGCGCCGGATAAAGGTA
This sequence comes from uncultured Chromatiaceae bacterium, assembly GCA_964371995.1. Lineage (GTDB taxonomy): Bacteria > Pseudomonadota > Gammaproteobacteria > Steroidobacterales > SHZI01. The sequence continues at coordinate 5,972 of CAYJPG010000116.1, read as the reverse complement.
CGCGAGGCATCATCGCGCACCCGCGTGGTAGCGTCTCCATAAGCGCAGAGCACGCCCGGCCCCGGCGGAATGATGACCGGCCAGGACTTCATGAGCTTGCCGATTGCGTTGGCGTGCAGCGGGCCTGCGCCACCGAATGCCATCAGTGCGAAGTCGCGCGGATCGTAGCCTTTCTCTACCGAGACCAGGCGCAATGCGCCATACATGTTCTCGTTGACGATAGCGATAATGCCCGCAGCAGCCTGCTTGACACTGAGTCCGAGGCCATCGGCAATGGACTTGACCGCTGCTTCCGCCAGGTCGCGACGGATCTGCATGTCGCCACCGAGACGCACTTCGCCACTTGGCAGATAGCCGAGTACCACGTTGGCATCGGTCACCGTTGGCAGCGTACCACCGCGGTCGTAAGCTGCCGGACCCGGCATTGCACCCGCGCTCTCCGGGCCAACGCGCAGAGCCTTGGTGAGCGCCGGTACCTTGGCGATGGAACCACCGCCGGCACCGACGGTACGCACGTCGACCGACGATGCGCGTACGGTCACGTCACCTACCGTGGTTTCACGTCGCAGCTGGGCCTTGCCGTTTTCGATCAGACAGACGTCTGTCGAAGTACCGCCCATGTCGAAGGTCAGCAGGTTCTGGAAACCGGCCTGCTTGGCCACCCATACGGCACCGGCCACGCCGCCGGCAGGGCCGCTCATCAGCAGATTGACCGGCAAAGCTTCAGCTGCCTCAGCGGAAGTAAGACCGCCATCAGAGCGAAGAATATGCAACTGCACCTTGCTCATGGTCTTGCGCAGGTTCTTCTGGAGGTTGCGGACGTAGGTCTCGACCTTTGGACGCACATAGGAATTGGCAACCGTCGTAATGGTGCGCTCATATTCCTGCATTTCCGGAACGATGTCGGAGGACAGCGAAACGGGAATGTCCGGCATGATTTCCCGCGCAATCTTGCCGACCCGCTGTTCCGGCTCCGGATTTGCGAAAGAATTGATCAGTGAAATCGTCAGGGCTTCGATACCCTTCTTGCTGAGCGCCTTGAGATCGCGGCGCAGCTTTGCCTCGTCCAGTTTCCGGACCACCTCACCGCCTGCGCCGACCCGCTCGTCAGCTTCGATGGTGAGGGCCAGTGGCGCCATCGGCAGGCTCTTGTTGTAGATCACCCAGCCGCCCAGGCCGCCCGGCACGAGAGACCGTGCGATCTGCAGAACCTGACGGTAACCCTTGGTGGTTACCAGGCCAACCTTGGCACCCGAACCGGTCAGCACCGTGTTCGTGGCGACCGTGGTGCCGTGCATGAAATGATGAATCTTGCCGGGATCGATCCCCGCATTCTTGCAAACCTTGGCAATGCCGTTCAGCACACCGACCGATGAGTCGTGGGGCGTACTGGGCACCTTGGCTATAAAAATTTCCCCGTTCTGCTCATTGATGAGCAGCAGATCCGTGAATGTGCCTCCGACGTCAACCCCTAAACGGTAGCTCATACAACCCTCTCAGATTTTTCAGTGTGTATTGATCATTTTCGGGACCGCGACATAAATCCCCGCGGCACCTGAGCATGTAGTTAATTCTTGTATCAGGCTAGGCAGCACCAGACGCGCGATTCTTCTCGGCAATCTGCGGAAAAATACCCGCCTTGGGCAGCATCGCCGGTGTGCTTCGACCCAGTTGCTCCTGCAGCCATCGGCTGGTCGCAATGATTTTCTCCAGCGACACGCCGGTATGGATACCTGATCGGTCCAGCATGTAGAGGAGATCGTCAGTCGGAATATTACCGGTTGCTGCCGGCGCGAATGGACAACCGCCGATCCCGCCGATACTCGCATCCAGCGATGCAACGCCGGCCGCAAGCGCAGCCTGCGCATTCGCGATGCCGGTATTGCGCGTATTGTGAAAATGGCAGCGTATCGGAACTCCCGGTACCCGCGCCATCACGGCACCGAGCAGATCGCTGACCTGGTTCGGCACGGCAACCCCGATGCTGTCGGCAATGCCCAGCTCCACCGGATCGCCCTCCATGACCTGATCGACCAGCTGCAGAATCCTCGCAACAGGAATCTCGCCTTCATAAGGACAGCCGAAGGCCGAGGAGATCATCACATTGGCGCGAATGCCGGCCGCTCTGGCCGCACGTGCGATATCGATCCAGGCCTTGACCGACTCGGAAGTAGGCACGCCCTGGTTGCGCTGGTTATAGGTATCACTGGCCACAACCGCCATGCCGATTTCATGGATACCGGTTGCCTGTGCGCGCTCAAAACCCTTGCGGTTCAGCACCAGACCGATATAGGTCACACCTTCGCGTGCCGGCAAACCGCGAATGACCTCTTCCGCGTCGGCCATTTGCGGCACACGCTTCGGATGTACAAAGCTGCTGACTTCGAGACGCCTGATTCCGGCGTCGAGCGCACGCGTGATGAACTCGATCTTGACAGCTGTCGGCAGAACTTCAGGCTCGCTCTGGAGCCCGTCGCGAGGTCCGACTTCGATGATCGATACGTGCTGTGCTTGCTGGCTCATGGCCTTACAGGGCGAGTGAATTCCGCTATTCTATACACCGTAGTCAGCGATACAAGAATTACGGTGATGGCAAGCGAACAGAAAACAGGCGCAGGTCCGCTGGCGGGGCTGCGCCTCATCGAAATGGGTACGCTGCTGGCAGGACCTTTCTGCGGGCAGCTGATGGGCGATTTCGGCGCCGAAGTGATCAAGATCGAGCCGCCTGGACAAGGCGACCCGATGCGCGAATGGGGCAGGGAGAAAGCACACGGCATGTCTTTGTGGTGGCCTGTGGTGGGCCGCAACAAGAAGTCCGTTACCGTCAACCTTCGCGTCAAGGAAGGTCAGGAGATCGTCCGGCAGCTGGTTTCGAAAGCAGATTTCCTGCTGGAGAACTTTCGTCCGGGAACGCTCGAACGATGGAACTTGTCTTTTGAAGAGCTGCACAAGATCAATCCGCGACTGATCATGATCCGCGTGTCGGGTTTTGGCCAGACCGGCCCCTATGCCGGCCGCGCCGGTTTTGGTGCCGTCGGTGAGGCCATGGGTGGCTTGCGCTACGTCTGCGGCGACCCATCAACGCCACCAAGCCGCATGGGCATCAGCATTGGTGATTCACTGGCAGCGACCTTCGCCTGCATCGGCGCCCTAAGTGCGCTGCATTACCGCGAAAAGACAGGCCAGGGCCAGATCGTCGATTCCGCGATCTACGAAGCAGTCCTCAACATGATGGAGTCACTCGTCACCGAATACGACAAGACCGGGTACATCCGCGAACGGACCGGCGCGATCCTGCCCAATGTCGCACCCTCAAATGTCTATCCGACCCGGGATGGCGGCATGATCCTGATCGCTGCCAACCAGGACACCGTGTTCGGCCGGCTCGCCGAAGCGATGGGCCGACCAGAACTCGCCAAGGATGAACGCTACGCAACACATACGGCACGCGGCGCACGGCAGACCGAACTCGATGATCTTATTGCCGACTGGACGCGCACCATCGATGCGCCGGCACTTGAGCAATTGATGGACAAGTTCGGCATTCCCTCGGGCAAGATCTATCGCACGCCGGAGATGCTGGAGGACGCGCACTTCAAGGCACGCCAGGCCATCGTTACCACCATGCACCCGAAGTTCGGGGAACTGCGCATGCAGAATGTTGCGCCGAAGCTGTCATCGACGCCCGGCGGGATCCGGCTCCCGGCGCCGGAACTTGGCGAACATACCGACGAGATTCTCCGCAGTCTGCTGGACTTCGATCCGGCAAAGCTGGCAGCGCTGCGTGCACAGGGTGTGATCTGAGCGCGCAGATCGGCCCGATCACCGGCGTTACGATCAGCACGCCGGATCTGGGCAAAGCGGAAGCCGTCTACGCCAGTTACCTCGGCTATCGCGTACTCGGTTACGAAGCGGTGAGCGCCGAGCAGGCCCGGCTCTGGCGCACACCCGGGGCGGAGGGCCGACGCTGTCTGCGCATGGCGCCGGCGGCCGCGGATGATTTTGTGTTCCGCTTCATAGAAGCACCGGCAGAACCTGGTTACCGGGCCTTCACTCGGCATGGCTGGAATGCAGCCGAACTCATCGTCGCCAGGGTTGATGTACTCGCCGAACGCCTCGCCTCCTCTCCTTTCGAAATCGTCGCCCCGCCGATGGACCTGTCCTTCTGCCCCGATATCCGCGCAATGCAGGTACGCGGTCCGGGCGGTGAAATCCTCTACCTGACCGAATTCAAAAAGCCGGTACCTGGTCTCGAAGCGCCGCCTGCGCGCTGCGAAGTCGACCGCACCTTCATCGTGATTGCCGGCGGCGCCTCACTCGATGCCATGCAGGATTTCTATGCGATGCGCTTTGCGGTTCCACGCGCACCGGCACTCGAATCACGCGTGCAGACCATGGCCCTGGAGTTCGGCCTCTCGCGCGAACACCGTTTCCGGATTGCGGCGCTGCCGCTGGGCGGTCGCTGCTATATCGAAGCGGACGAGATGCCGGCCGCGGCACAGCCGCTGCCGGCTGAGCAGCACGAGCTGCCGCCGGGCATTGCCATCGTCAGTTTCCTGGGCGCGCAACAATCCGGCATAGACGGCATCAGCTGCATCCGCGGTACCGCCGGCGAGATGCTGGAAATCATTCCGCGCTGATCATTCAGGCCCGCTTTCTCGCCAGTGTCAGGCCGTCACCGACCGGCAGCATCGAGAGATCGAAACGCGGATCGATATGCAGCTTCTGGTTCAGCGCACGCAGGGCGTCGGTGTCAGTGTCGTGTACAGCGGAGTCTGCGACCTTGCCACTCCACAACACATTGTCGAGCATCATCAGCCCGCCGGCGCGCAGCAGTTCATGGCCCTGCTCGACGTAATCGTCGTAGCCCGCCTTGTCCGCATCGATAAAGATGAAATCGAAGCTGCCCTTCATGCCTTCCGCGGCGAGCTGGCGTAGCGACTGACCGGCCGAGCCCAGCAGCAATTCGATCCGGTCTGCAACCCCTGCCTCTGCCCAGTAGCGACGGGCAATAGCTGTCCATTCCTCGCTGATATCCAGTGCTACCAGGTGACCATCTGCGGGCAAGGCCAGCGCACAGACCAGCGCGCTGTAGCCGGTAAAGGTACCGATCTCCAGACAGCGGCGCGCGCCGATCAGCTTCAGCAGCAAGGCCATGAATTGCCCCTGCTCGGGCGATATCTGCATCCTTGCCATGGGCAAAGCTGCCGTCTCGGCACGCAGGGCGGCGAGGACCGCCGGTTCGCGCAATGAAACGTTCTGCAGATAAGCGTACAGCCGGTCATCAAGGTTCAATGAGCGATTGGACATGACGGTCTGAACTCCTTGCCTGGGTTTTCAGGATCTGCTCGCATTACATTCAGTGACTTCGCAGCCAGTACGGCTCGGCTACAATGCACCGCCCCATCGCCACAGGCCAGCCCGCCCTTGTTCACCGCCGACACCACCGCCCTGCTGCTCTGGCTGGTACCGCTGCTCGCTGCGACGGGTCTCATCGCTGGCGTACTCGCCGGGCTGCTCGGCGTCGGCGGCGGCATCGTCGTCGTGCCAGTGCTTTACCACCTGTTCAGTTATCTGGGCATAGACCCCAGCGTACGCATGCATCTGGCCGTCGGCACCTCACTGGCGACGATCATACCGACCAGCATCCGCTCGGTTCGCGCACATATGCACCGCGGGGGCTTCGATCCGGCGTTGTTCCGGGCCTGGGCGCCGGCCGTTTTTGCCGGCTCAATCGTCGGCACCTGGCTGGCGACGCTGGCGGACTTCAGCGTACTCACCTCCATTTTTGGCATCGTTGGGCTGATCATGGCATTGCAGATGGGTTTTGGCAGCTCCAGCTGGCGACTCGGCACCAGCCTGCCGCGGGGACCTGCCAGCATGGCTTTTCCGGTCATGATTGGCGGCCTCTCGGCGATGATGGGTATCGGTGGCGGCACATTCAGCGTCCCGGCACTCACCCTGTTCGGCAC
>CAYJPG010000115.1:0-8215 GCA_964371995.1 uncultured Chromatiaceae bacterium | reverse complement strand
ACAACGCGGCGCTGCATATCGCGCAGTTCTGGGATGGCCGTGCGGCCGATGTCGAGGCGCAGGCCAAGGGACCGATCCTCAATCCGGTCGAGATGGCGATGCCCGATGCGGATGCCGTGGTGAAAACGCTGAAGTCCATTCCGGGTTACGCCGAACTCTTCCAGGCCGCATTTCCCGATGACAAAGACCCGATCAATTACGACAACGTGGGTATGGCGATTGGCGCCTTCGAGCGCAAGCTCGTGACGCCCGCGCCCTTCGACAGATTCATCGCCGGTGACCTGACGGCCCTGAACGAAGCACAGCTGACCGGTTTCAATACTTTTGTGAACAGCGGTTGCGCCTCCTGCCACAATGGTGTTGGTGCCGGCGGTGGCATGTACCAGAAGCTGGGGCTGGTGAAAGCCTTCGAGACGACCGACACGGGCCGTGCAGAAGTTACGAAGAATGAGGCGGACAAGTTCTTCTTCAAGGTGCCGTCGCTGCGGAACATCGAACAGACCGGGCCGTACTTTCACGATGGCAAGGTCACTACGCTTGACGATGCGATCCGGCTGATGGCCGAGTATCAGCTCGGCAAGACGCTGACGGATCAGGAAGTTGATGAAATCCGGGCCTTCCTCGGCAGCCTCACCGGCACGATACCGGCCGACTACATTGCGAAGCCGGCACTGCCGGGGGGTGGCACGACAACTGGTACCTGAGCCTGCGGCTGGCAGGCGGAGGCTTTCGGGTCTCCACCCTCAGGGCCGGCCGGGCAATATCCCGCCGTAAAGGTGTACGCCTTCGGCGGGTTTCGATTCCCACAGCTGTTCCGCGAAGCGCGGAATGCTCATGGCGACCATCGGAAAGCATTCAACCAGCTGATCCGGTTTCGCCGGAATGCCGTAGAGCGCATAGCAGAAGAAATCGCGTTCGTCGGGACGCCAGAAGCCGCGGATGGTTTTGTGGTCACTGCTGATCGAGCCATCGGCATTGAAATACGCGCGGAATACCAGTTCACCGCCGGCGGTCACCATGCGATAGCGCGTGGTGTTCGACATCATGTGATTCCAGAAACTCGGAAAGCGTTCTGATACCGGTTTGCTGCGATCGGGGTCGATCACGACCTTCGGTAATTCAGGTTTTGGCCAGTCGGCGCCGCCGGTTTCAAGCATCAGGAACGAGATCAGGGCAAGGCGGTCCGGATTCGGCACGCCTTCCGGAATCGCCATGCTGTTGCCCGGCACATCAGTGGCCGGATCAGCGAGAAACTGGTCGAGGCGGTCGGCACTCCAGGTGATATCCGCGCCGATCAGCGCTGACGAGTATCTGAAACTGCCGCGGCTGCCAGCCTTGCTGCCGGTCAGCTGCCAAAGATTCGGACCCGTCAGGTCGGAGCCGCCGTCGGTCAGCGTGTGGCAGGCACTGCAACGCATCTGGAAGGCGCGCCGGCCGACCACATAGTCGGCTTTGGACAGCACATCTCGCGTGAGAATCTGCTGGGCGCCTGCGGCCGGGACGAGAACGGTGGCAAGCAAGCTGGTAACAAGGAGTGCGGCGAGCGGATTTTTCATGGGTCTGAATCCTGGTCGGGAAGCGGGTCCGGGAAGAATCGATTTTGTGGTCTGATCCTGCGAGCATAGGCGCCACCGAGTCAACAGGCCGCAACCATGTCCAGTACTGCCTCTCTGCTTCAGCCAGGACCTTCATCGTGATCGGCGCGCTGCCCTGGATGTTATTGCCACTTTTAGCACCCGGCGTAACCGGGCGCCCGCGTGTCTGACAGTCAGCTGCGTCCCTGGGTCGCAATCATCGGCAGCGGGCCGGCCGGCCTTGCTGCGGCAGAGATGCTGGCGGCAGATGCCGAGGTCCATGTCTTCGATGTAATGCCCTCGCCGGGGCGCAAGCTTCTGCTGGCCGGCAAGAGCGGACTGAATCTCACGCACGCCGAAGACTTCGAAGCGTTTCTCGGCCGCTTCTGTCCGGCCCGTGCTGCCCTGGAGCCGGCGTTGCGCAACTTTCCGCCGGAGGCGATCCGGCAGTGGGCAGCTGGTCTCGGCGTCGAAACTTTTATCGGCAGCTCAGGGCGTGTATTCCCTGTGGCGATGAAAGCCTCACCCCTGCTGCGAGCCTGGCTTTCGCGGCTGCGTGAGGGTGGGGTGAGTTTGCATACGCGTCACCGCTGGCAGGGCTGGAATGCAGAGGGTGTGCTGGTCTTTGACACGCCGGACGGCGTGCGCAAATTCAGTGCCGATGCCACGGTGCTGGCACTCGGCGGGGCAAGCTGGCCGCGCCTGGGCACCGACGGCGCATGGGCTGCACTGCTGGCAGACCGGGGCGTACACATCAATACGCTGCGCCCTGCCAATTGCGGTTTCGACGTGCAGTGGAGCGCGCATCTGCGCGAGCGCTGTGCCGGTTTGCCGGTGAAATCAGTCAGCCTGTCTTTTGGCGCGCAGTCGCTGCGCTGCGAATTCGTCATCAGCGCGAATGGTATCGAGGGCAGCGCGGTCTATGCCTTGTCGCCCGCTTTGCGCGATGCAATCGAAGCGCATGACGTTGCCAGGCTGGAGATCGATCTGCTGCCCGATCGCAGCCTTGAACAGCTGACCGCAGCGCTGTCGCGTCCGCGCGGCAAGGCGAGCCTCGCCAGTCATCTGCGCAAGGCGGCGGGAATTGACGGGGTGAAGGCGACGTTGTTGCGCGAGACTGCCGATGCCGCAACGCTGGCCGATCCGGCACGTCTGGCCGCGCACATCAAGTCGCTGCCGCTGGTCCTCACTGGCGCGCGTCCGCTGGCCGAGGCAATCAGTACGGCCGGCGGCGTTGGCCTCGATGAAATCGATGCACAGTTCATGCTGCGGCGTTTGCCCGGTGTGTTCGTGGCCGGGGAAATGCTCGACTGGGAAGCGCCAACCGGCGGTTATCTGCTGAGCGCCTGCCTCGCCACAGGCCGTGCGGCCGGCAGCGGGACGCTCCGTTTTCTGCATGGCAGATAGTTTCAGGCGCGCACCCGCGTTCTGGCGGTTATCCTGATCCACATGGCCGGACTGTCCAAATCACGCCTGATGTCCTTTCTCCAGTGCCCGAAGCGGCTCTGGCTGGAAAAGCATCAGCCGGAACTCGCGCAGATCAGTGCGGCGACCGAAGCCGCATTTGCGACCGGCCACGAGATCGGCGATATCGCGCGGCAGCTCTATGATTCGGACGGCACCGGTACGCTGATCAGCGGTGCAGATGGTATGGCCGCAGCGCTGCGCGATACGGCTGCGGCACTCGCGGGTCCGGCGGCTACGCCACTTTTTGAAGCGACCTTCGAGCGCGACGGCCTGCTGATCCGTGCTGATGTGCTGGACCGTCAGGCGAAGCGGCTCGTCGAGGTGAAATCATCGACCTCCTGCAAGGACGAGCACATCACCGACTGTGCCATCCAGGCCTGGGTGCTCGAGACTTCAGCGGTTGCGCCGAAGTTGGTCGTGCTCGCGTATGTCAACAACCAGTTCGTGTATCAGGGTGAGGGTGATTACCGCGGATTGCTGGTCGAGCGGGATCTGAGCGCTGCAATCGGTGCGCAGAAACAGAAGGTGCCCGCATGGCTGGCTGTTGCGAAACGGACGGTGGAGGGCGACTGTCCCGACGCAGCCATCGGTCGACGTTGCCGCGCGCCCTATGCATGTGCGTTTATCGCGCATTGCTGGCCGGACACAGACTATCCGCTCACCACACTGCCCGGCGTCAGCGGGCGTCTCGATGCGCTGATCGCACAGGGCTACAAGGATGTGCGCGAGCTGCCGGCAGCGAGTGCGGGCGGCCGCGAGGCACAGCGCGTCTGGCGTGTGGCCCGCAGCGGGCAGCCGGAAGTGAATGACTCGGCCCGCAAAGTACTGGCGGCGCTGGGTTGGCCGCGTTACTACCTCGATTTCGAGACCATCGGCGGGGCGATTCCCCGCTGGGCGGGGGCGCGGCCCTATCAGGCGATACCGTTCCAGTGGTCGTTACATGTCGAATCGGCGCCCGGCCAACTGGACCATGCCGAATGCCTTGACCTGGGCGCTGAGCTGCCGGCCCGTGCTGTTGCCACCGCACTGCTTGCAGCGATCGGTACCCGGGGGCCGGTGCTGACCTGGACCGGCTACGAAAAGCAGTGCCTGGGCACGCTTGCCGCTTTCTGTCCGGAGCTTGCCGATGCATTGGCCGCTGTGGTCGAACGGCTGGTGGATCTGCACCCGATCGTGAAAGCGGCGTACTGCCACCCGGCCATGAAAGGCAGCTGGTCGATCAAGGCACTGCTGCCGACAATTGCGCCGGACATGGACTACGCACAGCTCGAAGGTGTGCACGACGGCGGCGGTGCGCAACAGGCCTGGGTGGACGCGGTAGCACCGCAAACCACGGCGGCGCGGCGCAGCGAGCTGCGCGGCCAGCTTCTGCGTTATTGTGCTCACGACACGCTGGCCATGGTGCGCGTGCTGCATTTTTTTGCCTGAGCAGCTATGAATCTGAGCTCAAACAAGTCACTCTACAGCAGCTGGGCCCTGGCGGCCGGCATCGCTTTCAGTGTGCTGTTCACGGCTTTCATCTGGTACAGCGGCATGGTATGGCCGACGCCAGCACCGTACCTGCCGGAGCGCCCGGGCTTCTGGTACGAGTGGCAACTGGCTGAACCAACCTTCTGGACGCGGGCGACGGCCTGGGGTGGCTATCTCGCACACCAGCTGATGTTGTGGTGGCTGATCTGGTATGCCAAGGCCCGGCAGCCTGGTTATACGCGCGGACTGCATGCGGTGAATGTCTGGGCGCTTGGCGGCAACGCGCTGTTCATCGGGCTGCACTGGCTGCAGACGCGCCTCTGGTATGACGGGCTGGCGCAGGATGTGCACGAGGTGACCTCGTTCGCCTCCGTGGCAGTAATGCTGGTGGTGATCCTGATCATGGAGAATCACCGGCGCGGACTGTTCTTCGGCCGCAAGGTATCGCTGGTCAGCGCAGCGGGCGAGGTGGCGCGCAAGTATCACGGTTACTACTTCGCCTGGGCGATTATCTATACCTTCTGGTATCACCCGATGGAAAACACCTCGGGGCATATGATCGGTTTCTTCTACATGTTCCTGCTGCTCCTGCAGGGCAGTCTGTTCTTTACCCGCACGCATCTGAACCGCTACTGGACGCTCACGCTGGAAATGATGGTAATCGTCCACGCCGTGCTGGTCGGTATGATGAACGGCACGCGCTGGGAAAACTTTGTCACCGGCCTGCTGGGGTTGTTCGTGATTACCCAGATTTATGGCCTGCCCTGGAAGCGCAGGGTGCGGTTTATCGCGACGGTCGCTTATCTGCTGTCGGTCGTGCTGATCTATTACTACGGCCGGGGGCTCGGCTACCTGTATGAAGTGTTCATGATCCCGGTCTGGGATATTGCGGCGGTATTCCTGCTCTCGCTGCTCATCATCGGCGGCGCGCGGCTGGTGCAGGGCAGGCGCTGAACATGGATCTGGCTTCACCGGATTTCTGGATCGCCGTTGGCCAGATCATCGCTATCGATATCCTGCTCGGCGGCGACAATGCAGTGGTGATCGCGCTGGCTTCACGCCGGCTGCCGGCACAGCAGCGGACACAGGCCATTTTCTGGGGCATGTTCGGCGCGATTGCGCTGCGCGTGGTGCTGATCTTTTTTGCCCTTGAGCTGCTCCAGCTTCCATACCTGAAAATCGTTGGCGGACTCCTGCTGCTGTGGATCGGGGTCAAATTGCTGCTGCCGGCTGACGAAGACGGAGGCCATGAAATCAATGCGAGCATGCATCTGATGGGTGCCATCAAGACCATCGTTCTCGCCGATGCAGTGATGAGCCTCGACAACGTGATCGGTATCGCCGGTGCGGCCAAAGGGCACCTGGCGCTGGTGGTGTTCGGCCTGGTTGTCAGCGTGCCGATCATCGTCTGGGGCAGCCGTTTCGTGCTCGTTCTGATGGACCGTTTTCCGATCGTGATCCTGGGTGGTGCGGCGCTGCTCGGCTGGATTGCCGGTGACATGATCGCCCACGATGTGGTGCTCACCGAACGCTATGCAATGCTGGCTCCGGGCATCTACGCTTATGCGGCGCCGCTGGCCGGGGCGATGCTGGTCGTCGCCATCGGCAAGCTGGGTGGCAAACGCCGGGCAGCAGCGGCTGCCACAAAACCCGTCGACCTGGTCCGGCGCGACAACAACAGCGAACATCAGGAGTAGCTTATGTTGAGATTTCTCGTTGCCATCGACGGTTCCGGCTACTCGGACAGCGCGGTGGACTATGTGGTGCGCCGGGCCGGTCTTTGCAAAGAGCCGGTGCACGTACATTTGCTCAACGTGCAGTTCCAGCTGGCCGGGGTAAATGTAAAGCTGTTCATCAAGCCGGAAAGCGTGGAGAGCTATTACCGTGACGAAGGCATGGCCGTCCTCGAAGCACCCCGTGGCGTACTCAAGGTGGCTGGCATCGGCTGCGACCACCATATCGGCGTGGGCGATCCGGGGCAGGTGATCACCGACTATGCGCAGGCCAACAGTTGCGACGAGATCGTCATGGGCACGCACGGGCGTGGTGCTCTGGCCGGTGCGGTGATGGGCTCCGTCGCCCGCAATGTGGTGCAGCTGTCACCGGTTCCGGTGGTGCTGGTCAAGGGCCGGGCGGCCAGACCTGCGGTGTCATCGTGAGCAGTTCAGCGCATAGCCGCAAGTCGCCTGCCGCACGCAGGCGCAATGCCGAGGAACAGAATCGGCCGCTGGTCGAGGATATCCGCCTGCTGGGCCGCATTCTCGGTGATGTGATCCGCGAGCAGGAAGGGAGCAAGGAATTTAACCTGATCGAACGCGTGCGCCAGCTGTCGGTGGCTTACCGGCTGAAGAAGGACGCAAGTGCGGGCCGCGCCCTCAGTCGCCTGCTGAAGGGCCTGTCGGGCGACCAGATGGTGAGCGTGATCCGCGCCTTCAGCTATTTTTCGCATCTCGCCAACATCGCTGAAGACCGTCATCAGGTGCGTCAGCGGGCACAGCAGGAAGCGCAGGCACAGCTGCAGGATGGCTCGCTGCAGCTCAGCCTCGAGCGTCTGGCGCGCGCCGGTGTCAGCGACCGGCAGATTGCCGAGACCCTGGCGCACGCGCATATCAGCCCGGTGCTGACCGCCCATCCCACCGAGGTACAGCGCAAGAGCATTCTCGACGCCGAGCGTGCGATTGCGGAACTCGTGGCGCAGCGCGATGGCCTGCAGATGGAGCCGGAGCTTGCGCAGAACGAATTGCAGATTCGCGCCCGCGTCACGCAGCTGTGGCAGACGCGCATGCTGCGCACGGTCAGGCTCAGCGTGATCGATGAAATCGATAATGCACTGTCGTACTACCGCACGACCTTTCTGCGCCAGTTGCCGCGCCTGTACGCTGATATCGAACAGGCCCTGCCGGGCCAGACGGTGGCGCCGTTCCTGCGCATGGGGCACTGGATCGGCGGCGACCGCGACGGCAACCCGAACGTCACAGCTGCAACGCTGGCCACTGCATTTGAGCGGCAGGCCGAGGTGGCCCTGCGCTTCTATCTGGCGGAGGTGCACGAACTCGGCGCCGAGCTGTCGCTGTCGCAGCTGCTGTCTGGCGTGTCCGATGAGCTGGCCGCGCTGGCCGACCGTTCGCCGGATCACAATCCGCATCGCGCCGATGAAGCCTACCGGCGTGCGCTGATCGGTATCTATGCGCGGCTGGCAGCGACGCTGCATGCCTATACCGGCCAGGAGGCCTTGCGGCACGCCGTGGAGCCACAGGAGCCCTATGCCAGTGCGAAGGAATTTCTTGCCGACCTGCGGGTGATCGAAGCCTCGCTGTGCTCGCATCATGCGCAGGCCCTGGTATTGCCCAGGCTGGCGCCATTGATACGTGCCGTGCAGGTTTTTGGTTTTCACCTTGCGACCATCGACCTGCGGCAGAGCTCTGACCGTCATGCAGCCGTGGTTGCCGAACTGCTGCGCGTTGCCCGCCTGCACGGCGACTACATGGCGCTGGATGAAGCCGGACGGCGCGAAGTCCTGCTGACGCTGCTCAACGATGCGCGTCCGCTGCGTGTCGTCGACCATGCCTATACGCCGGCCACGGTGGATGAAATCGCCGTGTTCGAGACGGCGCGCGATGCGCTGGCCTGCTACGGACGCGATGCGAGCCGCCACTCGATCTTGTCGCATACCGATGACGTCAGTGATCTGCTCGAGCTGATGC
>CAYJPG010000114.1:2607-8335 GCA_964371995.1 uncultured Chromatiaceae bacterium | reverse complement strand
AGGTTGCGCGGCCGGCATTGTTGATCCAGAAGTCCACGCGGCCGAAGCTGGCGACGGCAAAGTCCCACAGTGCCTGTACATCGGCCTTGCGGGTGACATCGCAAGTCATGCCGGTGACTTTTGCTGGCCCGGTCGTGGCCAGTTCGCTGACCGCCTTGTCCACATCCGCCTGCTTGCGGCTTGAAACCACGACGTTGTGTCCGCGCTTCAGGAATTCAACGGCGAGGCCACGACCGATGCCGCGTGTGCTGCCCGTGATGACTACATTCACCGTGTGGCCTGCTTCCGGCAATCGTCGAGGATGCGATCCAGGTAGTTCGCGGTAATCTGCTGCCACTCGAGCTTCATCCATGGGCTGAAGCGCTCTGGGTCGGTGGCGATTTCGTGACCCAGGTCGGCCGGTGTAATCCAGCGGATCGCGGCGATTTCCAGCGGGTCGGTGCGGATTTTTCCGGACGCGTGACCGGCATAGACGTAGCACAGCTCGTGCTCGGAACCGACGGTGCCGAAGGCTGCCTGATAGCGGAACTTGTACAGGAAGCGGAGCCGGCACTCGAGGCGCAGCTCTTCCTGCACGCGGCGCTTTGCGGCCCCCTCCGTGGTTTCACCCGGTCGCGGATGACTGCAGCAGCTGTTGGACCAGAAGCCGGGCCACAGCATCTTGCCCGCCGCGCGTTCCTGTATCAGGACCTTGCCGTCGGTGTCGAACAGAAACACCGAGAAGGCACGGTGCAGTATGCCTGCACCCAGATGGCATTCGGTTTTTGGCAAGGTGCCGACCTCGCGGTCGGCTTCATCGACCAGTATCAGCAGGTCTTCCGTCACCGTAGAGCGCGCCAGACCACTCACGACTTTTTGCCTGCGGTGACGGTCATGGTACGGAATCCCTGTCGCTCGATGGCGGCCTGAATGTCTGTGTTGTTGTCGTCGCAAAGAGCGATCATCGCGCCGCCGCCACCGCCGCCGGTCAGCTTGGCGCCGGCCGCACCGGCCTTGCGCGCAATGCCGATCAGCCTTTCCAGTTCCGGGGTTGAAACCTGCAGTGCATTCAGCAGGCCCTGGTTGATGTTCATGAGGTCACCGAGAGTAGAGATATCGTTATCCTGGATTGCCGAGACTGCCTGCAGTACCAGCGCGTCGATGTCATCGAATATTTTTTCATAGAGACGCGGGTTGCGTTGCCGTGCTTCGGCAACATTGGCCACGGTACGGGCGGTGAGGCCCTCGTGGTGCGTCATGCCGACGACCAGCTTCAGTGGTGCTGGAATATTCAGCGTTTCGATCAGCGGCGGTGCGCCGCGACGGTAGACCAGCGGTGTACCCAATGTGGCCATGGTGTTGTCGATGCCGCTGGGCTGGCCATGCGCGATCTGTTCTGACAGCCAGGCCAGCTCGTTCACTTCCGTATCGCCGAGACCAAGCCGGAAATGCAGGTCCAGCGCGCGGACGATCGCCACAGCCAGGGCTGCCGAACCGCCGAGACCCATGCCGCGCGGCACATCCGGAAACACTTCGATGCGCAGCTTGCGCGTCGCCAGGCCCAGCTTGTCGAGAATCGCACCAGCCGCGCGTTCAAAGGAACGGCGCTGCTCGGCAGGTTTGGCGAGCTGGTATTCGACGCCCCAGCGCGGGATCAGCAGTTCGACGCCACGTTCACCATCCTCTACGACCGCGCGGATGGTGAGCGGGATCGGCAGCGCGATGGCATGCCGGCCATGCACCACGGCATGCTCACCGAGCAGGATGACCTTGCCGTAGCCGATGCCGACGCCAGCCGCTGGTTCACGCCGCGCGGCAGTTCCGGCAACGGGAGCCGGCTGCCGGACCTCAGCCAGGATCTGCTCCGCTTTCCACACCTTGATCTCACCGCTCTGGAGGACGCGCTCGAGTACTTCGTTGAACAGTTCCGGCGGTGCCCCGGCTGCCTTGACCACGCTGCGTGCGTGCAGCGTCATGTGGCCGGTCTGGATGCCATCGGTGGCCAGCGCGCGCAGCGCGGCGAAGTTCTGTGCCAGGCCCACCGCGGCCATGACCTCGGCGAGTTCGGTAGCGGTCTCGGCACCCAGCAGGCGCAGGTTCATCGCCACGCCGGGGTTCGATTCGAGGGGGCCGCCGACGATACCGACCTTCATCGGCATTTCGATGCGCCCGCACAGGTTGCCGGCTTCGTCCTTCCACCACTCGGTGAGCGATCCATAGCGGCCATGCCGGGCCGCAAAGGCATGGGCGCCGGCTTCGATGGCGCGCCAGTCGTTGCCGGTGGCGAGCGCCACGGCATCGACGCCGTTCATGATGCCCTTGTTGTGCGTTGCTGCACGGTAGGGGTCAGCATGGGCAAAATCGGCCGCGATGATGATGCCGTCGCGTACCCGTTCACCGGCGTAACCCTTGCCGGCAAGCTGCGCTACGGGCAGCACGACCTCGGCACGCGCCAGGGCACGGTCGGCGAGATTCGAGAGGATGCGCAGGAATACCGTACCTTCGGTGATCTGCTCGATCAGCGAGGCTACGCCCTCACACATGCCGTTGACGAGATTGGCGCCCATCGCATCGCGGGTATCGACGAGCAGGTGCACGATCAGCATCTCGCCGGGCATCGAGCGCAACGGATAGGAGCGCACTTCGATATCTACTGCGCCGCCACCGCGCGCCACCATACGCGGATGGAAGCTGTTGGCCAGGTCGAGAATTTCCTGTTTGCGTTCGAGCACGGCGGCATGGGCTGCCGGCAGGTTGGGTACCTCCAGTACCTGGATCTGGCCGATCAGGATTGGCGGGGTGGAGGAGGTGGCAAAACCACCGGATTCACGAGCCAGCTTGGCGGTCGCGCTGATGGCGGCGACGATCGAGGGTTCCTCGACCGCCATCGGCACCACATAGTCCTTGCCGTTGATCAGGAAGTTTAGGCCGAGGCCGATGGGGATGCCGAGTACGCCGATGACGTTCTCGATCATCTTGTCGGCGGCTTGCAGGTCGAGCGTTGCCTGGCCGCTGGTCAGGCGGTCAAAATCAGCATCGCTGAGCAGGCCGCGTTCGTGTACGGCGCGTACGCGTTCGGCGACGCTCATCTTGTAGAAGTGCGGGATGCGGGATCGGGTCACGGGGCGCCCTTCGGTGACTGTTCAGGATTGGCTGTGTACAGGCGCTCCGCAAGGCCGCGAATGCGCGCCGCAACCGTATCAGGAATGCCCCGGCGCTGCCACGTTTCCGGGCTGTATCAGGCTGCCCCGTTGCATTTCGCTGACGCTGCCCGGGGCGTTAACATGATCCGGGTTTCAGGCAGCAGGTGGCGGCATGGCGGATGACAGGGTCTGGCTGAAGGAGTATCCACCGGGTGTTCCGACCAGCATCGAGCTGGATCACCGTGACTCGCTGGCAGCGCTGCTCGACCGCGCCTGCGCCCGGTACGCGCCACAACCGGCCTTCAGCAATATGGGCCGCACGCTCAGCTATGCCGAGTTCGATCAACTGACTCGCCGCTTCGCGGCCTGGTTGCAAAGCCTGCCGGGGGTTGTGCCCGGCGATCGCGTCGCAATCATGTTGCCGAATGTGCTGCAGTATCCGGTCGCATTGTTCGGTATCTGGCGTGCCGGTCTGGTGGTGGTCAACGTCAATCCGCTGTATACCGCGAACGAACTCGAACATCAGCTCAACGACAGTGGCGCCAAAGTCCTGGTGGTGCTCACTCAGAGCGCCGGGACGTTTAATGAAATAGCAGCGCACACCCCCGTACAGCATGTACTGGTCACTGGCATCGGTGATCTGCTCGGCGCACTGCGCGGCCCGCTGGTCAACTTTGTCGTCCGTTATCTGCGGGGTATGGGCGGCGCTTCGGTGCCGGACGCTGCGGGCTGGTCAGACGTGATGGCGCAGAACCCGGCGGATTACCGCCCGGCGGCGGCGCTGGCCGGCGACGATCTGGCCTGCCTGCAGTATACGGGCGGTACGACCGGCCGTTCGCGCGGTGCGATGCTCACCCACAGCAACCTGCTTGCCAATGTGCGTCAGATCAACAGCTGGTTTGCCGGCCTCAATATGCCGGGCGAGGAGGTCGTGATCACGCCGTTGCCGCTCTATCACGTGTATGCGCTTACCTGTAACTGCCTCGCCTATCTGGAAATCGGCGGTCACGATGTGCTGATCACCGATCCGCGCGACATGAAGCGCTTCATCGCCGAACTGCGTCGCTGGAAGTTCACGGCGATATCCGGTGTGAATACGCTCTACCAGGCGCTGTTGCAGCAGCCGGATTTCGCGAAGGTGGATTTCTCGGCGGTCCGCCTGGTCTCGGCGGGCGGCATGGCAGTGATGCCGGCAACGGCAAAGCGCTGGCGTGAACTTACCGGGACGACAATTCATGAGGGCTACGGACTGTCGGAGACTTCACCGGTGGTTTGCTCCAATCCGGCGAACCAGCACGAGTTCAACGCCAGCATCGGCCTGCCGCTGCCCGGTACGCTGGTCAGCCTGCGCGACGATGAGGGTGCGGTGGTTGCACCCGGTGAACCGGGCGAACTCTGCATGCAGGGACCGCAGCTGATGCGCGGTTACTGGAACGATCCGGATGCAACGGCGTCAGCGATGACCAGTGACGGTTTCTTTCGTACCGGTGATATCGCCAAGATGGATGAGCGCGGCTACTTCTTCATCGTCGATCGCAAGAAAGACATGATTGATGTGGCCGGCCTCAAGGTCTATCCGAACGAAGTCGAGGGTGAGATCACCCTTCATCCGGACGTAATCGAGGCCGCCTGCATTGGTATCCCCGATGAGCGCACGGGGGAGGCGGTAAAACTGTTTGTTGTGACGCGGCCGGGCACCAGTCTCGACAGGGATGAAGTGCGTGAGTTTCTGCGTGAACGTCTCGCGCCCTACAAGATCCCGCGCCATGTCGAATTCCGGCAGTCACTGCCGAAATCGAACGTCGGCAAGATCCTGCGCCGCGAACTGCGCGATTAAGGGGGGGGCATTACTTCTTTTGTTGCAAAGCGACAAAGCTGATGCCGCCCCCAAAGTAATGCCCCCTTTTAATAGTTTCATAACCGAAACCAAGCTGTCCGGACGTACCAACTCGCCGTATGGTGTACTCAAGCCTGGGCCCGCACCTCGGGTGAATTACTCTTCCAGACGATGAAGAAGCCCGCGCTAGCGGGTTTCTTTTTTTGGGCGTGCCCCGGGCTTGGTGAAGCGGGCCAGTTCATTCAATAATCCGGCGACTGTAGTTCCGGATGCGTAGCGGTTCGGCTCCGCGCGCAAGGAGGGGGGTCGTGCCATACACGCGAAGATTCAACAAAGCTCTGGCACGGGCAGAATTCCAGACCGCACAGGAGATCCAGGCGTTCATTGGCCTGTTTCTGGGGACCCTGGCAAAGCACTTCGGTGGTGAGACTACGCTTAATCACCTGCGCATCGGGAGTTACATCGGGCTGATGAGCCTCTATGTGGGCGATGCGACCAGTAACAAGGACATTGCCGAGACGCTGGGTATATCCCGCCCGACGGTATCTCGTGTCGTACACGAATTTATTGAGAAGAAATGGGTACGCGAGCGCCCTCATCCCGAGGATGGGCGCAGGCGGCTCATCGAGATCGTGCCTGGTCACCCCGCATCGGATCGCTTCGAGCGCGATTTTCGCCGCCTCCTGAACACGCTGTTGAAGCGTTATGAGGAGCGGGGAATCATTATCTTCGATCCGGATAAATCAAGTTTCTAGGTGAGGTACGGGAC
>CAYJPG010000114.1:0-2597 GCA_964371995.1 uncultured Chromatiaceae bacterium | reverse complement strand
AAAAGGGGTCACCACTTTTTTCACGCCTTATCGCGGTGCCAGTGTTTTCTCCGCTGCCGCCCAGTGATCGGCATGGATCCAGGTTGCGGTGAAGCCCTGTTCTTCCTGGGTGACCAGCCGCTCGTGCAGGACACGCCGGCTTGCCAGTGTGAGCGCCTTGTAGGCGCGCAATACCTGTACCGGCCGATCGAGAAGCGGCTGGATAAAAGCCGCAGTACACCCGGTCAGCGTTTCATCGCCGGTACAGACGCGCTGCACCAGACCAAGTTGCAGGGCCTCTTCAGCCGGTATACGTCGCGCTTCCAGCAGTATCTGCAGCCCGCGTGCTGAACCCAGCGCCGCCAGCAGGTCGATACCACCACCCCAGGCAGTCGTGACATTGAGCTGGGCCTGCAGGAAGCCGAGTTCAGTCCGGGCAGTGGCGATGCGCAGGTCGCAGGCCATCGCCAGTTCGGCACCGCCGCCGAGCGCATGTCCGTTGAGTGCGGCGATAACCGGTACCGGAAACTGCCGCACTTGTTGAAGCGCGGCGCGTGCACGTCGTGACATCGCGAGCGTGTCGGCCTCGCTGCGTACAGCCTCGAGTTCGCGCAAGTCGCCGCCGGCTGCGAAACAACGGTCGCCGCTGGCTGTCAGCACCGCACATTTCAGCGCGGCATCCGTGGCATGTTGCGCGAAGGTACTGCCGATCCGGTCGAGCAGTTCCAGTGACAGCGCATTGCGCTTGTCAGGCCGGTTGATGATGACTCGCAGCGTATCGCCACGGCGTTCGGTCAGCAGGATTTTGTCAGCCACCGGATATTGCTCAGAAGTAGAGTCGCATCACGCATTCGCTGACGCAGGCCGGCCGTTCATGGCCTTCGACCTCGACGGAATATTCCTCGACGAGTTCGATACTGCCTTTGGCTTCTTCAGCCGATACCAGCTTGCAGTGGGCGCGGATCCGGCTGTCGACTACTACCGCATTCGGAAAACGCAGCTTGTTGATGCCGTAGTTGATCACGCGCTTTACGCCTGGCGCGAGCGGCTTGCCCTCATCCACGAGCCCGCGCAGCAGCGGGTAGAGGGACAGGGTCAGATAACCGTGTGCAATGGTTTTGCCGTATGGCGATTCGCTTGCTGCACGGCGGGGATCGATGTGAATCCACTGCTTGTCGCGCGTTGCGACGGCAAAGGCGTCGATCATCGCCTGGTCGACGGTGAGCCAGTCGCTGGTATGAATCTCCTGGCCGACTTTTGACTGCAGGTCGGCAAGCGCTTGGGCGAGGGCCATGTTAAGGAACTCCCTGTTAAGGTATGGCGGGAAAACTGACGCAGTGCAAAGATGCTAGCAGACGTTGTACTGCTGTGCCGGTCCCGGTCAGCGGCTGAGCCGTGGCGCGGCTGCCGCAGGCTATATAATCTGCGCGAAAAGGGGACGCTGCCCTTTTTCCCGACGTAGTCTCCAGAGGGACGCTTGCCTCTTTTCTGAACAAGGGTAGCGTCCCCTTTTCGGGAGTCGCCCATGTCACGGATACCGATTGTTATAGCCCTCGCTCTGGTGCTTGGCGCCTGCAGCAGTCCGCCAGTCAAGCCGCCAGCAGGCAGCAGCGGGAGCGCGCAGGGATCAGCTGGCTCGCCGTCGGGATCGAGTGCCGGTACGCAGAGTGGATCGCAGTCCGGGTCGGGTGCCGGCGCACAAAGCGGATCGCAATCGGCTGCAAAAGCGGGTTCAGCTTCCGGGTCTCAGGCCGGTTCAAATTCAGGTGCCCAGTCCGGTACTCAGGCGGGTGCAAAAAGCGGACAGGGTTCGACAGGCCAGTCGGCGGGTAGTGGCGGAGGGTCGGGTTCCAGCGATGCCGAAGTGGCCTTCGAGAAGTCGCTCGGTGACTTCGATGGCGAGATAGGCGGCGAACGCGCGGCGATGGCCAAGGCGGGCACAGGCTCGGGGCGGGCTGCCGAAAGTCGCGAGTCGGGCGATTCCTCGGCCGTGAAGGCGGCCGGTCGCGGTATCGCGGTGGACGGGTCGGGAAGCGGGTCCGATTTGCCGTCGCGCCAGGGCCGGGGCGCGGGCAGCAGCGGCGTCGATGCCGGGGACGGTATCGAGGGCGGTGTGCCGGCTGGCGCTGAAGAAGGCAGCGAGGCGGGCGCGGGCAAAAACCGGAGCGCGGGCAGTGGCGCGGAGTCGCCGTCCGCCGAGGCCGGCAAGGTGGCGAAGATTCCCGATGACATTCCCACCGACCTGTCAGCTGAAGACCAGGTTGCGAAACAGATCCGTGAGGCAGCACAGGCAGAAACCGATCCGAAGATCCGCGATGCGCTCTGGAACGAATATCGCAAGCAGATGGGACTGAAAACGAAATGAGCCTCGAGCTGTGCTCCTTCACGAACGGGCGCATGCCACGCACGCTGGTGGTATTCCTCTTGCTGCCTTGCTTCATCAGTGCCTGCTCGACCGCTCGTACCATCGACTACAAGGAAGCTGCGCTCGTGCGTGCGGCTGCCGAAGTGCCGGATGCCGAACGCCTCGATGTGGGCATCATCCTCTTCGATCCAGGCACCAGTGCCGACAGTCTGGCCGATGAGAAGAAGCTGATCTTTCCCGATGTGCGCCAGGC
>CAYJPG010000113.1:0-8392 GCA_964371995.1 uncultured Chromatiaceae bacterium | reverse complement strand
TATCGCCGGTCGCGAAAGGCTTCAGGGTCGAGGTTTTCTGCATCGGGGAATCTCCTTGTGGCGGCAGCTGCAGTTGATAGCTGCGCCATCCTCAACCCTTCCCCTATGGGAAGGTCAAGTGACTATGGCGTCCGGCCACATCGCCAGCGAGCGAAACATGAAGCGGTCCCCTTCGTTGTTTTCCGCTCAGGCTACCCGATCCGAGACGCCGGCGTAATAGCCGTCAATATCGCCTGTAGCAGTCGCTCCGGAGATGGCGGGCAGCCTGGCACCTGCACATCGACCGGGATGACATTACTTACTCGACCGGCACTGGCGTAGCTTTCGCCAAATATGCCGCCGGTGCAGCCACAGTCACCAACGGCGACGACGAACTTCGGCGTGGGCGTGGCATCGTAAGTCCGTCGCAGGGCAGTCTCCATGTGTCGTGAGACAGGGCCCGTGACCAGCAGCATGTCTGCGTGGCGCGGGCTGGCGACGAAGCGGATACCGAGGCCTTCAATGTTGTAGATCGGGTTATTGAGCGCGTGTATTTCAAGTTCGCAGCCGTTGCATGAGCCCGCATCGACATGGCGAATGCAGAGTGCGCGTCCGAGAACCGCGCTGATCTGCGCCTGCATCGCCTCGCGCACGCGCAGCGACTCGTCCGTCTCCGGCACGGGCTCAGTGACAATACCGATTCGGGCAATGGTGCGGAGTGTCTTTAGCATAGTGGCCTAGAGGTCGTGCCCGCTGTACGAGAGATTGAATGATTTGTTGATCAGTGGAAAGTCCGGGAGAATGTTGTCGATGATCGCGTGCTCGATCACGGGCCAGTTCTGCCACGATGGATCGTGCGCGTGACAGCGACGGATACTGCCATCGTCCCTCGTTTGCAAGGCAATCAGCACTGGTCCTCGCCAGCCTTCCGTCAGGCCGATGGCGAACCCTGCCGGACAGGGATTACTGATTGCGGTGCGGGTGGATCCGGATGGCAGATTCCCGAGAATGCTGCTAACCAGCCGGCTCGATTCCTGCAGCTCGTCAAAACGCACGGCGACCCGCGCCGCGACATCGCCGTCCTGTCTAACGAACTTGCGGGTACCCAGCTGATCGTAGGGTGGCCAGGGCTGATCGACGCGGAGATCGAGTTCTTGCCCGCTGGCGCGGCCCGCGAGGCCGCACAAGCCAAGCCGTTTCGCGAGTTCCGGCAGAACCTGTCCTGCACCGGCGAAGCGATCGCGCACCCCGGCATGCTCGTCATAGATCTGCTGAAGTGCGAGTACAGCGGCTGCAATCTCCTGCGTGACAGCTTCGAGCGATCGGGCCTTGATCGGGTCGATGTCCTGTGCGGTTCCGCCGGGGACGACGAAGTCCAACAGGTAGCGCTGTCCGAGCGCATCGCAGATGGCTCGGAGCAGCAGCTCCTTTAACCGGGAAAATTGCGACAGTCCAAAAGCAAAGCCGGCGTCATTGCCGAGTGCCCCAAGATCGCCGAGATGATTCTGCATTCGCTCAAGTTCCAGAGCGAGCGCGCGCAGGTACAGCGCGCGCAACGGCACAGCGATACCGGCAATTCCCTCGACCGCCTGACAACAGGCCCACGAAAACGCCACAGCCGAGTCGCCGGAAATGCGCGCGGCGAGGCGATGCGCATCGAAGGCGTCCATTTCGGTGAACCGCAACTCGATGCCTTTGTGCGCATAGCCGAACCGCTCTTCGAGCCGCAGCACCTTCTCGCCAACGATCGAGAACCTGAAGTGTCCGGGCTCGATGGTCCCGGCGTGCACGGGCCCGACCGCCACTTCGTGCACACCGCTGCCCGTGACGCGCACAAACTCGTAGTCATCGAGCGAACGGGCGACGACTGCACCCTGGTCAGCGCTTGAACTCAGTGGACTGTGCCCGGCGCCCCAGGCCGCATGCCGTAGCCAGGGTCGCTGGTCTGGTGCGTCCGAGCGGATACCCGTGAGATCGAAGGCAGCGCGTTGCATCCTTGCGGCGGCCGGAAAAAGTTCCTGTAGCCCGCGATACGCCTGTGTCGCGTCGGCGAGCGGCAGGGTCACGATCAGCAGACGCGTGTAGATCAGCAGCGCGGCACGGACATAAGCACAGTTCGCGCTTGTCTCGGCACTCGTCGTCCACAACGCGACGAGCTGGCCACCCGCAGCGGCCGCGTCGCCGGCGACACCAATCCATCCGCTCGCGTCGACGACAATCTCACCAACACCGGGGCTGCCCGGAACCGGAGTCGACTGCACCCACCACCGCGTTATGGACATTTCACCAACCCCCGATCAGGGCTGCCGCGTCCCGGTACCAGTTGGCCAGATACGGCGGTACGTACAGGCCCAGCATCAGCACGAGCGCCAGGTGCACGAAAACCGGGAGCAAGGCGGGCGGATGCGGCAAGCGCTGCGCCGTTGTTTCACCGAAGACCATCGGCTGTACCTTGCCGAAAATCGCGGCAAAGGCCACGCCGAGGGCCATCAGCAGTATTGGCGTGGCCCAGGGCTGTTCCCGCATCGCCGTGGTCAGGATCAGAAATTCGCTCGCGAATACCCCGAACGGCGGCATACCCAGGATGGCCAATGTTCCGAGCATCAGCCCCCAGCCGATCGTCGGACTGAGCGTGATCAGTCCGCGAATATTCACGATCAATTGTGAGCCCGCCTTTTGCGAGGCATGACCGACCGTAAAAAAGATTGCGGATTTTGTCAGCGAATGCACCGTCATGTGTAACAGCGCGGCAAAGTTGGCGACGGGTCCGCCCATGCCAAACGCAAAGGTTGCGATGCCCATATGCTCAATCGACGAGTAGGCAAACAGCCGCTTGATGTCGCGCTGTCTCCACAGGAGAAACGACGACAGGACGACAGACGCCAGACCAAAACCCATCAGCATTCGTGATGGCAGGCCGGATTGCAGGGAGCCCTCAACAAGGATCTTGCAACGCACGACCGCGTAGAGCGCGACGTTGAGCAGCAGACCCGAAAGCACAGCCGAAATCGGCGTCGGACCCTCGGCGTGCG
This sequence comes from uncultured Chromatiaceae bacterium, assembly GCA_964371995.1. Taxonomy (GTDB): domain Bacteria; phylum Pseudomonadota; class Gammaproteobacteria; order Steroidobacterales; genus SHZI01. The sequence goes on along the minus strand of CAYJPG010000113.1, from coordinate 5,381 downwards.
CATCCGGCAGCCAGTTGTGCAGCGGTGCCAGTCCGACTTTCGTGCCATAGCCCACCAGCAGGAAGACGAAGGCGAGGCTCAGCACGGTTGGCTCAAGCTCCCCCTTCACTGCATCGAGATGCGTCCACAGGAGCGCCGTGGTACCTGTGCCGCCCAGAACTTTTTCGGCCGCAAAGTACAGCAGCATGGTCCCGAACAGCGCCTGCGCAATTCCGACCCCGCAGAGGATGAAGTACTTCCAGCCGGCCTCGAGGCTCGCCGGTGTGCGGTACAGGGTGACAAGCAGCACCGTTGAAAGGGTCGCCGCCTCCATCGCGACCCACATGAGGCCCATGTTGTTGCTGGTCAGTGTCGTCAGCATCGTGGCCTGGAACAGCTGGTACATGGCGTGATAGAGGCGAAGCCGCCCTGGACTGAGCCGGCCATGCTCTGCCTCAATACGCATATAAGGCCGCGAAAAGAGCGACGTCGTCAGACCAACGAACGCCGTCAATGCGACCAGGAAGACGTTGAAGGGGTCGATGAAGAACTGCTCGCCGGCGATGAGCAGGTTTCCGTGCGCAATGACGCGGACGGTCAAAGCACAAGCGGCACCGAAGGTGGCGAGGCAAACGAGTACATTCGCGTCGGGCGCCCAGCGGCGCGCGCCCCAGATACCGAGGCAGGCAGCGCCAACGAGCGGGAAACCGAGCAACAGCAGGAACTCCACGCTACTGCTCCTCTTTCAGGGTTTCGAGATGGTGCAAATCCAGACCGTCGAACTGTTCGCGGATCTGGAAGAAGAACACGCCGAGCACCAGCATCGCGACCAGCACGTCAAGGGCTATGCCCAGCTCGACAACCATTGGCATCCCGTAGGTTGTGCTCATCGCGCCGAAGAACAGGCCATTCTCCATGGACAGGAAGCCGATGACCTGCGACATGGCTTTGCGTCGTGTAATCATCGTCAGGAATGCCAGCAGAATGACGGCGATTGCGATACCAATGGCACTGCGAGTGGCGGTACTTGCCAGCGCGGAAATCGGCTGCGCCAGGCCGAAGGCAAAGATCACCACGCCGAGCCCGATCAGCATCGTGCCCGAGGGGTTGATCAACGGCTCCGTCTCCCAGTACACCCCGAGCTTGCGAATAAGCCGGTGTAGCAGCCACGGCAGGCCAATCACTTTCAAGGCCAGCGTTAGCACGGCAGACACATACAGATGACTCTCACCCGTTCGCCAGGCCAGCAGTGCCGTGGCGGCACATAACAGGGCGCCCTGCGTGGCAAGCAGGTTTACGAGGGTGACGATGCGCCGCTGCGCGAGCATTGAAAACGACAACAGCAGCAGAAGCGCTGCGAGCAGGTTCAGTATTTGCAAATCAAGGGACATGCTGCTCACCGTCATGCACCCAGAAGCAGGTGGACCAGCATGCCGAGAACGGCAAGCAGGAATGCTGTGGCGAGAAACTCCGGCGCACGGAACACCCGCAATTTCGCCGAAACCGTTTCCACCACGGCGAGCGCGGCACCGGCACAGATCAACTTCAGGGCGAGCAACGGTACCGAGAGCGCAAGACCGCCCGGCCCCTGCATGTGGGTCGCGACACCAAAGGGTATGAACAGCGTGATACCGATACACGCGTAGTTGTAAAACTTGAGCGCCGCAGCCCATTCCATGAGTGCCAGATGGTGCGCGGAGTATTCGAGGAGCATCGCCTCGTGGATCATCGTCAGCTCGAGATGGGTGGCGGGATTGTCAACCGGGATGCGGGCGTTTTCCGCGAGCAATACGAGTGTGAAGGCCACAGCGGTGAACGCCAGGCTGGGGTAGATCGCAATCGTTTCACCGCTAAGTCGCTCGGCGATGAGCGGCAGTGAGGTCGTCTGGGAAATCATCGCCGCGACAAACAGGGTCATCAGGAGCGCCGGCTCGGCGAGAAAACCAACCATCATCTCGCGCCTGGCGCCCAGGGCGCCGAAGGCCGTGCCGACATCCATCGCCGCGAGCGATATAAAAACCCGGGCCAACGCGAGCAAGCCGACAAGCGCAATGCCGTCGGCTGCCACCGTCAAGGGCAAGCGGGTGCCGAGAGACGGGATGATTGCGGCGGCAAGCACCATCGTGCCAAAGGTCACGTAAGGCGCGAGACGAAACAGTGCCGACGCGTTCGTGGCGATGACCGCATCCTTGTGGAACAACTTGTACAGGCCGCGATACGGCTGCCACAGGCTGGGCGCGCTGCGATTCTGAAGCCACGCGCGGCACTTGTTGACCCAGCCGAGGAGTGCCGGTGCCGCAGCGACTGCCAGCAGGATCTCAAGAAACTGATTTGTGGCGCCTGTAACAGTCACAGCACCACCGCCAACAGCACAACCAGGGTGATGAAGCTGTACGTCAGGTAGGTTGAAAGCCGGCCCTGTTGCAGCAGGGCCGCAAGATCGGCGATGCGGTGGACCAGTCGGCCGAGCGGCTCATACGCTGCGCCCCAGATACGGTCGGCCACGATCACGTGATAGCGTGGCGCCTTGTCAAACGGCGTGGGCAAGTCACGCGTCATTGCGAAGAACGGATTGAATATACGGCGAATGGGCTGGCCAAATCCCTCGGCAGTATCCTGCATCCGGGAATCGAGCCGGCCAAAGCCGCAGTCCCATGGCGCGCTGCGCCGGACGGGGCGTTTATAAAGTGCGCGAACCAGCCAGAAGGTGAGCGCGATCACTGCCCCGCCGACGGCGAAGAAAACAATCGGACTGTAGGATGCCTGTCGCGCCACGGGTGGGGCGAGAAGCAACCAGCTACCACCTTGAGTACCAAGGTCTGCACCCAGCAGGACGTCGGTCACGATCTCCAGTTGTCCAATCACCGTGACGGGTATCAGGCCGAGAACGATGCAGCCGCCGGCAAGCCAGACGAGTCCAATCCGTTCGAGCGCGCCCGCATCGTTCGCCTTCGCAAGTGATGGTTCACGTGGCTGGCCGAGGAACACCACGCCAAAGAACTTCACCATGACGTAACCCGACAGTGCCGTACACAAGGCCACGATAGCCGCCCCTATCGGCAATATCATGTTTACGAATGGGCGCGGCACGGTATCGGCGAACAGGAACGCCTGCAGCAGAAGCCATTCCGAGACGAAGCCATTTAACGGTGGCAGTCCGGCGATCGCCAATGCGCCGACGAGCGTCAGCCATGCCACCCATGGCATGCGCTGAATAAGCCCGCCGAGGCGACCGAGATTGCGTTCGCCCGTTGCGTGCAGCACTGATCCGGTACCAAGAAACAACAGGCTCTTGATGAGCGCATGGTTGAGGCAGTGATACAGCGTCGCGACCAGTGCGAGCGCGGCAAGCGCCGGCAGGGCAAGACTGTGGAATACAATCGTGATGCCAATGCCGGTGAAAATCAGGCCAATATTTTCAATCGATGACCAGGCAAGCAGGCGCTTCATGTCCGTCTGCACTGCCGCGAAAATGACGCCATAGAAGGCGGTAAACAGCCCCAGGCCGAGCGCGACGAGCCCCCACCACCACTGCTGCTCACCAAGCAGATCGAATGTCACACGCAGAACACCGTAAATTGCGGTCTTCAGCATGACACCACTCATCAGCGCCGATACCGGCGAGGGCGCGGCCGGGTGTGCTTCCGGGAGCCAGACGTGCAACGGGACGATGCCGGCTTTTGCCCCGAAGCCAAACAGCGCGAGCAGGAAGGCCACGGTTGCCCAGGTCGGATCGAGCTGCGCGCCACGCATCGCATCGAAAGTGAATTGCCAGCTGCCACCCTGCATCACGCCGAAACTGAGCAGAATGGCGATTGCACCCAGATGTGCGATCAGCAGATAAATAAAGCCGGCGCGCCGGATCTCGGGAATCCGATGCTGGGTCGTGACGAGAAAGTAGGACGACAGGGCCATCGTCTCCCACGCGACCATGAACGAATACGCATCGTCGGCGAGCAGCACGAAGCCCATGCTCGCGAGAAAAAGGTGGTATTGCAGGCAAAGCAGTCCTGGAAGCGTTCCCTCCCCGGTCCGGAAGTAGCCCGCCGCAAACAGCGAAACACCTGTTGCGGTTATCCCGAGCAGAATGAGGAACACGCTCGACAAGGCATCGAGGCGAAGGTGAAATGGCAGATCCGGCAGACCGATGGGCAGCACGAGCTGCTCGGCTGGCATGCCGAGGCTCACGACGGCGACCAGCGCCAGTGCCAGCCCACACAGGGCGCCCAGCGGGAACAAAGTACGGCCGGCGAACCCGATGCTCCCGGGACGCAGCAGGCCGAGAGCCCCGATGGCGGCCCAGGCGGCGAGCAGCATCAAGCAGGCCCGCAGCGGCGAGGCCAGCAGCACTAACATTCAACGGCTCCCGGTCTACAGCCTTGTAATTGAACCTTGCGAACCGCAGCAATTAAATTTATTCTCGAATTATCATCAAATGATAACCAGATGTAAATCAGAGACGGTACGTTGGTAAACCTCGAAGAGCGAACTTCACGGCTGACAGTCCTTATCGATCCACGCAAGAAAGGGGTGTTTGAGGAGCTTTGCGCTCGTGAGGACTCGACCCCATCCCAGGTCGTCCGGCGGCTCATTCGCCAGTACATCGAGGATCGACTTGGCCACCCCTGGACGCCCCCCGGACCGGGCGACGACCCGACGGATGGCGACCCGGCGCTGGCACCGAAAGCGGCCGGACGCCGTCCGAAGAAGCGCTGATCGTCGTACGCGTCGGCATTCGCACTGGCCGGCAATCAAAGGCTCTCGTGAGTTGCGGCTTCAACGCGCGCAAATGTGGCGCGCAGTTGCGTCCATGCGTCGCTGTCGAGACTCCGGGGCCGGCGAACAGGCCTGCTGGACGGCCGTGCGGACAGCCAGGTCTTGCTGGCAAAAACGATGCTATTGCTGCCCTCGTCATCCTCATCGTCGATGATGATGACGGCGCCGTCGAAGCTGCGACGGATCCGCGCGAGCTGCTGCTGCCAGCGGCTATGGTTGCAATGCAGGTTTGCAACCAGGATGCCGTCCGGCCCAAGCATCGCAAAACAGTCGTCGTAGAAGCGCTGGGAACTTAAAGCCACCGGCAGGCCCTCGTGGTCATAGCCGTCCACCAGGAGCACGTCGAAGCGCAGGGGCGAAGACCTGACAAACTCGGCGCCATCGCCGAGAACCACGCTGAACCGGGGGCTGTCAGCCGGGACCTGGAATTCATCGCGCAAGGCGAGCACGTGTGGATTGATCTCGATGACCTTGATGCGGGTTTTCGGCAGGTGGCGGTAGCAGAACTTCGCCAGGGAACCCCCGCCCAATCCCACCATGGCCACACTCTCCGGCTCGGGAAGGAAAATCAGGAAGCCCATCATCGTGCGGGTGCGTACGATCAGATCCTTGATGATCTTGTTGAA
>CAYJPG010000112.1:0-8476 GCA_964371995.1 uncultured Chromatiaceae bacterium | reverse complement strand
ACCCGGGCCAGCACAGCGCGATCAATGCCGTAGTCCCCACCGCACATGAGCACCTCGCCGCTGAGTTTCAGCAAGATGCGCCGGTAGAGCAGAAGAGTCTCGTTCATGCGATCAGAACCGTGCGATGTCAATTGAATGGCTGGTGCAAAACCCGGTCGATTCTACCGGATTTGCTGCCCTGCGATGTTAACAGCAGGACAGGCTTGCGACGTACCGCACAACTGTGACCGGCAATGCGATCGCCCGATCATGAAGTAGCTCAGCCCCCGGAGTGCATGGCAGCGACCGCTTCAGCGATGTTTTCGGACTTCTTTTCGATCCCCTCACCCACCTCAAGACGCACAAAGCTCTTTACTGAAGCACCACGCTGCTTGAGCAGTTTCTCGATCGAAATATCCGGATCCTTGACGAAGGATTGGCCAAGCAAGACGATTTCATTCAGGTACTTGCGCAGCCGCCCCTCGACCATCTTGGCAACGATCTCTGGCGGCTTGCCCTCACCCTGAGCCTGCTCGGAGAGGATCCGGCGCTCGTTGGCGCGAATCTCCTCAGGCACATCGTCAGCTGACAGGAAACGCGGGCTGCTCGCAGCGATATGCATCGCCAGATCCTTGCCGAGATCCGCATCGCCGCCAACCACATCGACCAGCACGCCGATCCGCGTACCGTGAAAATAGGTACCCAGCTGTCCGGCCGGCCGGACATAGTCAAAGCGGCGCACACCGATATTTTCACCGATCTTGGCGACCAGATCCCGCCGGGCTTCCTCAAGCGTCCGCCCGTCAGCAGCAGCGAGTGCCATCAGTTCATCGACCGTCCCGGGCTGTTGTGCAGCTGCAAGCTCAACGGCCGCCTGCGCAAAGCGCTGAAAGTTATCGTCCTTGGCAACGAAATCCGTTTCGCAGTTGACCTCCATGATGGCGGTCACATCGCCACCGGGACTGACTGCCGTCATGATCTGTCCTTCGGCAGCGATCCGTCCGGCCTTCTTGTCGGCTTTTGCCTGCCCGCGGGTACGCAGAAGTTCTTGCGCCGCATCGATCGCACCATCGGTGTCTATCAACGCTTTTTTGCACTCCATCATGCCGGCGCCAGTGCGCTCACGCAGTTCTTTGACGAGACTTGCGGCAATCGTCATCACGACTCTCCAGATTCATAAACAGCGGCCCCTGCAATACACGAGGCCTGGCTGGTGCCCGTAAGGCACCGGAAAAACTTCCGGGCTGCCACAAGCAGCCCGGCATGGAGCAGGCAGGCCTATGGAATCAGGCCTCTGCTTCCGTCTGATCGCCTGGCGACGCGGCATCGGCTGCCGCTTCTTCCGGCTCGGCCTTTGCAGCCGGACCCGGTGCTGCAACCGGTTTCCGTGCCGGCCGCCTGGCTGCACCGGCCCGCTTGCCATCGGGGTTTGCCCGGGGACGCCCGTCGGCATCAAGTTCGACAAAATCGTCTTCGCCGACCGGCAGGGCCGGAATTGCCGACTGGCCGGCGATTACCGCGTCCGCAATCGCGATTGAATAGAGTTCGGCGGCCCGCATTGCGTCATCGTTACCGGGCACCATGTACTGGACGCCATCAGGCGAAGAATTGGTGTCAACAATACCTACGACGGGAATGCCCAGCTTGTTGGCCTCATGAACCGCAATCTTTTCATGACCGACATCGATCACGAAAATCGCATCCGGCAGCGACGCCATGCTTTTCACGCCCCCCAGGCTGCGCTCAAGCTTTTCACGCTCACGCCGACGCTCAAGAACCTCTTTCTTGGTCAGACGCGTGAAAGTGCCGTCCTCTTCCATCGCATCGAGTTCCTCGAGGCGCTTGATGGACTGCTTGATTGTCTTGAAGTTGGTCAGCGTACCGCCCAGCCACCGGTGACTGACATGGGGCATACCACAGCGGGTCGCCTGCGCCTTTACTGATTCGCTGGCCGAACGCTTGGTACCGACAAACAGCACCTTGCCGCCATTCGCCGCAAGCGAACTGACGAAGTTCGCCGCCTTGCGGAACATCGGTACCGTATGTTCGAGATTGATGATGTGGATGTTGTTGCGGGCGCCGAAAATATACGGGCCCATCTTCGGATTCCAGTAGCGAGTCTGGTGACCAAAATGCACACCGGCCTCGAGCATTTGGCGCATGCTCACGTCAGTCATGGGAACTCCTCAAAGTTTGGGTTCGAACCTCCGCGAACCCCATCCGGCAACCCTGGCTCCGCAGCAGGATCCCTGTACTGGAATCCCGATTTGGTTGGAGGGCACCCCGCCGGACGTGTCGGAACGCGTGTGGATTTCGTTGCCTCTAGGGCGCGCGCTTTATACCATACCGGGTTAGCGGCAACAACGCGCTCGCAGGGTCGTTCCTCTATATTTGCCGGGGCCCGGCTCAGGGCAGCAGGAAGGAACGAATGGCCATCTCGATCAAAACCCCGGCTGAACAGGACGCCATGCGGCTGGCGGGCCGCCTCACTGCAGATGTACTGGACATGATCGGCCCTTATGTACAGCCCGGAGTCAGCACCGACGAGCTTGACCGGATCTGCCACGATTTTATTGTCAACGTGCAGCATGCGATACCCGCCCCCCTGAACTACCGTGGCTTCCCGAAATCTATCTGTACCTCGGTGAACCACGTGGTTTGCCACGGCATTCCGGGCGACCGGATCCTGAAAAACGGCGATATCGTCAATCTGGATATCACCGTCATCAAGGATGGCTTTCATGGTGACAGCAGCCGGATGTTCTTCGTGGGCAAGGGTACGGTGCAGGGTGAACGGGTAGCACGCGCGTCCTATGAAGGGCTCTGGAAGGGTATAGCCCAGGCCCGGCCCGGTAACCGCCTCGGCGATATCGGCCATGCCATCCAGACCTTTGTTGAGGCCCAGGATCTCAGTGTCGTGCGTGAGTACTGCGGCCACGGCATTGGTCGCGTCTTTCACGAAGATCCGCAGGTACTGCACTACGGTGAGCCGCATACCGGAGTCGAACTGCGTCCAGGGCAGACATTCACGATCGAACCGATGGTCAATATAGGCAAACGGCATGTCAGGCTGCTGCCAGATGGCTGGACAGTTGTCACCCGCGATCATTCACTGTCCGCCCAGTGGGAGCACACAATTCTGATCACGGACAGCGGGTGCGAAGTCCTGACTCTCGGCGCCAACGAGCAGCGATGAACGAGTCCGCCACCCTGCCCATTGTCCTGACTGACCAGGCCCGGGAACTGGCCGCGAGCATCCTTACCGCCGACGGCAGCGCAATCGACTGGACGAAGGTGTCCACTCTGCCGTGTCAGCCGGACGAGAACCCGGACACACTATTGGTGCAGCTCCGCCATATCCTGGCCTGCGGCAGCGCTGCACTCAGGCAGCGCTTCCTGACCGGTGAAATAACAGCGCAACTCATCGCCGACCGGGCCAGGCTCGTCGATCTCGTCATCTGCAGTGCCTGGCGGGGCAGCACGGGTAGCGCCCATACCGGTTGCGCACTCGTGGCAGTCGGAGGTTACGGTCGCGGGGAACTGCACCCCTGCTCTGACGTCGATCTGCTGGTGCTCATGCCGGCAGAAACTGCAGGTCCGGTCCGTGATGGCTTGTCGGCATTCCTGACGCTGCTTTGGGATGCGGGCATTGAGATCCGGCACAGTGTGCGCAACGCCCAGCAGTGCCGACAGGATGCTGAGCAGGATCTCACCGTCCTCACTACGCTGATGGAATCCCGCCTGTTGCTTGGGCCGGAAAACCTGTTGCAGAGCATGCGGGCGGCTATTTCCCCGGAAAACATCTGGTCATCGCGCGACTTTTTCGAAGGCAAACTGCGGGAACAGCAGGCTCGCCATCATCGCTATGACGACACCGTCCATAACCTGGAACCGGATGTCAAAGGCAGTCCGGGCGGGTTACGGGACATACACACGATCGCCTGGGTCGCACGCCGTGAGTTCGGTAGTGAAAATCTCGAAGATCTGGTCAGGCGCGGCTTTCTGAGTGCACCGGAGCTTCGCCTCCTGCTGCAGGGGCGGGAGTTTCTCTGGCGCATCCGTTTTGCCTTGCACCTTCTGACCGGCCGGCATGAAGACCGCCTGCTGTTCGATCATCAGGCACGCATTGCGCAGCTGTTTGGCTACCAGGATGCCACCTACATGCTGGCGGTCGAGCAGCTCATGCAGCGCTACTACCGCACAGTCATGGACCTGAGCCGGCTCAACGAGATGAGCCTGCAACAGTTTCAGGAAGCGATTCTCAGCAGCCCGGATACTCCCGTCGAAGCGGTCAACGACCGCTTCCAGATCCGCAACGGCTTCCTGCAGGTCACCGCAGATGATGTATTCGACAACACACCATCTGCCCTGCTGGAACTTTTCCTGATCCTGCAGCACCACTCCGAACTGAAGGGCGTAAGCGCGGGAACCATTTCACTGGTACGGCGCAGCCTGAATCTGATTGACGATGGCTTCCGCCAGGATCCGCGCAACCACCGGCTTTTTCTGCAGATCCTGCGCGCCAAGGAGGGTGTAACGCACGAGCTCCGGCGCATGAACCGCTATGGCGTACTCGGCCGCTACGTTGCCGCCTTTGGCCGCATCGTCGGCCGCATGCAGTACGACCTCTTTCATGCCTATACCGTCGACGAGCACACACTGTTCGTGGTCAGCAATCTGCGGCGCTTTGCACTGTCCCGGTACGATCACGAATATCCACGCTGCTCGGAAATCATGCGCTCGTTGCCCGCACCGGAACTCGCCTACCTCGCCGGACTGTTTCATGACATCGCCAAGGGGCGCGGCGGCGATCATTCCGAACTTGGCGCACTGGATGCCGAATCCTTCGTACTTGAGCACGGAATGAGCCGTTACGACGCCAGGCTGGTTGCGTGGCTCGTTCGCCACCATCTCAGCCTGTCGCTGACCGCGCAGAAACGCGACATCAGCGATCCCGCGATCATCAGTGAATTTGCCGCGCTCGTCGGCGACGAGGTCCACCTGGACTATCTGTATTTACTCACCGTCGCTGATGTCCGTGGCACCAACCCGAAACTGTGGAACTCCTGGAAAGCGCAACTCTTTGAGGAGCTATACAACCAGGCCAAGCGGGCGCTGCGCCGTGGGCTCGAAAATCCGATCGACCGCGACGAGCTGGTTGCTGAACGCAGGGCTGCCGCACGTATCCTGCCTGCGGCAGCCAGTATCCCCACAGCACGACTCGAAGAGATCTGGGCCGAGCTGGGTGACGAATATTTCCTGCGCTACTACCCGGAGGAAATTGCCTGGCACACACGGCTGCTGGCCGCCCGCGAGGACGAAGGCCGCCGGGTACTGGTCGGCATCCAGGACGAAGCCTCGCGTGCCGGTACCTCGGTGATCACCTATGCGCCGCAGGATCGCTATACCTTTGCGATTGCCACCGCCGTCCTCGACGAACTGGGTCTTAACATCGCGGACGCACGGATCATCCGGCTCAACAACGGATTCCGCCTGTCTACCTACGTCGTACTGGAAAGCGGCGAACACATCCTGGACAGCGACCGGCGCGAACAGATCAGACAGCGTTTGGAACAGGCGATAACTGCCGGTGAAACCAGGGGCCTGAAAGTGACCCGCCGCCCGCCACGCCAGGTACGGATGTTCACCACCCCCACCCTGGTCAGCTTTGGTAGCGATGACATCAACAACAGGACCGTCATCGAGATCGTTGCGAGCGACCGGCCGGGACTGCTCGGCCAGATCGGGCAGGTACTGCGCAACCATGAGGTCGGCATACAGGCTGCCAAGATACTCACCGTCGGCGAACGGGCCGAGGACGTTTTTTACGTTACCGACCCAAACGGCAATCCACTGACAGAAGCCGCTGGCGAGCAGATCGAAGCAGCCCTGATTCTCGCCCTCGATAATGGCAGCTGAAACAGCGGCCCGCATATCCTTCACACAGCAACAGCCGGAACTCATAGTGAACACAGACACACTCAGCACAATTATCGACAAGGCGTTTGACGATCGCACCTCGCTCGATTTGCAGAATCCCCCACCAGCAATTCGGACCGCCGTACAGACCGCCATCGACATGCTCGATCGCGGCACTGCGCGTGTGGCAGAGAAAACCGCCGGGGGATGGGTTGTCCACCAGTGGCTCAAGAAAGCCGTGTTGCTGCACTTCGGTATCGAACGGAATGTACGCATCGAAGCCGGCTTCACCGACTTCTATGACAAGGTACCGATGAAGTATGCCAACTGCAGCCAGGAGGCTTTTGCCGCAGGTGGCACGCGCGTGGTACCGGGCGCGATCGTCAGGCGCGGCGCGCATGTTGCCCGTGATGTGATCCTGATGCCGTCGTTTGTGAATATCGGGGCATTTGTGGACAGCGGCACCATGGTGGACACCTGGGTGACGGTCGGCAGCTGCGCCCAGATCGGGCGCAAGGTGCATCTCTCTGGCGGCGTGGGAATCGGTGGTGTGCTGGAGCCCCTGCAGGCCAATCCGACCATCATCGAAGACAACTGTTTCATCGGCGCACGCTCCGAAATCGTCGAAGGCGTGGTCGTCGAAGAAGGAGCCGTCATCTCGATGGGCGTTTTCATCGGCCAGAGCACGCGAATCTACGATCGCGAGAAAGACGAGATCCTGTACGGACGGGTACCGGCCGGAGCCGTCGTCGTACCCGGAACGCTGCCCTCTGGCAAAGGTTCCTGCAGCCTGTATTGCGCGGTGATCGTCAAGCGTGTCGATGCGAAGACACGCGCCAAAACTTCCCTTAACGAGCTGTTGAGAACAGACTGAGCCCATGACATCCACCAGGGACAGTACGCTCTATTTTGCCTGCGAACTGCTGCGCAGACCGTCAGTTACGCCAGCAGACCAGGGCTGCCAGCCACTCATTGCCGAACGTCTCGCCGCAGCCGGCTTCAGCGTCGAACACCTGCCGTTTGGTGAAGTCAGCAATCTCTGGGCACGTCACGGCCAGGGCAGCCCGGTACTCTGTTTTGCCGGCCATACCGATGTGGTGCCAGCCGGACCGGCACAAGACTGGCAGACCGATCCCTTCGTACCGGAAATCCGCGATGGGATCCTCTATGCCCGCGGTGCCGCTGACATGAAGGCGAGCCTGGCCGCCATGGTGGATGCCGCAACAGGCTTTACGGCAGCTCATCCCGGACACAAGGGATCGATTGCATTCCTGATTACCAGCGATGAAGAAGGGCGTGCCCAGGATGGCACAAAGCGCGTCATGCAATGGCTTGCCGAGCGCGGTGAGCGAATTGACTGGTGCGTGATCGGTGAGCCGTCCGGGAAAGACCGCCTTGGGGACACAGTGCGCGTAGGCCGTCGCGGATCCCTGAGCGGCATACTGACCGTGCACGGAATTCCGGGGCATGTCGCCTACCCGCACATGATCAGCAACCCGATCCAGGCTTTTGCACCGCTGCTGACTCGCCTCTATGCGGAACCGGTCGATCAGGGCAACGAGTTTTTCCCGCCGTCCAGCTTTCAGGTCGTGAAGCTCGAAAGCATCGGCGATGCGGTCAACACGACTCCCGGCACTCTCAGCGCCCGCTTCAATTTCCGCTATTCAACCGTGTGGACACACCAGCGCCTCAGCGCGCATGTCGAAAAACTGTTTGCCGAATCCGGCATGAAATACACACTGGACTGGCACCTGTCAGGGGAACCGTTCCTGACGCCGCCCGGCCAGCTTACCGACTCGGTCAGCGCAGCCGTCACCAGCATCACCGGCATCACGCCAATTCTGTCAACCGGCGGGGGAACATCAGACGGAAGGTTTATCGCGCCGAGCGGCACTCATGTCATCGAGTTCGGCGCGGTCAACACGACGATCCACAAGCCAAACGAACAGATACCGGTCGCCGATATCGGCGCCATGCGCAAGGTCTACCGGGAAATTTCCGAACGGCTGCTGGGTCAGCCATAACCGCAGGCCGGGATTCAGCGCGTACGTCGTGGCCATCCTTTGCCACGCCAGTTCAGCACGACACCGTAGGTTCCGAGTACTGCCAGCGCAATCAGCACCCAGCCAGGCATGCTCAGACCAAACAGCGCCCAGTCGACCTTGGCACATTCACCGGAACCAGACAGTACCGTCATCAGCATCTCGCCGACCGGAAACGCCTCCAGCATGAAGTCGAGGCCGGGACCGCAGGCCGGCACCCGGTCGGGTGGCAAGGCCTGCAACCACAATTGCCGGCCGGCGACACCACTGCCAGCCAGCGCTGTCAGGCCAATCAGGATCGCGTAGAAACGCCGCACCCCCGGTCCGGCAGCATGTACGGCAGCGATGAGAAACAGGAGCCCGAGGCAGATCACCGCAACGCGCTGGAAAATACACAGCGGACAGGGCTCAAGGCCCAGAACCCGCTGCGCGTACAAGGCAAAGGCGATCAGCGCGGAACAGACCAGGAACCCGGCCGTGTTCGCACCCCGCACCGTACTGAATATGTTCATGCTGGTCATGTTTCCCGCCCCGAA
>CAYJPG010000111.1:0-9469 GCA_964371995.1 uncultured Chromatiaceae bacterium | reverse complement strand
GGCCGACGTAGGGGCTGGTAGAACCGATCGTCGCCAGCGTGGACAGGCTCTCTTCGAGGCGATCCATCTCGCGCATCTGCGCCACATGCATCATCCGGCGCACACCATCGAGGACCTGGTCGGGAGACATGTTCTGCTGGGCCGTCAGGCGACGAAATTCGCGGAAACCTGCTTCGAAAAGTCCGGCCATATCTGCCGGCTCAGTCTTGCCGCTCGTAATATCGCGATAGATCGCATTCAGGTCGCCGCCTGACCAGAAACTGTTCTCGAAAGTATTGGAACCGGTAAGCGCCTGATTGAGCAAGCGCCGCTTGCGAATGATGATGGTCCACGAGGTCACCGAAGCAACCATCAGCAAAGCCATGACCACCTGTACAACAAAGCTCGCGTTGACGATCATGTCGAAGAAAGAATAATTTTCGGACATCAGATATTGCCTGTACTCATGTTTCGGACTGGTCTCCGGAATCAAACAGCCCCGGCCCGGCGTCGCTGCTGCCCCGGGGTGCCTGCAAACCAAAATATTGCCAGGCGCGCCGCGTCGCCATACGCCCGCGGGCCGTCCGGCTCATGAAGCCCTGCTGAATCAGGAAGGGCTCGATAACGTCCTCGATCGTACCGCGCTCCTCGCCCAGCGCAGCGGCCAGCGATTCGACGCCAACCGGTCCGCCATCAAAGCGTTCGATGATCAGCAGCAGGAAGCGGCGATCGAGGAGATCAAATCCGCCCGGATCCACATCCAGCAAATCCATCGCCGAGCGGGCGATAGCGGCATCGATGCGTCCGTCTCCCTCGATCTCGGCGAAATCGCGCACCCGGCGCAGCAGGCGGTTGGCAATGCGTGGCGTACCCCGCGCCCTGCCGGCCAGCTGTGCCGCACCCTCTGCATCGATCGGCACGCCGAGGATATCGGCCGAGCGCACAATGATGGCATGCAGTTCTTCCGGCGAATAAAACTCGAGGCGCTGCACGATGCCGAAACGGTCGCGCAAGGGTGAGGTCAGCAGACCGGCCCGGGTGGTTGCGCCGACCAGAGTGAACGGCGGCAGATCGAGCTTGATGGAGCGCGCTGCAGGGCCCTCGCCGATCATGATATCGAGTTGAAAATCTTCCAGCGCCGGATACAGCACCTCCTCGACGACCGGACTCAGCCGGTGGATCTCGTCCACGAACAGCACGTCACGCGGCTCAAGATTGGTCAGCATCGCAGCAAGATCACCCGGACGCTCGAGCACCGGACCCGAGGTATGCCGAATGTTCACACCGAGCTCGTTGGCGATGATGTTTGCAAGCGTGGTCTTGCCCAGACCCGGCGGACCGAAGATCAGCGTGTGGTCCAGCGCATCGCCGCGCTTGCGCGCAGCGGAGATGAAGACCTCAAGCTGACGCTTCACAGCCGTCTGACCAACATAGTCGGTCAGACGCTGCGGGCGGATGGAGCGATCAAGTGAATCCTCGCCGGTACCGGCCAGGGTGGTGATAACGCGCTCGTCAGTGCTCATGTCCGTACCGCCCCGCGCAGGATCACCCGCAGCAGATCCTCGGTCGACTGGCCCTCGTCGGGCACGCGATCCAGCATGCGTCGCGCCTCGGGTGGCTTGTAGCCAAGCGCCAACAAGGCGTCGAGCGCCTCGGTACGCGAGTCGGCAGGCATTGCCGGCCGACCGGAGCCACCATCACCGCCAGCCAGGCCCGGATGGCGGACGCGGTCGCGCATCTCGATGATCATCCGCTCAGCTGTCTTGCGACCTACACCGGGCAGACGCACCAGCGAAGCAACGTCATCGGTCTCTACACAGCGAATAAAAGCATCGACGCTCAGACCCGACAATACGCCAAGAGCGGTCTTGGCCCCTACGCCGCTGACCTTGAGCAGATCCCGGAACAGGCGCCGCTCCACTTCCGTACTGAAGCCAAACAGCGTGTGATGATCCTCACGGATCAGCAGATGGGTGCACAGCTGCACGCTCTCACCCGTGGCCGGCAAGCGAAAGCAGGTGGACATGGGCGCCTCGACTTCGTAGCCGACTCCACCCACGTCGATGAGCAGGAACGGCGGCTCCTTGTGCGCCAGCACACCGCGCAGAAAGCCGATCATCGGCGTATTCCGGCAACCAGACGCCGTGCGCCGGCCAGCCGCTCGTTCAGCGGTTGTGTATGTGCGTGACACAGGGCTACGGCCAGCGCATCGGCAGCATCCACCTGCAGCGCTTCGCGATGATTGAGCAGTACCGCAACCATATGGCTGACCTGCGCCTTCTCGGCATTCCCGGCGCCCACGATAGCCTGCTTTACAGCCCGTGCCGCGTATTCGAAGACTTCCGCACCGCTGCCGAACGTGGCGCAGATCGCCGCTGCCCGTGCCTGCCCGAGCTTGAGCGCAGAATCGGCATTCCGGGCCATAAAGACCTGCTCAACGGCCACTGCGCCGGGCTGATATTGCTGAACCAGTGCCTGTACGTCTGAAAATATGGTCTGCAAACGCGAGGGCAGTGCGCCTGCCGCAGTCCGGATGCAGCCGCTGGCCACATGCACCGACCGGCGTCCGTCCGATTCGATGATGCCAAAGCCGGTGATCCGGGAGCCGGGGTCGATACCGAGAATGCGCGTAACCCCGCTCACACCTGGCTCCCGACATGCGAATGAAGATCCTGCACAGCGCAGGATGATAACTGAATTGCCGCGTCAGCCGGGGGCGCGGTGAAGCTCAGTGATTGATGGCGTGCAGGGCGCGACGATCGGCCGACAGCGCCGCCTCATGTATGGCTTCGGTAAGGGTCGGATGGGCATGGATCGTACGCTGCAAATCTTCGCAACTGGCTTCGAACTCCATGGCGACCACTGCTTCGCCGATCAGTTCACCGGCCATCGGCCCGATAATGTGCACGCCCAGCACCCGATCGGTGACGGTATCAGCCAGTACCTTGACGAGGCCCGCCGCCTGTTCCATGGCTTTGGCCCGGCCGCTGGCCGCGAAATTGAAAGTCCCGACCTTGTAGGACTGGCCGGCCTCCTTGAGCTGTTCCTCGGTCTGACCCACCCAGGCAATCTCCGGCGAGGTGTAGATCACGCTGGGAATTGCGGCGTAGTTGACGTGTCCGTAACGACCGGCGATGAGATCTGCGACCATCACGCCTTCTTCAGACCCCTTGTGAGCCAGCATCGGCCCGCGCACCAGATCACCGACTGCCCAGACATTCGCGGCTGTGGTGCGGCACTCGGCATCCACCTCGACAAATCCGCGTTCGGTCAGCTGCACGCCCGCCAGCGGATCGAGCAGTCCGTCGGTACCCGGCCGGCGCCCGACCGCGACGATCAGCCGGTCCACTTCCAGCGAATGCCGGCCGCTCCCGTCCTCATAGCTCACCACCACCCCGGCATCCGTCCGCACGGTTTCGATCACTTTCGCGCCGAGCCGGATATCCAGACCCTGCTTCTTGAACTGCCGCTGCGCGTCCTTGGCAATCTGGCCGTCAGCCACGAACAGGAAGCGGTCCAGCGCCTCGATCACCGTGGTCTGCGCGCCCAGCCGCTGCCAGACGCTGCCAAGTTCGAGGCCGATCACGCCGCCGCCGATCACCCCGAGGCGGGCCGGTACGGCATCAAATTCCAGGGCACCCCAGGAGTCCACGATCTTTTCGCCGTCGAAGCACGCAAAGGGCAACTCGACCGGCACAGAACCTGCGGCCAGCACCACATGCTCGGCCTCCAGCAGCTCCGGCTCACCGCTGTCTGGCGTATAGCGGATCTTGTTGGCCGGCAGCAGATGACCGTGGCCGAAGAAGCTGCTAACCCCGTTGGCCTTGAACAGCTCCTGTATGCCACCGGAGAACTGGCGAACGATCGTGGCCTTGCGTGCCTGCATTACTGCCAGATCCAGCCCGGGCTTGCTGACCTGAATACCGTGACTTGCAAATTCGTGACCAGCGCGATGAAACAGCTCGGAGGATTCGAGCAGTACCTTGGAGGGAATACAGCCTGCGTTCAGGCAGGTGCCGCCCAGTGCGTGTTTGCCGTCGCGGTTCTTCCAGGCATCGATACAGGCGACCCGCAGCCCGTTCTGGGCCGCACGTATAGCGGCGATGTAACCGCCCGGCCCGCCACCGATAACTACCACGTCGTACTTGCTCACCGCCGCACTCCTTCTGTCCTCAGATACCCAGCAGGAGCCGTGCCGGGTCCTCGAGGGTTTCCTTTATCGCCACCAGAAACTGCACTGCCTCGCGACCATCGACGATGCGGTGATCGTAAGTCAGCGCGAGATACATCATCGGGCGGACCACAATTTGCCCGTCGACGACCATCGGCCGTTCCTGGATCTTGTGCATGCCGAGAATGCCGCTCTGCGGAGGATTGAGGATGGGCGTCGACAGCATTGAACCGAATACGCCGCCATTGGTCAGCGTAAAGGTTCCGCCGATCAGGTCCTCCATGCCGAGCGCGCCGTCGCGGGCTTTGCGACCGAACTCCGTAATCGCCGCCTCGATAGCCGGCAGGCTGAGCCGTTCGGCATCGCGCAGTACCGGAACGACGAGACCGCGGTCGGTCGAAACCGCGACACCGATATCGTAGTAGTCGTGATAGACGATTTCCTGGCCTTCGACTGAGGCATTGACGCCCGGATAGCGTCGCAGTGCCTCGATCGCCGCCGTGATGAAGAAGCCCATGAAGCCGAGGCGCGCACCATGCTGCTTCTCGAAGGCTTCCTTGTAGCGGCTGCGCAGGCTCATGACCTCGCTCAGATCAACCTCGTTGAAGGTGGTCAGCATCGCGGCAGTCTGCTGTGCTGTAACCAGCCGTTCCGCAATCCTGGCGCGCAGGCGCGTCATCGGCACGCGCCGCTCGCTACGACTGGCGGCAATCGCCGGTTCCGGCACCGGTGCGGGCCGGGTCACGGGCGAGGCCACGACATCGCTCTTCTGAATACGTCCCTGGGGACCGCTGCCCTTGAGGGTCACCGTATCGACGCCCTGCTCTGCGGCCAGACGGCGTACGGCCGGACCCGTCTTGCCAGAGCTACGGTCTGCGGCGGGTACAGCGGCAGGCGTTACTTTAGGTTGAGCCGCCGCAACCGCGGCGGGCTTTTCCGCTGCAGCAGCCGGGGCCGCCGATGCACCATCTGCGGCTGCCTCAAAGATCGCCAGTAACTGCCCGCTCGTCACCGTGCTGCCAGCCTCCACCCGGATCTCGCGCAACACACCCCGCTGCGGTGCAGGTACATCGAGCACCACCTTATCGGTTTCGAGATCGGCGAGACTCTCATCGCGCTCAACGGTGTCTCCTGGCGCCTTGTGCCAGGTCACGAGCGTGGCGTCGGCCACTGACTCAGGGAGGCGCGGCACCTTGACTTCAATCACCATCTGCAAACACCTCCTGTTTAACGCACGTCTGCCGACAGGGCGGTTTCAACCAGCTCCTGCTGCTGCTGGACGTGTAACTGGAAAATTCCCGGTCCCGGTGCAGCCGCACCGGGACGGCCAGCATAGTAGAGTTCCTGCCGCTTCTGCAGCGGCCGCTGCAACTGATGGCGGATCTGGTACCAGGCCCCCTGGTTCTGCGGCTCCTCCTGGCACCAGACGATTTCCCGCGCCTGCGGATAGCGGGCCAGCAGCGCGGCATACTCATTGCCGGGGAACGGATAGAGCTGCTCAATGCGGATCAGTGCCACATCGGTCTGGGCTTTGGCGCGCCGCGCCTCGAGCAGATCGAAGTAGACCTTGCCACTGCAGAATACGACGCGGCGTACCGCCGCCGTCTCCAGCGGATCAATCTCGTCGATGACGAGCTGGAATCGGCCACGGACCAGTTCATCGAGCGGCGAACTCGACAGCCGGTGACGCAGCAGGCTCTTTGGCGTCAGCACGATCAGCGGCTTGCGCAGCGCGCGCAGCATCTGCCGGCGCAGCATGTGAAACATTTGCGCCGGCGTGGACGGAATGCATACCTGCATGTTCTGTTCCGCACAGAGTTGCAGGAAGCGTTCGAGACGCGCAGACGAGTGCTCCGGCCCCTGCCCTTCCTGCCCATGCGGCAGGAACAGGACGAGGCCGCACAGGCGCCCCCACTTTTCCTCACCCGAGCTGATGAACTGGTCGATGACGACCTGTGCACCATTGCAGAAATCACCGAACTGCGCTTCCCAGATCACCAGAGCGTCGGGATCTGTACTGGAATAGCCATACTCAAAGCCGAGCACCGCTTCCTCCGACAGCAGGGAATCAGTCACGGTAAAGCGGCTGCGCTCCTTGCCGCCCGATATATTGTCGATCGGCGTCCAGGTCTGTTCGGTGAGCTGGTCGTGAAGTACGCAGTGACGATGAAAGAAAGTGCCGCGACCGCTGTCCTGACCAGTCAGCCGTACGTTGATGCCCGCACGGACCAGGCTGCCATAGGCCATCAACTCGGCAAAACCCCAGTCCATCGGCAGCTCGCCGGCGGCCATGCGCTCGCGGTCCGTAACCACTCGCGCGACGCGCGGATGCAGACTGAAGTGCTGTGGAGTGGTGTTGATCTCACGCCCCAGTACCGCGACTTCCTCGCTGCTCAGCGCGGTCGACTCTGGCTCGTCCCAGTCTGCCTTCACGTAGCGGCTCCAGTCCACCGTGTATTCATTGCCGACCATGCCCAGCACGGTCTGCGGCAATGAAAGACCTGCGTCGACACGCTCCCGGTAGTCCTCGCTCATGCGGTCGGCCTCGGGCGCATCCAGAACGCCGCGCTCCATCAGCTTCCGCGCGTAAATCTGCCGGGTCGTCGGATGCTTGCGGATCGTCTGGTACATGAGCGGCTGCGTCGCACCCGGCTCGTCGGCTTCGTTGTGGCCGTGGCGTCGATAGCAGACCAGATCGATCACCACATCCTTGTGAAAGGTCTGACGGTATTCCAGCGCCAGGCGTGTAACAAAGACCACGGCCTCCGGATCATCGCCGTTCACGTGCAGCACAGGGGCCTCGATCATGCGTGCAATATCGCTGCAGTAGGCCGTAGAACGCGCATCGCGCGGATTGCTGATGGTGAAGCCAACCTGATTGTTGCAGACGATATGCAGTGTGCCGCCGGTACTGAATCCGCGCGTCTGGGACAGCTGGAAGGTTTCGGCCACCACGCCCTGCCCCGCAAAGGCCGCATCACCGTGCAACAGCACAGGCAGGATTTCACTGCCGTCGACGTCACCGCGGCGCTCCTGCCGCGCACGCACCGAGCCTTCCACCACCGGATCGACGATCTCCAGATGTGAGGGGTTGAAAGCCAGGACCACATGTACGTTGCCGCCCGGCGTCCGGATATCAGACGAGAAGCCCATGTGGTACTTCACATCACCCGAGCCCTTCACGCGTGCCGGATCGTAGACACCTTCAAACTCGGAGAACAGGGCCTGCGGCGCCTTGCCGAGAATATTGACCAGCACATTGATCCGGCCACGGTGCGCCATGCCGAGCACCATTTCCTGGATACCGCTGGCACCACCCTGCTGAATCAGGTCATCCAGCAAGGGCACCAGACTGTCGCCGCCTTCCAGCGAAAAACGCTTCTGGCCTACATAGCGCGTGTGCAGATACCGCTCGATGCCTTCGGCGGCAGTCAGCTGCCTGAGAATGTGGCGACGGTCGTCGTCGCTGTAAGGGTCGCTGAGCATGCCGCGCTCGAGGCGTTCACGGATCCAGCGTCGTTCCCGGCCGCGGGACAGATGCGCATAGTCGGCACCAACCTTTCCGGCATAGACACGTGTCAGCGTGCGCATCAGCTCACGCAGCGTCATGCGCACATCGGTCTGGCCGGCAAAATTACCAACGTAGAACTCTGTATCGAAATCAGCTTCGCTGAGTCCCAGCTGGTCGAGACGCATGACGATGGGCATGGCGCGCTTTTCGAGCCCGAGTGGATCGAGATCCGCGATCTGATGACCGCGCAGGCTGTAAATCTGGATCAGCCGCGAAACAGAGGCCTGCTTCTCTGCCGATGGCTGTGCGCCGCTTCGCCGAGGGCCGGATCCCGCATGCGGCGACCGGCTAATCGTCGCAACACCTGAACTGGCAGCCGAACCGGGCGCTTGCGGTGCCTGCTCGGCGAAAAACTGGCGCCACCGGGCATCGACGGAACCTGGATCCTTCAACCAGCTCGCATAGAGCTCTTCGACGTACTCCGCGTTACCCGCAAAAAGTGGCGACGCAGCATAGATCTGCTGCAAGCTGTGGCTCATATCAATTGACTGTGTCAGAAAATGCTGAGGACGTCGTGGATTCTACCTGTTCTGTCCTGCCAGCTCATGGTCCTTTGCAGGGATCCAGTCCGCTCAGAAATAAACGACAAACATCCATACTTCATAGGCCAGCAGCACGGCATAACCGGCACAGAAGAGTTGCAGTAACCGGACCACCGGAAACATGCCCATGAACTGACGTCGGGCAACCACTGCAAGCAGCACAGCTGACAGACACGTACTGCCGATCTTGACGGCCAGAAATGCCTTGACGTTGTGTGTGATCAGCAGATGCATGACCGCATTGACCTCCTGCGCGCCCGAAGCCAGGAGATTCAGCGTAAACAGCGCGTCAGTACAGCTCATCAGCACGACAGCCAGAACCAGGTAGAGGACACGCGGTTCATGCCAGTCGAGGAAGACACGCTCATGGTCTCCCTTACGCCGCCCCTGACGCCGGCGGGGTCGGAAGCTTCCGTAGGTAAACGACCAGAACGAGTGGCTGCGCCGCTCGTTCATGCGGCGCTCCGCGGCCAACGCGGACGAACCCGGGATCTGGCCGGTCAGTCGCTGAAACCAGCGACTCCAGACTGAAGCCTGTGCACTGCCTGTCACTGTGCGTTCAGCTGATGGCCGGATTGGATGCCCCACGCACCGATATCCTCAAGACTTGGGTATCCGGAGCATATTAGAGCTTCAGGGAGTGCTGCAGCTTGCTGGAGTTCGCACTCCGGCAGCGGACTGGCCCGCTACTTTGGACGAACGGGCGCGTCCTCTGCAGTCGTCATCGTGATACCAGGCTTCATTTCGCCCGACGCGAGCGCCTTCAGGTAGTTGACCGTCGCCAGATGGCAGTAGCTCTGACCCTGAAATTTTTCCGGCAGAAACCAGGTGATCCAGCTGTCGTAGTCCTGATACAGCCCGGGCGAACTGATGTGTACCGCGCCATTCCCGCCGCGATAGCTGAGCTGAAAATCCGCGAGGTATGAGCGCCCCGTCCAATACGGCTCATCCTCATCGAGGATAAAGGCAGCTGCTTTGGCCGCAGCTGCAGGCTGATTGGCCTGCTGCAATTCCGCTACCGCCTGCGCGCGGACCAGCCGCGTGACCTCAGGACAGTACAGCTGATTACCCGCAGCCTTTGGGCCGTAGGCCGCACGCAGATGTGCCGCTGTCTTCACCTTGCAGGACACCATGACCGGCAGCTTCCCTGCATAGCTCACCACCTGGAAAATCTCCAGTGGATCGACCAGCGGCTTGGAATGCCGG
>CAYJPG010000110.1:0-9500 GCA_964371995.1 uncultured Chromatiaceae bacterium | reverse complement strand
ACGTATTGATCCCGGGGAGCTGGTGGAGCTGGGCGAGGCCTACGCCCGCAGGACCACTTATCCGATCCAGTATCAGTGGACGCTGCTCAAGGGCGTGAATGACGGTGACGATGAACTCGAAGGCATCTTGGCGTTGCTGGCGGGCAAATACGCGGTGCTGAATTTCATTCCCTACAACACGGTTGAGGGGCTGGATTTCCAGCGCCCCTCCATGGAGCGGGCTGCAGAGATGGCGCGCTGGCTGCATCAGCGCGGTGTGCTGACCAAGCTGCGGCGTTCGGCCGGGCAGGACATAGCCGGTGGCTGCGGACAGCTGCGCGCGCGGCGCATCGCCGGTTAGCTATGCGGCGAGTCGCGATCCGTAGATCAGCATCCGGAAGTGTTCACGCGTTGCGCTGATCTGCGCGTCAGCACTTTCGGTCTGGTTCACGCGGTTGCGGAAGGCAAGGTGTCCGGGATGTGCCCGGCTGTACCAGCCCAGATGCTTGCGCGCGATGCGTACACCCATGTGCTCACCATAGAAGGTGTGCAGTGCCACAAGGTGTCCGAGCAGGTGGTCGCACACCTCGGCGAGTGAAGGTGCCGGCAACACGGTGCCGGTGGCAAGATAGTGTGCGATCTCGCGGAAGATCCACGGCCGGCCCTGCGCGGCGCGGCCGATCATCACGGCATCGCAGCCGGTGTGCTGAAGTATCCAGCGCGCCTTCTCCGGTGTGTCGATGTCACCATTGGCGATGACCGGTATGCCGACGGCGGCCTTCACGGCGGCCACGCTGTCGTACTCGGCTGAACCGCTGAACAGGTCTTCACGCGTGCGGCCGTGTACGGCGATGGCCGCGATGCCGGCCGATTCAGCCATATGCGCGACGGTCAAGGCATTGCGCTGCTCGCGCGTATAGCCGGTGCGGATCTTCAACGTGACCGGGACCGCTACCGCACGTACCACGGCGTCGAGGATCCGTCCGATCAGCATCTCATCACGCAACAGGGCAGAGCCGGCTGCCACGTTGCAGACCTTCTTCGCCGGACAGCCCATGTTGATATCGATGAGCTGTGCACCGAGATCCACGCTGTAGCGCGCCGCGTCGGCGAGCTGCTGTGGGTCATGCCCCGCGATCTGTACGCCGACCGGTCCCGGCTCATTGCTGAAATCCATGCGTTGCTGCGACTTTCGGGATCCGCGCAGGCGGGGATTGGCGCTGGTCATCTCCGACACAGCGAGGCCTGCACCCAGCTGCCGGCACAGGAGCCTGAACGGCTTGTCGGTGACGCCGGCCATCGGCGCGAGTATTACCGGGGAACTGAGCGTGTAGGGTCCGATCTGCATGGGCGTGAATTCTAGCGGTACTCGTGCTTTTCAAGCCAACGCCACTGGCCTTTGGCCAGCGTGCCCAGTTGCAGCGGGCCGATGGCGATGCGGATCAACCGCAGTATCCCGATGTCGTGTGCTTCCAGCAGGCGGCGGATATGCCGGTTGCGGCCCTCATCGAGGACGATTTCCAGCCAGGCGTTCTTCTCGCCGCTGCGTATCAGTTGTGCAGATTGTGCCGCCAGCCGGCCATCCTCGCCGCTGATGCCGGCGACGAGGCGCTGCAACAGTTCCGCATTAGCCAGCGCGCTGATCTGTACGTGATAGGTCTTGTCGGGTCCGGTGGCCGGATCGGTTATTCGGGCAGCCCACTCCGGATCATTGCTGAACAGCAGGAGCCCTTCGCTGGCCTTGTCCAGTCGCCCCACCGGCGCAAGCCACGGCAGTCCGGCACCATCAAAGCAGCGATAGACCGTGTCGCGGCCCTTTTCGTCAGTGGTCGTGGTGACCAGTCCGCGCGGCTTGTTGAGCATCAGATAGCGCTTTTCGGCTGCGACCAGTGGCTGTCCGTCCAGCGTCAGTTGATCGCGATCAGCAACCACCGGGAAATCCGGATCACGAACCACACGACCGTTGACGGCGACGCGTCCGGCGCGCACCCACTCAGCGGCGATGCTGCGCGAGGCCAGGCCCAGCTTCGAAATGCTGCGCGCGATACCGTGTTTTTTCAGCGTGGTGGGAATCGCGGTCTGATCCAGACTATTTGAGCGCGTCGATGTTCAGACCATCGAGGCCGTCGATGCTGTGACGATTTTGCCGGGCGGCTTTTTCCCGCAGTTGTTCCGGTGACTTGCCGGCAACCGCTTGTGCAATTTCATCGCGCTGTCCGGCGTAGCCATAGAGTGGTACACCCCAGCCGCAGGAGTCTGAAATGCGCTTCAGCGTGATACGGATAATGCTCCGGCATATGGGCTGTAGCGGGAAGGTCGCGAGCAGCGTGGCGAATTCCGGATGGTCCCGTTCGATCACGGTGCCATGGCCATGCAAACGCAGAATGCGTGGACTGCCTTCGAAGGCACAGAACATGATCACGATACGGCCGTTTTCTTTGAGGTGCGCCACGGTTTCAATGCCGCTGCCACCGAGATCTACATAGGCGACCTCGGTGGGACCGAGGATGCACAGGGTATCGAGCCCCTTTGGTGAGCAATTCACGCAGCCCTCGGCAGCCAGCGGCGCGCTGGCGACAAAAAACATCTGCTGCCGGCCTATCCAGTCAGCCAGGTTGTCATCTATTTCTGAAAAGACTCTTGCCATGATGCTGGTCGTCCGATCTGAACTAGCCAGAGTGCGCCGCCGCCAGCGCCCGGTCACTCACAAAGGGATTGCCCTGCCGTTCCTGCCCGAAGGTCGAGGTCGGACCGTGGCCGGGCACAAAAGTTACCTCGGCGCCGAGCGGCCAGAGGCGGCGGGTGATCGAGTCGATCAGCGTGGCGTAGTCGCCGCCCGGAAAATCCGTCCGGCCGATGGAGCCGGCGAAGAGCACATCGCCGACGAAGCAGATTTGTGCCGAGCGGCTGAAGAACACCACATGTCCGGGCGTGTGGCCGGGGCAATGGCAGACATCGAGCGTTTCGTGGCCCACCTGTACGGTGTCGCCCTGATGCAACCAGCGATCCGGCTCGAACGTATCCACCTGTGCGAAGCCGAAATTGCGCGCCTGGTCCGGCAGGGCTTCGATCCAGTAACGGTCACTTTCATGTGGCCCTTCGATCGGCAGCGTGAATCGTCTGGCGAGTTCCGCGGCGGCACCGGCGTGATCGATATGGGCATGGGTCAGCAGGATCTTTGTCAGCTGTACATTGTTTTCCTGCACGCCGGCCAGGATCTCGTCGAGGTCGCCGCCCGGATCGATGACCGCGCCCTGCATGGTTTCGGTGCACCAGATAACCGAGCAGTTCTGCTGAAAAGCGGTAACCGGAACGATGAGCACCTGGAGACTCATGGGCGGTCTCCAAGGCCGTGTGGCTGATCCGCGCGCGGCCGCGTCAGGATCGGTGCGTAGTGCCAGACGAACAGGCTGAAGCTCGCAATCCACAGCAGCCCGGAGCCGGTGTAGGCGAGGGTGCTGCCCGTTGCGCTCAGCGGGCCAAAGGCCCTGACGAGCGCAGAAAAGCCGAGCAACACATAGGCAAGCTGGATGATGCGCGCCGCATGCAGGGGCCGCCCGGTATGTCCCAGCGCCACGCGCGTCATCATGCCGAGGATGACTCCGCCGATTCCGCCCACGGTCAGTGCATGCAGGGCGGCGGTTTCCGGGATGGGCAGCCCCGCTGCCGAAAGACCCAGCAGCAAAAAGCCCAGTGCCAGCCAGGCGTAAGCAACATGCAGTACCAGCAGTAGCGGTTCTGCAGCGGTCGCGAGTCCACGCCAGCCGGACAGCCGCAGCAAATGACCTGCCCCGGCACCGATGCACAGGACCGCCGCGACAATGCTGTCGGGCGCGAGCGCCTGACTGAGACCGGCAGCCACGGTCAGCGGGACGATGCCGGTTTCCAGCCAGGCCCTGGCGCCAGGCATCTTGCTTGCACCGCGCATGCGCAGCCAGCTGCCGGTGAATCCGGGGATTACGCGGCCGCCGAGAACGGTGATCAGCACAGCGAGCAGGTAAACGAACAGGCGGGCCACGATGCGTTGCATATCGGCAGCAGATTCCTCGCTGAGGGGGCCGATTGCCGCGACATGGTAGAGAACAGTAAACACGGTCAGTGCCCAGACGATGGCCAGCACGCCATAGTTGCGCCGGTTGCGTGCGCCGACGATCTCACGTGTGACCAGGAGACCGAGCAGCACCGGGAAAAGCAGGTCGAGCAGCATCGTTAGCGTTGCCGGCAGCAATCCGCTGTACAGCATCGCCGCCCGGCCACACAACCAGCCAAGGACCAGGCAGGCGAGCAACGGACCCTGGATCGGTGGTCTTCCAGTCCAGTTGGCCCCGGCGGTGAGAATGAAACCGGCCATCACCGCGCCGCCAAAACCGAGCCCCATCTCATGGGCATGCCAGAAAGTAGACCGGCTGGCCTGCACCGGCCATGGCGATCCATTGATGGCCAGCAGCCACAGGGCCATGCCCAGCACGGCCAATAGACCGGCCAGCAAAAAGAAGGGCCGGAAACCAAAGCTTAAAAAGGGGGTTGAGCGGAACATGGCCTATTGTCGCGTGCGCCGCCGAATTTGCCAAAGTACACTCGTGTCACGATTGCGGGTGCCGGGTTGCGTGTTTGCCTCAAGCTGCGCTGCGCGGTGCCGACAGCCTTCTGTGGAGATCCGGCCAGGCAGTGGCCTTCTGCGGCTTTGGGGAGTGGCTATGCAACTCGGAATGATCGGTCTGGGCCGGATGGGTGCCAATATGGTGCGCCGTCTCATGCGGCGCGGCCATGAATGCGTGGTCTTCGATGCCAATGCCGATGCCGTCAAGGCGCTGACTGATACGGGCGCAAAGGGTGCGGCGTCGATCGACGAGTTCATCGCCCTGCTCAAACCACCGCGCGCGGTATGGATCATGCTGCCGGTGCCAGTTGTCGAAGGCGTGGTGAAGACTGTCGCCACGCACCTGCAGGCCGGCGATACCTTGATCGACGGCGGTAATTCACCGTTTGAGAATGCAATCCGGCGGGCTGAAACACTCAGTCCGGCGGGTATTCACTTTGTAGACGTCGGCACCAGCGGCGGTGTCTGGGGCCTCGAACGCGGCTACTGCCTGATGATCGGCGGTGCACGGGAGGCCGTGCAGCGGCTGGAGCCGGTCTTCAGGGACCTTGCGCCCGGGACTGGCGATATCGAGCCGGTCGCTGGCCGCAGCCCGGATGATCCGGCCTCGAAAGGATACCTGCACTGTGGTCCGCCGGGTGCCGGACATTTCGTGAAGATGGTGCACAACGGCATCGAGTACGGAATGATGGCGGCCTATGCCGAGGGCTTCAATCTGCTGCGTCATGCCGGTGCCGGCCGCACTGATGGCCCGGGTGTTCCCGAACATCCCGAGCGTTACCTTTACGACTTTGATCTGGGTGCGGTAGCTGAGCTGTGGCGGCGTGGCAGTGTGGTGACATCCTGGTTGCTGGATCTCACCGCAGCATCGCTGTCCGAGGATCCGCAGCTCACGGGTTTTCAGGGCCGCGTTTCCGACTCGGGTGAAGGTCGCTGGACGCTCAAGGCCGCCATCGACACCGCGGTGCCCGTGCCGGTGCTTTCAGCTGCACTCTATTCACGCTTTGAGTCACGCAGCGAGGCAGAATTTGCCAACCGCCTGCTGTCGGCGATGCGCTTCCAGTTCGGCGGCCACAAGGAACCCGGCAAGTGACCGAAAAATCCGATGCCGTGGTGCTGCTCGGTGCGACCGGAGACCTCGCCCATCGCAAGATCTACCCCGCGCTAGCCGCGATGGTCAAGCGCGGTTCACTCGATGTGCCGGTGATCGGCGTGGCGCGCTCGGGCTGGGGCCTGGAGCAGTTCCGGGATCGTGTCCGCGACAGCCTGGAAAAGCGTACTGGCAGTGCGGATTCGCCGGCCGCCGGGAAGCTGATCGAACAGTTGCGTTATGTGGATGGTGACTACCATGAGCCGGCGACTTTCGCGCGACTCAAGGAGGCGCTGAAAGATGCGAAGCGTCCGCTCTTCTATCTGGCCATTCCGCCCAGCCTGTTCGGGCCGGTCGTCAAGCTGCTGGGCGAATCGGGCTGTGCCGAAAATGCCCGCGTTGTCGTCGAGAAGCCCTTTGGCCGCGATTTCGCTTCAGCCAAAGAGCTGAACAGAACCCTGCACCAGGTATTCAGTGAGTCGTCGATCTTTCGTATCGATCATTTCCTGGGCAAGGAACCGGTACAGAACCTGCTGTATTTCCGCTTTGCCAACTCTTTTCTTGAGCCGATCTGGAACCGCAACTACGTCGAAAGCGTGCAGATCACCATGGCTGAAACCATCGGCGTGGAAGGCCGCGGCAAGTTCTACGAGGAGGTGGGCGCAATCCGCGATGTCGTGCAGAATCATCTGCTCGAAGTCGTTGCCAGTCTGGCCATGGATCCGCCGGTCGGTTACTGGGGTGAGGCGCAGCGCGACGAGCGCATCAAGGTATTGCGGGCGATCAGTCCATTTTCCGGGCAGAGCCTGGTGCGCGGGCAGTACCGGGGTTATCGCGGCGATACTGGCGTGGCGCCGGATTCTGAAGTGGAAACCTACGCAGCGATGCAGCTGCACCTGAACTCCTGGCGCTGGCAGGGTGTGCCTTTCTTCATCCGTGCCGGAAAGTCGCTGCCGGTGACAGCGACCGAGGTGATGGTGATCCTCAAGGCGCCACCGCAGCAGGTGTTCGATGAACCGGTACCGCCGCAGTCCAATTATTTTCGTTTCCGGCTGGGCCCCGATCAGGTGGCGATCGCGGCCGGCGCGCGTACCAAGTCGCCGGGTGAGCGGATGGCAGGCGAGGAGGTTGAGCTATACGTCTGCAATTCCACCAGTGAGGCCAAGGAAGCCTATGAACGCCTGATCGGTGATGCGATGGGCGGCGACGCGACGTTGTTCGCCCGTGAGGACAGCGTGGAGGCGGCATGGGCCATTTGCGATCCGATCATCAACACTGGTGGGCCGGTGTATCGCTATGAGCCGGGCAGCTGGGGCCCGCGTGAGGCCGACCGCATGGTTGCGGCGTCCGGCGGCTGGTACAACCCCAGCAAGAACGGGATCGGGCGCGGCGTCTAGCCGCCCGGATCGGGAAGGCTCGGATGCGGCTGGAAGTTGAAAAAACCGTGGCGGAGGCGGCCGCAATGGCCGCACGGCTGATCGCCACCGTACTCGGTATCGGTATCGCCCGCCGCACGCGTGCGACCCTGGCGCTCAGCGGTGGCAGTTCGCCGCTGCCGATGCTGGGTGAACTGGTGCGCCAGCCGCTCGACTGGAAGGCGATCCATGTTTTTCAGGTTGACGAGCGGATCGTGGCACGCGGTGACGCGGCGCGAAACCTGACCAATATCGAAGAGTTGCTGGTCACCAATGGTCCCTTGCCGCGCCGGAATCTGTATCCCATGTGGGTCGATCGCGCCGACCTGCTGGGTTCAGCGGCGGAATATGCCGGCGGGATCGAGCAGCTGGCCGGTGTGCCGGCAGTTCTCGATGCGGTGCATCTCGGCCTGGGTACTGACGGGCATACGGCTTCGCTGTTTTCCGGTGATCCCGCCCTGAAGGTGAAAGATCGCACGGTTGCCATCACCGGTGAGCATCATGGTTACTCGCGCATGACGCTGACCCTGCCGGTAATCAACCGTGCGCGGAGCATCATCTGGTTTGTGACCGGTGCCGACAAGGCCGGCGTGCTGGCCGATCTCTATGCCGGCGGCGCACCGTTTCCGGCTGCCCGCGTGGCACGAGTGCGCGCGGTGGTGGTCGCCGACAGCGCAGCTGCGAAGGATGCCAGCGCCCCGAAGCAGCGACGCACAAAGCCAAAGTCAAAAGTGGTGCCGCTGCGCCGCCGTTCCTGAGTGGTGCAGCACCGGATGGATGGTCCGGGTCAGTGCGGGCGCTCTGCTGCGCGATGCCGAAAAAACAGGATACAGGCCACCATGAAGAGCAGCAGTACAGCTGATGCCGAGTAGCGGCTGAGGGCCAGACCGCCTGCTTCAACGGGCTTGTCCAGAAAATCACCGACCACCGCGCCAAGCGGTCTGGTCAGAATGAATGCGGTCCAGAAGAGCGAGGTGCGGGATAGGGTGGTCCAGAAATATGCACCCGCCACCATCGCCAGCAGCGCGCCGAAAATGATCGCTGCTCCCACGTAACCGAGACCGGCCGTATCTGCAGTCCAGTCCCCCAGTGCAGTGCCCAGCGTCTGCGAGAACATGATGGTCAGCCAGTAATGGACCTCTGCTCGAGGTGTGCTGACGGTATCGATGGATATGGAGCCGAGATCGCGATGCCAGACAAAGAGCGAAGTGATGAGCAGGGCAAACAGCAGCGATGAGCCGCCGGCATAGCCGATACCCATGGAGCGGGTGACATAGTCGGCCAGCGTTGTCCCCACGGTTGTCGTGGCAACGATGGTTATCCAATACAGCCATGGATTGAATCGCTTTGCGACGATCTGGGCAAAGACAGCCACAGCAAATATGGCGGCAAATATCACGGTGCCGACCAGGTATCCCAGGTTCATCGACATTGACACCGCATCGCCACCGGTTTCGCCGAGCGTGGTGGCTGCGATCTTTATCAACCAGAACACCAGCGTAACTGCCGGAACCTTGCTGATGGCCTGATTTCCGCTGCCCGTCATTCCGCAGTCTCCCGTGGTGTATCTGTAAGCTGTATTGACTGCAGCTTAGACGCTGCAATTGCCGGAATCAGTCCCGATGGTTCAATACGATCGCGAGGCTGCTAGAGTCTAGCGCGTGGGCGGCCGGCAATTGCCTGATAGCGGGGGTAGGGGCTTTTGAAACGGACAGACAATCTCGATGCATGGATAAGCCGACTGTATGCCCATCCCGAACTGCTGCGGATGGGCCATAACCAGTCGGCAGAGGATCTCAACCTTGGTCTGGGCTGGATCTATTACGGTCTGGCCAGGCTCGTGCGGCCCCGACATGCAGTGGTGATCGGCTCGTGGCGGGGTTTTGTGCCGATGGTGATCGCGAGGGCACTTCAGGATAACCGGGATTCCGGTGAGGTGACCTTCATCGATCCTTCGCTGGTCGATGATTTCTGGAAGGATCCGCAGCAGACGCAGCGCCACTTTGCCGACTTTGGCATCGACAACATCCGTCATCGGCTGTGCACGACCCAGCAGTTCGTCGGTACGGATGCCTGGCGCCAGATGGCGGATATCGGCTTGCTGTTCGTCGACGGGTATCACACGGCTGAGCAGGTGCGGAATGATTACGAGGCCTTCGCGGACAAGCTGGCGCCGCGAGCCTGCGTGCTTATTCATGACAGCATGGGCGAGCGCAGCTCCCCGATTTACGGCCCGGACAAGACCTACCAGGTCACTGTGCGTGACTACATCAGCGAATTGCGCCGGGACCCGGCGCTGCAGCTCCTGGACCTGCCCTTCGGCACCGGCCTCAGTGTATTGCGTCGGTGTGCGGGAGCATAGGAGGAGCCCCTGTGTGAAGGGCTGGCAGGGAGAGTCTGACGGAAACTATCCCGT
>CAYJPG010000109.1:0-9939 GCA_964371995.1 uncultured Chromatiaceae bacterium | reverse complement strand
ATCTCATACTGATCCTGATCCATCGAATCGATACGCAGCAGGCGGCCCCGCGCCTCCAGCGCCGCGACGTAATCGCGGATCGAATCAATGGGTCTGCCGGACGCAACGCTCATGGCCAAAGTATAGGACATTCAAACCCGCCGTCCGTCGAGGCCTCTTTCTACGCCGCTTTTTTACCCGAATTGAAAAAGGTGCGGCCGGCTTAGAGCCGGCCGCGCTGCCTGGGGGGCCAGGCAGGGTGGACTCGTTGATAACTACCTGGCGGGAGGCAGTATTACCGCGTTGATCACGTGGATCACGCCGTTGCTCGCGGCAACATCGGCCGTCACGACGTCGGCTCCGTTAACCGTCACACCCATGCCGCTGGCAACGATCTTGACCGTCTGGCCGTCGAGTGTTTTGGCATTAATGGTGCCCTTGAGATCGCCCGACATGACTTTGCCCGGCACGACGTGATACAGCAGGATGCTCTTGAGCTTTTCCTTGTTCGCAGGCTTCAGCAGATCATCGAGCGTACCTGGCGGCAACGCCGCAAAAGCCGCATCGGTAGGCGCAAAGACTGTAAACGGGCCTTTGGCCTGCAGAGCGCCGGCGAGGTCAGCGGCCTTGATCGCTGCAACCAGTGTCTTGAATGAGCCGGCACCAATCGCCACTTCGACCACATTACCAGGCGCGGCAGTTGCACTCTGGCCGGCATGGGCAGCGGACCCGTAGCCGCCAGCAAGCAGCAGAGCTGCCAGCGCCACGGCCATAAAAGGCTTTGTTTTCCGGGCTGTGTACGTCATATATAAGTACTCCTCAGGGGCCAGACGACCACCGCTGGCGTACTTATGCTTTCGGCAGCATCGTCAAACCGGATTCATCACTGATCCATACGCTTGCTGAAATCCCACGATGTCATCCAGTCCGTTTCTATGCGAATGGCGACCTCATCCGCTGAGCGGGTGATTAACCATGACGCAAAGGCGGAATTACGGTTGCCCAGATAACGGTCGATCAGGCGCAGCAACAAGCCTGGACCTTGCGCAGCCGATAGCGAAACCCTGCCCTGACCGCGCACTCCACGATAGGGCATGGTTTCCGGCGCCACTTCGAAACCGCAGCGCGGTTCTGCTTCAAGAAAGGCAACCACACGCGCAGATTGCCGTGTTGCGCACCAGAGCGCGCCTTCCGAATAGAGGTACCACAGTGAACAGACGAGCGGATCACCATCGCGGTCGACGCACGCAAGCCTGAGCGGAATTACGGCGTCGGCAAGAAACCGGGTGATCTGGCGTTCCTCCCAGGCACTGGTCGCACGAATAATGCCCATGACTGACTTCCCTGCAATTTTTCCTCCTCTATCCTAGCCCAGTACCAACCATTGACGCGGGCGCCGGCCAATGACCGCTGACACCCGCTAGAATCGACCCATGCTTTCGCGCCGCGGCTTTGTCTTGTCCGGTGTCGCCCTTGGTGGCGGCCTCATCATTGGTTACGGCTATATTGCGCTCGATGACGGCGCCGCAACTGACAAGTTCGCGGCCAGCGGTCAGCGCGGCGCACCACTCAATGCATGGCTGAAGATTGCGCCGGACGGCACTGTCGTCTGCGGCGTCCATCGCGCAGAAATGGGCCAAGGCATCACGACCACACTTGCGATGCTGCTTGCGGAGGAACTCGACGCGAACTGGGATGATGTTCGCTTTGAATTCGTCCCTGTGGATCGCGACTACTACAATTTCGGCATGCTGATGAATGGTCAGCCGCTGGGTGACCCGGCTGCCAGCTTGCGCGCAGCCACCGGCACGTGGGCGATACGCCAGGCATTTCATGCGCTGGGCATGTCGATGACGATCTCGAGTTCCAGCACGATTGATGCATGGGACACGCTGCGGCCGGCCGGCGCAGCGGCGCGACAAATGCTGATGGCTGCGGCGGCACGCAAGTGGAGCACGTCAATCAATGCCTTGCACACGGAGCAAGGCTACGTCGTCGACGCCGCCAACAAACGAAAACTCTCCTACGGCGCTCTGGCAGAACAAGCTGCGAGCGAGACACCGCCCGCCTCGGTACAGTTGAAAGACCCGGCCGACTACAACCTGGTCGGTCACAATCCCCCGCGCCTCGACACACCGATGAAAATCGATGGCACAGCGATCTTCGGCATCGACGTGCGATTGCCCGACATGCTGTATGCCACGGTCGTGCACAGCCCCGTCGCGGGCAGCAAGGTTGCCAGCTTCTCCACCAACGGCGCAGAGAACATGCCCGGCGTACGGAAGATCCTTAAAGCCGGCACACAGGGCCTGGAGCGCGCCGTCGCGGCAGTCGCTGATAACTCCTGGCAGGCCTTGCAGGCCGTGCAACACATCACCGTCACATCCTCGGCCGTCGAAAGTGAGCTGGCGGACAATATCCGCCTGGCCGCGCAATACAGAGGGATGCTGGATGATGCCGAGCCGGTTATTTTTCGGGATACGGTCGCGGATGCCGGTGCAGAAACAGATGGCAGGAAGAGTTTCGATGCAGTCGTTGCGGAGCTGGACGAACACGCCTTTGTATCGGCTGACTACGAAGTACCGTTCCTCGCACATGTTTGCATGGAACCCATGAACTGCACCGCTCTGTACACCGGTGATGCACTGGAGATATGGGCACCGACCCAGGCCAACTCCATAGCCCGCGACATTGCCGCGCAATTGAGCGGTCTCGACAAGAACCGGGTAACGCTGCACACCACATTTATGGGCGGCGGTTTCGGTCGTCGGGCCGAGATGGATTTCATCGAGCAGGCAGTTTCGGTCGCCGTGCAACTGCCGAATCGGCCGGTAAAGCTGTTCTGGTCGCGGGAGCAGGATATGCGCCACGATGCATTCCGGCCGGCAGCAACGTGTCGCATCCGTGGCGGTCTTGACCGCAACGGCATGCCTGGCACGCTCGACTACAAACTGGTTACGCAATCTGTCGTGGCCAGCTACGAAACACGCACACCGACGCCACGCGGTGGTGAGGCAAGCGGCGACAAGACGGTGGTTGAGGCGATCAACCCGCCGATCTATCCGCTGCAGAACCTGCGCATTGGCTTCGTGCCGGTCGACCTCCATGTGCCGGCAGGATTCTGGCGCAGCGTCGCGCACTCGTGGACCACCTTTTTCGTCGAGAGCTTTATTGACGAACTGGCGGCAGCTGCAAATATCGAACCGCTGGACTTTCGCCGCCGGGCACTGGCAGACAGGCCCCGGCATCTGCAGGTACTGAACAAACTGGCAGAAGAACTGGCCAGGAACCGGAATGCCGGGCCGGGGCATGGGATCGGTTATGCAATCGCCGAATCACACGCAACGGTCGTCGCACATGCCGTAGAAGTCAGCACGAAAGACGGAAATTTTGCGAAGGTGACGCGCGTGATCTGCGTCGTAGATTGCGGCCCGATCGTGCACCCGGATAACGTCGTTGCGCAAATGGAAAGTTCTATTGTCGATGGCCTCTCTGCCGCACTGTATGGCCATGTCGCAATCCGGGCCGGCATCGTGGCATCCGGGAACTTCGACACCTATCCGTTTCTGCGACTGGAACACAGCCCGGCCATCGAAGTGCATCTGATCGCAAGCAAGCAGCTCCGGCCGGGCGGCGTTGGAGAACCCGGCCTGCCAGGCGTAGCGCCCGCATTGTGCAACGCAATTTATGCTGCCACGCGGGCGCGCATACGCAGGTTGCCGGTTCTTGCCACATGACAGGTGTATGCTGATTTTTCCGTCCGACAACGAACAGGAACATGCCTGTGCACCTGAATCGACGCACTATACTGATCGCGGCAGGACTTTTGCCGTTGACCGGCTATTTCAGGGCTGCGTCAGGCGAGGAGAATAAACCCGTGAATGACAAGCCCGACGCACTGATTCTGAGTGATTTTTCCGGCGCCGAGCCTTATGTGCTGTCCGGCGCAGGCTGGCGCGGATTCAGCGATCGGGTGATGGGCGGCGTATCAGATGCCAGTCTCAACAAGGCAACCGTCGATGGCAAAAACTGCATGCGCCTTACCGGCAAGGTTACCCGCGAGAGCAACGGCGGGTTCATACAGATGGCGATGTATTTCGGCAGCCATGACGCCGAACTCGACGGATCAGCGTACAAAGGGATAGAGCTGCTGGTGCACGGCAATAGTGAAGACTATAACGTGCATGTGCGTACGGCCGATTGTGGATGGTACGACGAATCCTACCGGTACACGTTTTTTGCCAAACCGGAATGGCAGCAGGTGCGGATAGCGTGGGATGAATTCAAACCGAACGGAGTCAAGGCACCCCTGAACAGCGGCCGGGTCAATCGAATTGCCATTCTCGGCTGGATGCGCGAATTCCAGGCAGATATCGCCCTCGCGCGGATCGCGCTTTACGCATGAATCAGTTCAAACACGAAGCCGAACTCTTCAAGGCTGGTCTGGCTGCTGCCATGAAGTATGCAGAGAACCGGGGCGCCGTCGTCTTCGAGAAGACCGACTCAGCGAGCGAGAAGCTCTTGTACGTGTACCGGCTTCTGGTCCACGACAAGAAGATTGCGCCGCTGCCCGAAGCGCAGGTCGCGGAAAAAACGCTCCGTCACCGCATCGCCATGTGGTACGCACACCAGCTGCCGAAGGATCATCCGCTGCTGAAGTGAATCAGCGCCAGCTGTTCTTTTCATCGAGAAAACGCTTCGCATCCTTCAGGTCAGTGGGCAGATAGCGACTGAACAGACCAGGTGCCTGACGCGGCTGATAACGGTCGAACACCGGCTGGTAGAGAGCCAGATGCACATCAGGGATCTGGTGCGTCTGGCGATAGCTTGCAAGCGGCAGCCGGGCCACAACCTCCTGTTCGAATTTCGAATCCGCCTCGGCGAGCGATTCACCGCGCGGCCCATGGATTGCCGAGCCACCGGCGCCGCCGTTGGCATCATCCAGGAAGCCGGGGTTCTCCGGCGACACTGCGTTATTAACGATCACCGAATACACCCGGTTGTAGGCCGAGACCATGCGGATATCGTCGGCATTAAAGCCACCTGACGCCGTGCGCAGCAGGACTTCAGCGCCCTTCAGTGCCATCGCACGGAACAGTTCCGGCTCCATCTGCGTGGACGAGGTAGCGAGGTTGCCGATGTCGGTACGGTGCACCGGAATGACGGCGTCAGCGCCATACATCTCGATGTAGCGGTCCAGCACGTTGTAGATCGTGGTGGTTACCAGCTCAAAGCCCGGAAAGACGCCAACAATGTTGCGGGCCTTCCAGTCGCTTGCGACCAGTTCACCGGTCGGCCCGATGATCGATGTGAGGCTGAGGATGTGACCGGGCCAGTCCTTGTCTACCGCATAGGCACCGAACTGGATATAGCAGTTGTACTGGCGGGCCCTGGCCGCTATTGCCTCGGTTTCCGGCCCCGGAATCTCGATGGCAAGCCGCTCCAGTTCCTTGCGGTCCCAGGGATTCCAGCCCTGGAGGGGAAACTCGTGAAAGCACAGCAAGTCCTTGGTTCCACCGAAAAACTGGACCTTGTCGATCAGCTCCAGCATGTGCGCCAGATTGTCGCGAATCCCGGGCCCTGGCTTCTGGCCATCGACGGCACGAATCCGCGACTGCACGGCAGCCACGGCGACAAGCTCGGACCGCAGGGGCTTGCGCTCATAGGCACGGCCGTTGGCAGGAACACTGACGTCTGTTCCGGATCCCTGCATGCGCTTGTCAGCTGCAGCGGCAACGCCAGACATGCCGTCAAGGACGGAAAGGCCTGCAAGTCCGGTGATGCCGGTAATCAGCCGGCGTCGATCAATTCCTGAATCCTTCGCCATCGCCTGCTCCTCCTGTCATGAACTTCATTACCTGAACAACCACCGATGCACCAGCCTCGTGTAGTGCGGCATGACCACGTAGATCATCAACCCGACGATCACACCAGTGACCACCAGTACATCGACGAAGGGTGTTCGCGGGATACCGGCGGCGCGCAGGACTGGTGTCACGAGCAGCGGCACACCCAGCACCAGCGGGTAGATCACCGACCAGGTGATGAGGAACTGTCTCCATCGTACCGGCAGCCTCGCGCGGGCACCCTCGGGAGCGAACCAGAAGTCGAGACCCGTGCGGATAAAGAAGTCGTCGTCGGTCGAGAGAATCGGTCTGACTTTTGCTATCAGCCGGTTGCGCTCTGGCGACCGCATCCAGCTTTCCAGATTCTTGCGCGAGTCAAAACGGATGACGACAGTGTAGTTCGAGGTCAGACCGGCGACCGGGCGGATGATCTGCCAGTCCAGATAGCCGGGCGCGGCGCTGCAGACCGGGCCGATCTCGTCGATCCAGGCTTCGTAGTCGGGCTGGTGGCCATGGCGTACGCGGTGGGTAATGACGACAGTGGCGCCGCAATCAGCGGCGCTCGCTGAGGGTCCGGATTCAGTTTGCATCATGCGAGTCCTGCCCTGACGAAAATGGATAAGGCGCCGGCGCTTCGCATCCCTGGGTTCATGGCATAATCGCAGACGGTCACCGTTTACTTTTTTGCCAGCCGCTCCACCAGTTTTCGCATCTCGGTCTGGGTTTCCGTACTGAACCACCAGTCCGTCGCGGTAGCCACATCGCTGCAATTGCTGTACGCCTCAATCAGGCGGGCCTTGCCCGCGAGGCGCGTGGTATTCATGGCGACGGGTGGTAAAGCCAGCAGTTCCCGCGCACGGGTCAGCGCGGTTGGCATAAGGCTTTCCGCGTCGACCAACTCATCAACGAGGCCGATGGCCAACGCTTCATTCATTGGCAACAGGGTACCGCGGGTTGAAATACGACGCGCCATTCGCGGCCCGATGACCTGTTCCAGCGCCAGCAGGATGGTGCCGGGCACTGGCAGTCCGACCTGCACTTCGTTGAGACCGATCTTGAAGTTGCCATCTACGCCGATGCGGTAATCACACTGCAAGGCGAGAACCGCACCGCCCGCCGGGGCATGTCCGGACAGTGCGGCGATGACCGGTACCGGACTGGCGGCGAGCCGGCAGGTGAGCAGAAAGAACTGCTGCCAGAAACGCTCGATGTCCGGCCGTTTACAGTCGATCAGGGCAGGCACATCGAGCCCACCGCTGAACATGCCGGGCCGGCCGGTGAGGACCAGTGCGGACGCACGGCTCGCCTGTACGGTATCGAGTGCGGCCAGCAGCTTCCCAACCAGTTCATGATCCAGCGCATTGGCGGGCGGGCGATCCATGCGGATCTCCGCAATATTTTCATGATGCTGGATGTGCAGCACGCGATGCGCTTCCCGGGCCGCGATCAGCCGGTCGGTCGCGGGGCGCTGAATAGATAGAAGGTCTCGTTCGGCCCGATCAGGCCCAGGTCAGCGCGGGCGCGCTCTTCGACGGCTCCCTCGCTCTTGCGCAGATCGACGACCTCGGCTTCCAGGCGCTGGTTACGCTGATTGAGCCGGGTGTTCTCGTCGGTCTGCTGTGTAATCAGCGCCGCCAGCCGGGAGGCCTCGGCAAAACCGTCATCGGACACCCAGAGCCGGAACTGCAGCAAACAGAACAGCAGTGCGAGAACGCCGGTCGCAACGCGTATCGCCATGGTGCCAGCCCCCAAAATCAGAACTTCAGTTTCACCGGAAACGCATCGGCGCCAGCATACCGCGCTTCGCGCCCCAGCATTTCCTCGATCCGCAGCAACTGATTGTACTTCGACATGCGGTCAGAGCGGCAGAGCGACCCGGTCTTGATCTGCGTCGCACGGGTCGCGACCGCGATATCGGCAATGGTCGCATCCGAGGTTTCACCTGAACGGTGTGAAATCACGGCACTGTAGCCGGCATCGATAGCCATATCGACCGCCGCCAGCGTCTCGGTCAGCGTACCGATCTGGTTCGGCTTGATGAGGATCGAGTTGGCGATTTTCTCGCTGATGCCGCGCCTCAGAATCTCCGTATTGGTGACAAACAGGTCGTCACCTACGAGCTGCACCTGTTTGCCCAGCAATCCGGTGAGTATCGCCCAGCCCGCCCAGTCGTCTTCGGCCATACCGTCTTCAACCGAGATGATCGGATACTGGCGTACCAGACCTGCCAGATACTCTGCAAACTGCCCGGGCTCAAAGCTGCGATCTTCAGAGTCCAGCCGGTAGACACCTTTGTTGTACAGCTCGGAACTTGCCACATCGAGGCCCAGAAATACGTCGCCACCGAGCTTGAAACCCGCCTTGTGTACCGCTTCCGCGATCGTATCCAGCGCCGCTGCATTGGACGGCAGATCGGGCGCAAATCCGCCTTCGTCACCAACCGCCGTGTTTAGCCCGGCCGCCTTGAGCACGGCCTTCAGCGCATGAAAGATCTCGGCGCCATAGCGCAAGGCTTCACGAAAGGATGGCGCACCGACCGGCAGCACCATGAATTCCTGAATGTCCACGCTGTTATCGGCGTGTGCACCACCGTTGATGATGTTCATCATCGGTACCGGCATGGTCTTGCCCGGGCCGAGTGTCCGGAACAGCGGCTGACCACGCCCCGCAGCCGTGGCATGCGCTGCTGCCAGCGAGACCGCTAGTATCGCATTGGCACCGAGCCGTGATTTCCCGGCGCTGCCATCCAGGCTGATCATGCGCCCGTCCAGAGCCGCCTGATCGTCAGCGTCCATGCCGGTCAGCGCGCTGCGAATTTCACCATTCACGCTGGCAACGGCCTTCAGTACGCCCTTGCCCAGATAGCGGGCCGGATCCTTGTCGCGCAGCTCTACCGCTTCACGGCTACCGGTGGATGCACCCGAGGGCACCGCTGCCCGTCCGAAGGCACCATTTTCCAGCCGAACATCGGCTTCAACAGTAGGGTTACCGCGGGAGTCAAGAATCTCCCGGCCGTGAATTTCGACAATCTTGCTCATCGCGTCTTCTGCTCCGCCAGGCCGGCTTCGGCCAATGACCTCTTCTTCACCACCTGGTCGATTTCGACCAGGACCTCCAGCAAACTCTCCATCAAGTGCAGCGGCCAGGCATTTGGGCCATCGGAGAGTGCACGATCCGGATCCGGATGAGTTTCCATGAACAGCCCCGCCACGCCGGCCGCGACAGCTGCACGGGCCAGCACCGGCACGAATTCCCGCTGCCCGCCCGAGGCATCGCCTTTTCCACCCGGCAGCTGCACCGAATGGGTAGCATCGAACACCACCGGACAACCGGTATCGCGCAGCACCGCCAGCGAACGCATGTCGCTGACCAGGTTGTTGTAGCCAAAACTGAAGCCGCGCTCGCAGACCATGATTCCCGGGTTACCGGTGCTCCGCGCCTTGGCGACGACATTGGTCATCTCCCACGGCGAGAGGAACTGGCCTTTCTTGATGTTGACCGGTTTGCCCTGACTGGCAGCACGGAGAATGAAATTGGTCTGCCTGCACAGGAATGCCGGTGTCTGCAGCACATCGACGACTGCCGCCACTTCATCGAGCGGACTGTCTTCGTGGATATCCGTCAACACCGGCACACCGAGCTGTGCGCGCACGCTCTCCAGCACGCGCAGACCTTCGACGATGCCTGGCCCCCGGTAACTCTGCAACGATGAACGGTTAGCCTTGTCGTAAGAGGACTTGAAGATGAAGGGCACACCGAAACGACGTGCCATATCCCGCAGCTGCCCGGCTGTCTCGACGGCCAGCGTCTCGCTTTCGACCACGCAAGGTCCGGCGATCAGGAACAGCGGCTGGTCGACGCCGACCTGGAAATCCAGCAGCTTCATGCCCGCGCTGCAGCCGGCAGTGCCTGGGTGCGGAACTTGCGTGCTGCCTGCACGAAGCCACTGAACAGAGGGTGGCCGTCACGCGGATTGGACTGGAACTCCGGGTGAAACTGACAGGCCAGAAACCAGGGATGGTCGGGCAGCTCGATCACTTCGACCAGGCCATCGATGGAGAACCCGGCGAACACCATGCCCGCATTGCTCAGCTGTTCCAGATAGGTGTTGTTG
>CAYJPG010000108.1:0-10032 GCA_964371995.1 uncultured Chromatiaceae bacterium | reverse complement strand
AGACCGAGGATGACCTGGCCCGGGTGCGCAAGCAGATCCGTAGTCTTGAAACACAGACCCGTCGCGATCAGGCGAAACGGAAGGACCTGGACAAGCAGCTGCGTGCAGCCGAAGACGAGGCCAGCCGGTTGCGTGGCCAGCTGGCCGGCACCCGGCGCGAGCTGGCTCAGGTCAGCAAGCAGCTTGCGGAGCTCAACCGTCAGATGGAACAGACTCGTGCAGAGCTCGATCGTCAGCGGGAGAATCTGGCCGCCCAGCTGCGGCTCGTCCATATCAGCGAAGGCAATGAGATGCTCAGGGTGACACTGAATCAGCAGGATGCGCGCGCGCTGGGCCGGCACCTGACCTGGCTCGGCTACCTCGCCCGTCAGCGCGGTGAATTGCTGGCGTCGGTGCAGGCCAGCCTGGAGAAGCTCAATCGTGACCGGGTAGAGGTCGAGAAGCAGCAGGCTGAACTCGCCAGCCTGGAAGGCAAACGCCGGCAGCAGCTGGCAGAACTCGAAAAGGCACGCAGTACCCGCGCTGCCGTCATCAGTGATCTTGACCAGCAGCTCCGCAGCGGCAATCAGCAGCTGAGCCGCGCACGCAGCGAAGCCCGCACGCTCGAAAACCTGCTCCGTGAGATTGCGCGTCAGATTGCCCGCAACCAGAAAGGCCCCGCGGTGGTACCAGGCAAACCGCTCGGCAAGGGACGCTGGCCGGTAAAGGGCAGCTTGCTGGCTGATTTCGGCCAGTCGCGCGCCGGTGGTGAGATGCGCTGGGACGGCGTGCTGATTTCAGCGCCGGCCGGCAGCGATGTCATAGCCGTGCGCAATGGCCGGGTCGTGTATGCGGACTGGTTGCCCGGCCTGGGTCAGTTACTGGTGATCGATCACGGCGGAGGCTACCTTAGTCTCTATGGCCACAATCAGGATCTCGTACACCAGGTCGGTGAGCAGGTTGCTGCCGGTGAGGTGATCGCGCATGTGGGCGATACGGGCGGTCAGACCCGGCCCGCGCTGTATTTTGAGGTGCGGCGTAACGGCCAGCCGCTGAATCCGCACCAGTGGGTGAAATAGCGATGAATCTTCGAGATCTGCTGCTGGTTGCTTCTGGTGGTGCCTTTGGTTCCGCACTGCGCTACCTGGTGAGCGACAGGATCCAGCATCTGTTCCCGGCCGTCATGCTGCCGATCGGTACCTTTGCAGTGAATGCCACTGGCTCGCTGCTGATTGGCCTGTTTGCGGGTCTGGTCGAGTATCGGGAGCTGTTCGGAACCGGTGCGCGCCTGCTGCTCGTGGTCGGATTGCTGGGCGGCTATACGACTTTTTCCGCCTTTTCCCTGGAGACACTGGTGCTGTTGCGGTCCGGGCAGGCGATGACTGCGCTGATCAATGTGTTTCTGCAGGTGACCGTAGGCATTGCTGCGGCTACGGCCGGTTTCGCAGCGGCCCGCGCCTTCTGAAAAACACGTCGTCCGGCGATGGGTGGCGCAGCTATTGGCTATCGAGGGCAGTGCGCAGCCGGGCAGCCTGTTCGGCAAGCACCTCCGGATCGGCAAAGCCCCGCCCGTGACTGCGCAGGGGGCGGTCAACATAGCGCGGAATCACATGCAGGTGGAAATGAAACACGGA
Source organism: uncultured Chromatiaceae bacterium (assembly GCA_964371995.1). GTDB lineage: Bacteria > Pseudomonadota > Gammaproteobacteria > Steroidobacterales > SHZI01. Next base: position 8,419 of record CAYJPG010000108.1, on the reverse strand, counting down.
TTGCCCGGCCTCGGCACCGTTGAACTGCATCAACGTGATGCCGTCTGCCTTGAAGACATCCCGTACCGTACGCGCGACTTGCTGTCCGGTGCGAATTACAGCGCCGGCGAACTCCGCATCGAGTTCAAATATGTTCTGCGCCGTACATTTCGGAATTACCAGCGAATGGCCGTCCGATTGCGGCATCGCATCGAGTATTGCGATGGTCCGCTCATCTTCGAAGAACTTCTGTGCCGGCAGCTCGCCGCGCAAAATCTTCGCGAAAATATTGTTCTGGTCGTAGGTCACGACATGCTCCCGCAGGCAGATCAGGGGCGCTCAAGTGCTTTCAGTCCCGGTGCGGGCTAGCATAAGAGCAGGGCCGGGCGAGTGACAAGCCAGGTTTGTCGTGCTGGCTGCCGGAGGTGCAGAACTTGAACGAACAACGCATACGTTCCGACGCTAACCGCTGCTTCGTCTGCGGTCCGGGCAATCCACGCGGCCTGCAGCTGCTGTTCCGTATCGATGACACGGACATCTGCCGTGCCGAATTCACACCCGGGCCGGATCATGTCGGCTATGACGCGATGACCCACGGCGGCATTCTCTACAGTGCGCTGGATGATGTGATGGCGAACTGGCTGTTTCTCAAAGGCTCGCGGGCGCATACGGCACGCTGCGAGGTTCGCTATCGTCAGCCGCTGAAAACCGGCACAACGGTGCTGCTGGAAGGCCGGCTGATACGACGCAAAGGCAAGGTTGCCTTCATGCAGGGCCGGGCGCTGAAGGCGAGCGACCTCAGCGTCGTCGCCGAGGCCGATGCGAGTTTCATGATCGTCAGTGAAGAATAACGGCGCTGAATGAACAGCGCCGTTGCCAGGGTCAGGCGCTGGCCGGCGGCGGTGACTCGAAAAAGGCGATGTCGTAGATGCCGGTACCCTCGCGCAGCGGCTTGCAGCCTTTCTGGTATTCGTCGCTGTCGTAGAACGCACGGAGATTTTCCATGCCGGGAAACTCCAGGATGATGAGCGCCTTCTTCTCTAGCAAGGTGCCGGAAACAACATTGGGCGACTTGCCCCTGATCACATACTTGCCGCCATGCGAGTGTGCGAGTCGCGCAGACTCTTCGGTGTACTTCTTGAAGTTGGGACCGGGGTTGGTCACTTCTACCACTGAGACGATGTAAGCGGGCATTGGGTTTATCTCCCTGATCGGTGTGCAGGGCCGCCATTATCCGCGCAGCCTGAACGGTCGGCTATTTGACCGCGCCCATGAGTCTGCGCAGTGGTCGCAACAGCAGAAGCAGCAGGATACCGGTCCCGCAGGTCATGAGCACGATCTGCGTGTACAGCGCGGGCATCGCATCGATGGCATCAGTGCTGAAGCGTCCCGCCGCAAGTCCGGCAATCAGGTTGCCGATGGCCGAGGTCAGAAACCAGACGCCCATCATCTGCCCCACGTAGCGACGCGGCGCAAGTTTGGTGGTGATGCTGAGTCCGACCGGGCTCAGGGTAAGTTCAGCGATGGTGTGCAGCAGATAGGTGGTCATCAGCCAGGTGGGCAGTACCTTTGCTCCGTTGCCGACCAGCCCGGCTGCCACGATCATCACGCCAAAGCCCGCACCCAGTATCAGCAGGCCGCATGCAAATTTCACGGGTGTTCGCGGCTCAAGCCCACGCGCTGCGAGCCGGATCCAGAGTGTCGCGAAGACCGGCGCCAGGGTGATGATGAAAACCGGGTTCAGGGTCTGAAACCAGCCGGTGGGAATTTCAAAACCGCCAAAGTTCCGCTCGGTAAAGCGCTCTGCAAACAGATTGAGGGTCGATCCGGCCTGCTCGAAACCGGCCCAGAACATCGCTGCCGCCATGCTGAGCATGAATATCGCAATCACCTGGTTACGCTCGTCCTCCTCAAGCCCGCCAAAGCGCAGGAGATAGGCCAGGTAGAGTGCGCCGAACAGGACGATGCCGATGGTGGCACGGCCAGCCAGCGTGATGGCATCGATCTCAATGACGCCTGCCAATAGCAGCCCGGCCATGCCCAGCACAATGGCCAGACCGATAACCACGCGCCGCCAGACCCGGCGCAAGGTCGGGCGGTCTGCCGGATTCGCAGCTCGCAGCGACGGGTGTCTGCCTGCTTCACCGAGCAGTGGCTGGCTGAAGTGAAAATAGACAAGCCCGAAAAACATGCCGATTCCGGCAGCGGCAAAACCCCAGTGCCAGCCGAACAGCTCGCTTTCGCCCAGCGTGCTGCAGATCAGGGGTCCGATCGCGGCACCGAGGTTGATGCCCATGTAGTACAGCGTAAAGCCGGCATCACGTCGCGCGTCGCCCGGCGGATAGAGTTCGCCAACGACTGCGCTGATATTCGGCTTCAGTAGCCCGGTACCCAGGGTGACCAGCAGCAGCCCGCTAAAGAAGGCATACAGCGAGGGAATCGCCAGCGTGAAATGCCCGAGCATGATGACGATGCCGCCATACCAGATAGCCCGCTGTGCGCCGAGCAGCCGGTCAGCAATCCAGCCGCCAGGCAATGCGACCATGTAAACAGCTGCGGTATAGAGGCCGTAGATTGCTGTCGCTGTCGCGTCCGTCAGGCCCAGGCCGCCGTCCTCGATGGCCGCAACCATGAACAGCACCAGCAGGGCGCGCATCCCGTAGTAGCTGAAGCGTTCCCACAGCTCGGTAAAGAACAGTGTGCGCAGGCCAGCGGGATGGTGTGCGCCGTTCAGGCTTCCGCTGCGGTTCGCTGGAGGATGTACGCTGCTCATTATCGATTGCGCAGCTTTGCTCAGGCGGGCTTGTCGCTGACGTTCTCCTTCGCGGGTCGCGAAAGTAAACGGGCCATCAGGATGCCGCACTCGTAGAGCAGGTACATCGGAATGGCAAGCAGCGTCTGTGAAAATACGTCGGGCGGCGTCAGAAACATGCCGACCACGAAGGTACCGAGAAAAACATACTGCCGATTCCCTGTCAGGGTCTCGATATTCACCATGCCGATCAAAACCAGAAGTACCGTCACTACCGGTACCTCAAAAGCCAGGCCAAAAGCGATAAACAGCACCAGCACGAAATCCAGATAGCGGCTGATATCCGTCATCACCTGAACGTTATCCGGAGCCGCTGCCGTAAAGAAGCCGAACATCACCGGAAAAATCACGAAATAGGCAAACACGACACCCAGATAAAACAGCACTACGCTTGAAACCAGCAGTGGCACGGCGAGCCGCTTTTCCCGTCGGTACAGGCCAGGCGCTACAAACGCCCAGACCTGATAAAGCACTACCGGAATGGCCAGCATGATGGCTACATAGAAACTTGTCTTGAAGGGGGTCAGGAACGGTGAGGCCACGTCCGTGGCAATCATCGTCGAGCCCTTCGGCAGCTGTGCCATCAGCGGGCTGGATACTGCACTAAAGATATTCCGGCTGAACGGTAGCAGGCAGATGAACACCAAAAGAACCGCGCCCCCGGCCTTCAGCAGGCGTGAGCGCAGCTCCAGCAGATGCGACATCAGGCTGGCTTCCGGCAACTGTTCCGGCAACTCGGCGTGGTTATCGTCGGCCATGCGGTGCCCGCGAGGCTATGGCCCGACAGTCGGTGACTCTGCAGATTCAGCCGTGGCAGCCGGCTCGGCGGCGTTCGGGATCAAATCCGCTACACCAGGCCGGCTGAATTCGGGCGCACCCGGATCAGGGGTGTTCCCCGTTGTTGTAGCGCTGCTGTTGGCTGCCCTGCGTTCTTCAGCTTCGATTTCACTGCGAATCTGATCGGTAAAAGTGCGCGCCATCCGGCGCGCCTGGCCAGCATATCGCCCGAGCTGATCCGCCACCTTTGGCAGCTTTTCAGGGCCGAGGACAACCAGTCCAAGGCCGAACAGCAAGGCCAGCTCCCAGAAACCAACTTCAAACATATTACGGGCCGGTATTGGCGCAGTCAGGCTTTGCCGTGCCGATCAGCTTCGTGCTTTTGCTCGGCGGATTCCGAAAACTCGGCATCGGCCTTGCCGAGCTGCTTGGGGTCGCTCGGTCCCTGTTCAGCATCGTTCATGGCCTTGCGAAAGCCCTTCACTGCCCCGCCGAGATCCGTACCGATGTCCTTGAGACGCTTGGTACCGAAAATGGCAATGACGATGACCAGAATAATCAGTAGTTGCCAGATGCTGATACCGCCGAGACCCATGATGCCTTCTCCCGTAATAACGAAGCGAGTGCGCAGAAATGCAGGATACCTTATACGCTTAGGATAGCCGGATTATCGCGCTGCCGGGTGACAAACGTCACAGCTTGGCGCGCGATACTTACGGTTCAGCCATGTGGAACATGCAGCAAAAACGTTGCGGGACCGGTATTGATCAGCTCGATGTCCATATCTGCACCAAATTGCCCGGTCTGGGTGGGACAGCCGAGGCTTTTGGTGCTTGCGGCAAGGTGTCTGAACAGCGCCTGCCCCAATTCGGGGCTGGCAGCGGGCTCAAAACCCGGCCTGTTGCCTCGGGAGGTATCCGCGACCAGCGTGAATTGCGGCACGAGCAGCAGCTCGCCACCGGTATCCCGGAGGCTCAGGTTCATGCGGTCGGTCGAATCAGCAAAAACCCGGTATGCAAACAGGCGTTCGGCCATGCGGGTCGCCTGTGCCTGGCTATCGGTCCGCTCGACACCCACCAAAACCAGCAGACCGGGCCCGATTGCAGCAATTTGCTCCCCTTTGACCCTGACCGATGCCCGTTTGACCCTTTGGAGCAGAGCAATCATTAGCCTTCATTCCATAAATCATGCAGAAACGCATAAACGTAGATAGTTATGCCCATTATATTTCTAATATGCATAAAGTGGTTTTATCTCGTCAATACTATGGGCATATTCGAACATCAGTGGGATTTACAAAGAAAATAATGCGGTATTTATCCCTGCAATCGGTCTCAGCCCTGGTTCTGGCCGCAGCAATCACCATGATGGTCGGCTGCGGGCCTGATACATCGACACGCCAGCCGCCGGCCTCACCTGGACTGAAAACCTATCGCCACGCAATGGATCAGGCACCGACCAGCCTCGACCCGACGCAGTCCGCCAATGTTTACGCGAACCATGTCGTCGTCAATGCCTACGATACGCTCTACGCCTACAAGTACCTCGCGCGCCCCTATCAGCTGAAACCGAATCTGGCTGCTGATTTGCCGGCGGTTTCCGCCGATGGCCTGACCTACACCATCCGTATCAAACCGGGCGTCCGCTTTATCGATGATCCCTGCTTTCCGGATGGACGCGGTCGTGAGTTGGTTGCCGAGGATTTCGTCTATTCGATCAAGCGGCAATTCGATCCGAAGAATCAGCCGCAGGGTGCCTGGCTGTGGCAAGGACGCATCGCGGGACTGGACGAGTGGAAGGCAGCCGGGTCCGATTACGACCAGCCGGTGTCCGGGTTGCGTGCGATCGACAGGTACACGCTGGAGATCCAGCTGACCCGCCCCTATCCGCAGCTTGTCGACACCTTCGCCCAGGGATATTCCGCGATCGTCCCCCGCGAAGCCGCCGAGAAGTACGGCAAGGTGCTGGGCGTGCATCCGGTGGGTGCGGGGCCCTTCCGGCGCGTGAGTTACGACTCTTCGCGTGTGGTCATGGAGCGCAACCCCCACTATCGTCAGGAGCCTGTCGATCTGCAGGCTGAGGGCTACGATCCCGTCAAACAGGCCTATACCGGCATCGAAGCGATCGAGGGCCGCTCACCCCCGTTTATCGACCGTCTCGAGATCGACTTCATTACGGAATCGAGTGCCGCATGGACCTCTTTTAACAAGGGCAATGAAATTCAATTCACGACGGTGCCCATCGAGCAGATCGACCGTGTACTGGCCGACAAGAGTCCGATACGTCTGCAACCGGAATACGCGGCCCGCTTTCATATGTATTCCGGCCTCGAGGCCGGTTTCGTATTTACCTCCTTCAATATGGATTTTCCCGAACTCGGCTACAGCCCTGATGCGGATCGAAACCGGCGCAACAAGGCACTGCGCTGCGCGATTATCAAGGCCTACGACTGGGAAGCGCGTAACCAGAGCTGGTACTTTGGTCTTGCGACATATTTTCCCGGCATCATCGTGCCCGTGAGCCCGGAATACGATCCCGATCTCTCCCGCGACAGCGTGACGCTTGACGTGGCCGGCGCACGCCGACTGTTGCGCGACAATGGCTGGACCCCGGACAATTTGCCGACGCTGGTGTACGGCACGACGGCTGGCGTTACCGAACGACTGTTTTTTGAACAGTTTCGGGCCTGGATGCGTGCGATCGGCTTCCCGCACGACAAGGTCGTGCGCAAGACTTACGCGACCTTTGGTGATATTTCGCGCGCCTGGAAACGTGGCGAGTTGCCGCTGGTCGCCAAGGGCTGGGGTCTCGACTATCCGGATGCTGAAAACACCCTGCAGCTCTTCTACGGCCCCAACGGCTCGCCCGGCTCGAACGATGCAAACTATCGTAATCCCGAATACGATCGGCTCTATGAGCAGTCTTCAGTCATGCTCGCTTCGCCGGAACGGACCGCAATCTACCGTCGCATGAACCAGATGGTAATCGACGACTGTGTGGCGATAACCGGCCTGTCACGTACCCGGATCTACCTGTGGCACAAGAATGTCATCGCCGTGCCTGATCGGGAAATTGTCGGCGGCTTTTTTCTGAAGTACGTTGACGTATTGCCCGTCACACAACCCGAAGGCTGATCTGTGGAATTGATGCAGTACGTGCTTCGAAAGCTGCTGACCGGTATCCCGCTGATCCTGGGTGTCACGCTGGTCAGCTTCGCACTGATGGTCTACTTCGGTCCCGACATGACCTGGCAGTTGCTCGGCAAGAACCCGACCGCGCAGCAGATCATCGAGGTCCGGCATCAGCTTGGCTACGATCAGTCCTTTGTCCAGCGCTACCTCGACTACCTGACCGAACTCGTCCGGCTCGATTTTGGAAATTCCTCAAGCGGGGAGCCGGTCAGGGCCCTGCTCGCCAAGACCATCCCGGTATCGCTGATCCTCATCCTGCCGGGATTCCTGCTCGGGCATCTCGTCGGTGTACTGCTGGCGCTGGCGGCGGCATTCTGGCGGGGACGCTGGCCCGACAAGCTGATCATGGCGATTGCCGTCATCGGCATGAGCGTGAGCTTTCTCATCGTCATCATCGCTTTCCAGATCGTGTTTTGCTCAAGCGACGGCCTCGACCTGTTCCCGGTGCGCGGCTGGAACGCGGAGTCCTTTTCGGCATATCTCGGTTACGTGGCCGTGCCGACCCTGGCGACTACCTTTGTGGCACTGGGCTACGAGACGCGCTTCTACCGCTCGGTTTTCGTCGAAGAGATGACGCGTGACTATGTGCGTACGGCCAGGGCATTCGGACTGTCTTCCAGCCGCATCTTCTTTCGCAGCATCTTCAAGAACTGCCTGATTCCCATCATCACGCGCGTCATGTTTTCGATACCGCAGGTCGCAATCGGTGGCAGCCTGCTGATCGAAAGCTATTTCGGTATTCCCGGCATCGGCAAGGCGACCTATGAGGCAATCATTACCGGTGACCAGCCGGTACTTAAGGCGGTCATAAGCCTGACCGCGATCCTGTTCGTCTTTGTCATGACCCTCAACGACATCCTGTACCGGGCCGTCGATCCGCGCGTGTCGCTAAAGTGAATGAATTCTCTTCCGTCGCCGGGGCGCGCGCCGTGATTCGGCGAAACAGCATATGGCGCAAAGTGCTGCGCAAATTCCTCGCTGACCGGACCGGGGTCGCCGGGCTCGCTGCGGTCCTCATCTATTTTGTGGCGGCGCTGGGCGTCTGGTGCGGCTGGTGGGGTACGGACTGGGCGGATCTCGGCGGCAGCAAGTGGGAACCGGTCTCGGCGGCGCACTGGTTCGGCACGAACATCATCGGTCAGGATATTTTCTCGCGGGCCATCTACGCGACATCGATCGCGTTTGAAGTCGGCGTTGTCGTGGCGGTGCTGGCCACGATCATCGGTGGCGTACTCGGTGCCTTCGCGGGTTTCTTTGCCGGCAGCTGGATCGACGAGCTGCTGCTGTGGGTGATGAACGTACTCGACGCCATTCCCTTCTACCTGTTTGTTGCTGCGGTGGCTTACTCGCTGGCCGGCAGCCCGTATGCCATGCATGTCGCCATGATCACCTCGTTCTGGATCGGCACCGGTCGGCTGGTGCGCGGTGAGGTCATAAAACTCCGCAATATGGAATACATCGAGGCAGCCTATGCCATCGGTCTGTCGCGCTTCATGATCATCTTCCGGCATATCCTGCCCAACACCTCGCACATCCTGCTCGTGCAGGCCTCGATCGCATTTGTCAGCGCGATCAAGGCCGAAGTCATCCTGAGTTTTCTGGGTATCGGTATCCGCGACGGCATGAGCTGGGGGCTGATGATCGAGGAGAGTACCAAGGA
>CAYJPG010000107.1:0-10041 GCA_964371995.1 uncultured Chromatiaceae bacterium | reverse complement strand
CCTTTACATCGGTCGCGACAGTGAATACCGCATGGCTGGCGAGCTCTGCTCCACGATCCCATGTCAGCGATTTACGCAATGCGACTGGAAGCTTGCGCACCGCCTTGATGAGAGCATCTACGACCGCGTCAGTGCGTTTCTCCGACAGTTTGACCAGCATGACAAACCGCGACTGCCGTTCGACCAGGGTAGCGATGTAGGTTCCGCGTGAGCCTTCCACCAGATCACCCTCCCAATAGCCCGGCACTGCACGATCTTCCACCTCTGCCGGTCTGTCACGTATCGAGACTGCGTCAATGATGGTTCCGCGACCTTGCCCTCGATAGGTGGCATGACGGGAGCGTCGAAACCGCCGCTTTGTGCGCAGGTGGCCGATAAGCTCTTTTTTCAAAGCGCCGCGCGCTTGAACGAAAAGGCTCCGATAGATCGTCTCGTGTGACACCCACATCTCCGGATGACCGGGATAGTGCTCCCTAAGCCAGCCTGCAATTTGCTGCGGAGACCAGTCCTGCTGCAGTTTAACGGCAATGATCTGTTGCAACGTCCGGTTTTGGCTGAGCAGGCATTGCTTGGGTCGACGGGCCGAGTGCCAAGCCTCCTCGTCTGCACGAGCGGCCCTATAACACCTTCGTCCTCCGTGGCGATCAACTTCTTGGCTGACCGTGGAAGCAGCTCGGTCCAGCCGTTTGGCAATCTTGCGAAATGAATCCCCCGCAGCAAGCCCTCGGGAGATCTCCTCGCGCTCACTAAACTGCAACACCCTCTGGGACCGAGTCCTGACCACAGGAGGGATCCCCCCTGTGGCTTCAAGCACACGGTAGATGTTGGCGCGCTGCTGTCCAAGTGCATTAATGATCCCAAGGACCGACTCACCGGCCTTATATCGCTGCCAGAACTCGGCTCGCTGCGCAGTTGTTATCGTCGAATGACGTCCGGGTCTCATACCAAACACCTCCTAGCCCTAGAGTAGCTGGAGTGTTTCGCCGACCTATTGAGACCACCTTCGGGCATGACTTGGACGGCCGCATCATTGCCGCTCTCGATATCTACGCGCAGCGGAAAATCTGGTGACTTCGCGAGGATTTAACGTAACGGACGGGTATCACCCGTTTGGGTGATTTTTCGAGCATCCTTGCGGCTGATACTTAGTTTCTAATTGCCTTCGCAAGAGTAGCGTTGTGCCAATAGATAAAAAGAACCACGGGGAACGAACAATGTTTCGATCTATCGCGGCTGTGATGGCGCTTTGCTTTGCAGCGGTGACTGCACAGGCGGCCCTACTGGGCCGTGCGGCACTGACGCCAGGTGGAACGGACTATCAAGCGTATTACGACGCGGTGCTAAACATCACATGGCTGGCCAATGCCAACTTGGCTATGACCAACAGCTTCGGCGTTAGCGGCATATGTACCAGCGATCCGCAGTGCACCGGTGAACCCGGTGTGATGACTTGGTACGTGGCACAAGACTGGATCGCGGCGATGAACACCGCCAGTTACCTGGGCGTGAGTGACTGGAGACTCCCCAACATGGATGTCAATGGGGACGGGTACATCGTGCAGGGATGCAACATCCCCGAGTATTTCGCTCGTGACAATCAGTTGAGCTATATGAAATGCCGGAACGGCATACAGGGAGGTTTGTTGTCCGCACCGTTTGATAACGTCGGCCGCGGCGACTACCTTTTCGGCTTTATTCCTTCAGCGTATGCCTCCAGCACTGTGGATCCGGTGGACGACCACGTATGGTACTTCCCGTTCGGCGGCCCCCCTGTGTCGGGCACAACGCGCGCCCCTAAGAGCGAACTCATGTATGTCTGGCCAGTGAGGCCGGGCGATATCGCTGTCGTCCCCACCCCTCCCGCCGTCTGGCTGTTCGGCTCTGCCCTAGGGGTGATGGGATGGATACGCAGGAAGATCACCAGCTAACGCCTGCAAACAAAGTGCACCCGCGGAACCGGGTCAACTGCACGCCGAGTTGTGGGCTAATCCGCCAAGAACGACGGCGACGCGCCATCAATACCAATCGGGAGACGCTGTAATGAAAGTACTCGCCATCGGCACGCTCGCTTTGACCCTGCTGGGAATGCAGGGCCACGCGGCAGACTTCACGCCCCTTGCGAACCCGACCGACGGCTACCTCTGGAGGAGAGGGCCCGGCATTTCCGCGGACGGTTCTACTGTGGTCGGTTCCGGCCTCAGCGATGGGCGAGTCGAAGCCTTTAGATGGGTCAACGGCGGGAGCCCCCAGGGTCTGGGCTTCATGCCTGGCGGGGACAACAGTATCGCTTTCTCGGCGTCTGCAGACGGCTCGGTTATCGTGGGTGCCGGTAATGCTCTGCAAGGACCGAGCGACCCATTTCCAGGTAACGTTGCGACAGAGGGATTCCGCTGGACCGCAGCCGGCGGAATGCAGAGCCTCGGATACCTGCCGTATGGCGGGTACTACGAAATTGCGACCGGGGTATCTGCTAATGGGTCCGTCGTCACCGGGTACAGCGACGGATCACTGAGTGCGATTGCCTATCGCTGGACCGAATCTGACGGCCTCCAGCCCATCGGGACGCTGCCCCACGGCGGAAGTGCCTATAGTCAGGCAACCGCTATTTCCGCAGATGGCCTGGTCATCGTTGGCGAGTCCGGTGGTACCGTCGGGGCGAGTTCGGGCCGCCAGGCCTTTCAATGGACCGCCCTGTCGGGCATAAGCGTCCTGACGCCCCTCTCGGGGGCTACAAGCACGACTGCCTTGGCGGTATCAGCAGACGGCTCGGTAGTTGTTGGCAATAGCTATATCCCAAGCTGCCTTGAGTGCGAGCCCTCTTTGCTCTTCCGTAACAATGCCGTTCGCTGGACGAATCAGGGTCCTGCGACTCTGCTCGGTCAGGTGCCGGGTGGTGACCGGGGCAGCGCTGCTCGCGCCGTGTCCGCTGATGGATCGGTCATTGTGGGAATGTCTCAAGTCAATCCCGATGACCCGCTTACCGGCTCGCAGGCATTCGTCTGGACGCCTGACGCCGGCATGCAAAGACTGTTCGACATACTAGTGATGCAAGGCGCCACCGGATTTACGGGCTGGACCTTGTTAGACGCGACTGGCGTGTCTGCTGACGGTCGAACAATCGCGGGCTACGGCTTGAATCCTACCGGGAGATCCCAGGCGTTCGTAGTAACGCTAAACGCTGTTCCGCTCCCCCCCGCCGCCTGGCTATTCGGCTCCGCCCTCGGCCTGATGGGCGCGATGCGCAGGAAGATCAGCAGCTAACCAGGGGCAACAGACTGCACCAGGGAACCCGCGCTTCGGCGGGTTTCTTGCTTTGGGGCAGCGGCGAATCTGGCGGATTGCGGGGGATTATGTCTCTCGCCTTCCCGGGTGATGCGGTAATCCCTTAAAGTCAGCTCTGCTGAAGGAGCCGCAGCGTCAGAACTTACGAGAATGGGGCGCCACATGAACAAGCGAAGAATCGCGGCAATACTGCTTAGCCTCACATTAGGCGGTATCCCGAGCTATGCCGCGACAGTGAATGTCGTGGCGATTGGCAATTTCCCGGTTGTTACCGATCCGGCAAATCTTCTGCCGTTCCCTCATCCGTCTAATGACACCAAACTTGTTTTATCGTTTTCGTATGAGAGCGCAACGGCGGACTCTGATGCAGACCCCAACGTCGGCCTATACGTCGGAGCCATTTCGAGCATCACGCTATCCATTGGAGAGACTACGGTTCCAGCGTACGCAAGTAACAAGATCGAAGTCTACGATGATCATGCTCTCTGGGATGGTTCGCCCCTGGTTGATGAGTGGGCAGCCGAAACATTCCTGCTCGATCCGACGTCAAACATTCGCATGAACTACGCGCTTGTTCTTTTAGGACCCGGGACTAGCATAATCGACTCGGATGAACTGACCTTGCCCGTGTATCCAGCGCAGTGGCACGCGGGATTTATCTGGGCTGGTGTTTATGATGCTTCAAACCCTGATAGCTCGCAGTGGGTTAGTTTGGCTGGAGTCCAAGCGGAATTAGAAAGTATCCAAGTAACGGTGGTGCCGCTGCCTCCGACGGGTGCATTGCTCGCCACTGGTTTGCTGGCGATTGGGCGTAATCGCTGGAAACCCTCGCGGCAAAGGTCGCCGTAAAGAACAATTCGAAGGCGGGGCGATCAACCGTGGCAATGGTCTCTATCCGTGCATTGATGGTACTGAGTTCGGGCGGGATGCCCTTGGCCGAGAACGGAACCAGTCCCCAGCGATTCAATTCGCAACTCCGCTGACCACCCTGCTCCCGGACGACCGGCACTTTCTGCGTCGGCGCGATGTTGTAGCTTTGGAATACCGGAGGTAGGCGACTCAGCGCTTACCCACGTTCCATCGCAGCATCAGGTTTTTGAAACGTAGCGGCCAGACACAGCGTGATCGTACCTGTAGCTGCCTCCCCTATAAAAAAGCCCCGGCGACCTGACGATCACCGGGGCTTTGGTAGCCATCTGTTCCGCGTATTACTTGCCGGCACTGAACTCCAGCGTTACACGGCGATTCTGCTCGCGGCCATCAGCCGTATCGTTCGGCGCAATGGGCTCTGACTCACCGAAGCCCTTGGTCGTGAACAGGCCAGCCGCCAATCCCTTGCTTACCAGGTAGGCCTTGACCGCATCGGCACGCCGCTGCGAAAGCTTCTGGTTATACTGATCTGTACCGACGCTGTCCGTATGTCCGCGCACTTCGATTTGCTTGAAGTGCGTGCGCTTGCTGAGAATGTCCGCTACAGAATCGAGGATCATTTCAGATTGAGCGGTGATCTTTGACGAGTCGTTTTCGAAGACCACACCGCGCAGGACCAGCGACTCTTCGCAACCACGGGCATCGACCTTGGCGCCCGCAGGTGAGCCGGGGCACTCGTCGAGACGATCGACGACACCGTCGGCATCGCCGTCGAGTTCACAACCCTGTGCATTCACCTTGGCGCCGGCGACTGTACCCGGACACTTGTCAGCCGTATCAACCACGCCATCACTGTCGCTGTCCTTCGGTGCTGCGACGACCGGAACAGCCACCGGGGCAGCAACCGGCGCTGCCGGCACTGCCTTGCTGCCCAGCGCAACGCTGAAACCTGCATTGACCAGCACATCGCTCAGGCTGCTCGATGCATCCTGCCAACGGTAAAGGACTTCCGTACGCAAGGAGACCCGATCACTCCACAGACTGGTCAGTACGCCGGCACCGCCCTGCAGCTGCAGGTCGTCATGATCCTGGCTGCCATCCTTGATGTCGGTGTTAACGATGCCGGCACCAGCCAGCAGGTACGGCGCGAACAACCCACTGCGGTTGTAGATATTCATCAGGTTCAGGTTGACCGCCGTCTGGTCCTGATCCGGATTTGAGGACGGGTCACCGTTCATGTTCAGTTTCTGAAGATCGAACTCGACATTGAAGTGCTCGCTCAGGGAATAGCCAAAGCCCAGCGCTCCGCCGGCCACCTCATCGTCGACCAGGCGGTCGCTGTCCGCATCGATATAGGTACCGAGAGCCTTCACATAGACACGCCCCACGTCTTCAGCAGCATGAACCCCCTGCAAGGCCAGAATCAGTATCAAGGCAGCTGAACCCAGCCCGGTCTTGACGCATCGCATCGCTTCACCTCTCTAAACGGGTGTTTGAAAAAACTGACAGCATCCAGGGACTGGACACGCTCTAAGTTTACGTAATCACCGGAAAAATACCAACTCAGGCATATTGTTGTTGCCAATCCGCTACAGAGCCCCGATTGCGATTTTACTATTTCCGGCCGGGACGTGACGCGCTTCAACGTCAGCGCCGGCGCCAGTTCCTATCCTCACTCCGGTCTTGGCCTCGAGGAGGGGGAACCGTCATGCAGCAGTCTGGCACCCGCCAGCATGGCTTCACGCTGGGGGAAACCCTGACCACTCTCGCGGTACTGGGTATCAGCCTGTCGCTGGCCATCCCTGGTCTGGAAAGCCTGGCGCGCGACAATGCCCGCGCCACTGCCGTAAACCAGCTGGTCGCAACCATGCATATGGCGCGCAGCGAAGCGATTACACGCAATGCACCGATAGCGGTATGTCCGAGCCTTGACCTGCGCAGCTGCGCGGAGACCACCTGGGAATCCGGCTGGATCCGATTCGTTGACAGCAACCGGAATCAGGGCATCGATGCAGACGAATTGATACTTGGCGTCTCGCCACCGGTTCCCGGCTTTGTCATAAATTCCGAAACTTTCAGTCGTGCGTTCAGCTACGAACCCTCGGGTCGCGTGGTCGCCGGGGACAGCCAGCAACACTCCGGTGACTTCATTTTCTGTGCTGTGGGCACCGATACGCCGGCCCAGGTGGTGATCGTTAATCCGGTCGGTGAACCGGCGCTCTCGCCGAAACTCGCAAACGGCAACGTGCCCGATTGCGAGGATATTTGAAGCGTCTGGCTTGTTTCCCGCCGCCGCACAGGGCGCACGCCAGGCACACTGGTTGCAGACCAGTTGATACCCGGTCCATCCATACACTTGCTAGTATCGGCATCGGGAAAACTTGCGGACTTCGTTCCATCAATTACTGAAATCCATTTGCCTCAGGGGGACCAATGCAAAACCCGATTCTGTACGCCATCCGTCGTGGCATGTTTTTTACACTGTGCATCACCAGCCTGACTATCAGTGTCGGCCACGCGGAAGAAGAAATCATCGTCACGGGATCGCGTATCCGCCTCGACGATTTTGTTGCAACCAGTCCCATATCGACGCTGACTTCAGACGTTATCGAATCAACCGGCCGGACAAATATCGAGCAGCTGCTGAATATCCTGCCCCAGGTCGTGCCGGGCTTTTCAGCAACGTCGAACAATCCGGGGGATGGCACCGCGACCGTCGATTTGCGCGGTCTTGGACCAACCAGAACCCTGGTGCTCATCAACGGCCGCCGGCTGAATCCCTCCGTCAATGACGGCACCGTCGATCTCAACAACATACCGACTCCGCTGATCGAGCGCATCGAGGTCGTGACCGGCGGTGCATCCGCTGTGTACGGCTCGGACGCCATGGCAGGCGTCGTCAACTTCATCCTCAAGGATGACTTTGAGGGACTCGATATCGGCTACCAGAACGGTTTTTCAGACAAGGGCGACGGCAACGAGTATCAGCTTGACATGGTGCTCGGTGGCAACTTTGCCGATGGCCGTGGCAATACCACCCTGTATGCGAGCTACTACGACCGCGAATCGATACTGCAGGCGGACCGCCACTATACGCGGGTCGATGCACAGGGTGGATCCTATATCAGCCGCGGAGGTCGTCTCGATAACGTATCGAACAATCCGTTTCCTGAGACAGATGACGGCGAAGGTGACTTCACCCAAAATTACGCTTTCAATCCTGACGGCACCGTACGCGGCTTTATCAACCTGCTGCCGGAAACCAGTGATGGCCTCGGCGACCGCTACAATTTTGCACCGGACAACTTTCTGCTGACGCCCCAAACGCGCTTCCAGCTTGGTGGTCTGGGAAGATTCGAGATCAACGACCACGCAGAAGCCTATGCCGAACTGCTCTACGTAAACAGTCGCAACAGTGTCCAGCTGGCGCCCACACCGGCAACCAGCGTGAGCGTTGACCTGGACAGCCCTTTCCTTACACAGTCTGCACTGGATCTGCTCGCTTCGCGCGATGACCCGACCGGACCGGCAGTGCTCAGCCGGCGCATGGTCGAGACCGGCGTCCGTGTGCAGGAAAATGATTCGACGCTCGCGCAGATCACGGCTGGACTGCGCGGCGATCTTGGCTACAAGGACTGGCAGTACGACAGCTACCTGTCCTATGGGCGGACGGACTTTGACAACTACACCAGCAACGACGTATCCCGCTCTCGCTTCGAAGCCGCCATCGCCGGTTGCCCTGCTGATTACCTGCAGTTCAGCCCGGGCTGCGTAGCCGCTAATCCCTTCGGTGCCGGCAACATCAGTGCCGATGCAGCCGACTGGATCCGGCTCAATTTTGCCGACAGCACGGTATTTCGCCGCACGGTTGTCAACGGCACGATCAACGGTACGCTCATGACCCTTCCGGCCGGCGACATGGGATTCGCCCTCGGTGCCGAATACCGGGAAGACAAGTCGAGCTACCGGCCCGACCAGGCCAAGCAAAGCGGCGACATCCTCGGCTTCAACGCCCAACAGCCGGTCAGCGGCAGCTTTGACGTGAAGGAACTGTTTGGCGAGCTGCGCATTCCGCTGATCAATGATGCGCCCGGCATCGGCTTTCTCGATGCTGAGCTCGGTGTGCGTTACTCCGACTACTCGACCGTCGGTGATGTAACTGCCTACAAGGCTGGCCTCAACTGGGCGCCTGTGGACACGGTCCGCGTGCGCGGCATGTATCAACGCGCCAGCCGGGCACCCAGTCTGTTCGAAATCCTCGAGAACGGGGATCAGGGCTATACCGGCATCTACTACGATCCTTGCGAAGGTCTTGACCCGCTGGATGACCCCGATACCGCTGCCTTTTGTGCCGAACAGGGCGTAACCGACACCCTGGCCTTCAATACCGGCAGTACACAAAACGAATTCTTCGAATACGGAAGCCCCTCACTCAAGGAAGAAACCACCGATACCTATACCCTCGGTCTTGTGCTGCAACCGGACTCGATTCCCGACCTGCAGATTTCCGTCGATTACTGGAACATTGACGTCGAGGACTACATCAACCCGCTGGGAGGCGGCGCCTACGGCATTATTGACGCCTGCTTCGCCTCACTCGACCTGGACAGCCCTGCCTGCTACAGCGACGAGCTCGGCTTGCCGCTGATCTATCGTGACATGGCCAGCAATCTGAAGGTCAATGTACCGCTGATAAACGAATCGAGCCTGAAGACCTCGGGAGTAGACCTGCAAGTCCAGTACGGGATTCCGATGGACTTCGCCAGCAAGCGCGTATCCGGTCTGGGTGAGACGCTGCGGCTGTCGTTCATGCTGTCGTGGCTCGACGAATACGTGCTGGATGGTATCGACTACGCAGATACCAGTGGCTACTACAACATTCAGGGCACTTTTCCTGAATACAAGGCAGTGCTGCGCCTCGGCTATGAAATCGGTCCAGTCAATGTCACGTGGACCACGACCTATGTCGATGCCATGAAGAACCAGGGAAATATTCCGGAGTTCGAGGATGGTGGCTACAAGAACCTTCCAAGCCATACCTATCACGATCTGAGTGCGGCCTGGGCGATCGACGAAACCTTTGAACTTTCAGCCGGCATCCGCAACCTGTTCGACAAGGAGCCGCCGATATACGAAAACAGTATCGACCAGAACACCGATCCGAGCACCTACGACATGGTCGGCCGTTTCTACTTCGCAGGAGTGCGGGCGAAGTTCTGAGCCGGGAACATTGGTGACCGGAATAGCGACAGACAGGGCGGCCCGGCCGGTCCGCCCTGTTTCCTTCACACTACTCAGCCTGCTGCTGTCGAGCAGCCTGCCGGTGCTTGCAGCCGGCGGTGCGCTGGATAGCTGCCGGGGCATTTCCAGCGACGGTGAACGTCTGGCCTGCTACGACGCCATCACGGACAGTACCCCCTCCCCCAGCGAACCGGCAGACGGAATCAGTGCTGAATCCCTGTTCGGGCGCGATGCCGCACAGACGAGCGCAGCCCTGCAGCAGCAGACGGGCATCACGCCTCCGGAGACACTCGATGCCGAGACTGCATCGGTCGACACGCGTACGGACGGCAAACTGCTGATTGCACTGCGGAACAATCAGCACTGGGAACAGATCGATGGCGGCCCGCTGCGCCTCAAGCCGGGCGACAGTATCCGGATCCGCAAGGCGTCCTTCGGTTCCTGGCTGCTGTATAAACAGTCCGGTGGCCGCAGCATCCGTGTGCGCCGGACGGACTGACCATGAGCAATCGCAAGCAGGCAGAAAGCCTTGCGCCATCGGCCTGGGTGCTGCGTTTCCGGCACCTGATCCCGGCCGGCGGCCGGGTGCTCGAACTGGCCTGCCGCAAAGGGCGGCATACCCCCCTCCTCGCAGACACAGGCCAACCG
>CAYJPG010000106.1:438-10117 GCA_964371995.1 uncultured Chromatiaceae bacterium | reverse complement strand
GGGCGTTGGATATTTGAGGGGGGCTGCTCCTAGTACGAGAGGACCGGAGTGGACGAACCTCTGGTGTTCCGGTTGTCACGCCAGTGGCATCGCCGGGTAGCTATGTACGGACGGGATAACCGCTGAAAGCATCTAAGCGGGAAGCCCCCCCCAAGATAAGGTTTCTCTGGGAACTTGATTCCCCTGAAGGGCCGTCGAAGACTACGACGTTGATAGGCTGGGTGTGGAAGCGCTGTAAGGCGTGTAGCTAACCAGTACTAATTGCCCGTGAGGCTTGACCATATAACACTCAAGCGACTTGAGTGATTGGTGTTGCTTTGAGAAATTTGCGTGACTGCAGTTTGTCGTTAAACACATCCATTTTGTTGCGCATGTCCCGGTTGGGACGTGCGTTAAATTTAGAGTTTGCCTGGCGGCCATAGCGGGCGGGAACCACCCGATACCATTCCGAACTCGGAAGTGAAACCGCCCAGCGCCGATGGTAGTGTGGGGTTTCCCCATGTGAGAGTAGGTCACTGCCAGGCACCTAACATAAAGCCCCCGTCGCATCAGCGACGGGGGCTTTTTCTTTTTCAGCGGGGAGCAAGCAGCTTCACGTACAGGATCTTGCCGTCGCCCGGGGCGTAAAAGTCGGGGAGCATGGCTGCCTGATCGAAGCCGGACCGACCGTAGAAACCCCGGGTCGGCGCGTATTGCCTGCGTGAGGAAGTCTCCGCGTAAAGCCTGTCGCCAGCGGCAGATTGAACCTGTGCTTCCACCTGACTCAGGATCGCTCTTCCAAGTCCCTGCGACTGAAAATCCGGCGCCACGACGATCCAGTAGAGATCCCATGCCGAGCGGGTTCCCGGAATCCTTCCGAAACAGGCGTAGCCTCCTAGGCGACGATCCTTCTCCACAAGGATGAATCGATAGTGTCCGGCATCGCCCTGCGTCAAAGCGTCGTCCGCCAGCTCACGTGCAATCATGATCTCCTCGGGGCTGAAGAAATCCGTTGAGCGGACCAGTGCCTCAATCTGAGCCGGGTCTGTGTCGGCCAGGTAGTCTCTGAAAATCGGCGGTTTCATCCGATTACGATCACGATGGTTGCACTGCAGTAACAATTCGCCGGATCGCTTCGGAGTAGGCAATGTTCTCTTCGGCGAGCGCGGCGGCAAATCCGGCGTCGGGTGAAATACAGGGATTGGCATTGACTTCGAGAACCCAGGGTTGGCCATCGGTATCTACCCGGAAGTCCACTCGCGCATAGCCGCGGAGCTGAAAAATATCCCAGCAGCGCAGCGCCACCTGCCCCAGTTGTTCACAGAGCGAAGCCTCGTCGCGCGGGTCGATAAACCGCCGTACCGTGTGCCGGCACTCAAAGGAATCTTCTGCCCATTTCGCTGCGTAGCCGACAATCCGGGGCTTTTCGGCCGGAAAATCCACGAACTGAATTTCGGGAATGGGCAGAATCTGCGGCCCTTCCGATCCACCGAGCAGCGCGACGTTGATCTCCCGTCCCTCTATGAACTGCTCGGCAAACCAGCGGCAAGGACGCTGCCGCTGCTTTTGGGCAATGCGGTCCGCGACGTCACTGAAATCCGCCACAACCGAAGCATCGTCCATACCAATGGAGGCGTCTTCATAAAGGGGCTTTGTGATCCAGCGGCCACGGGCCGGGCGCGCTGGCGGCCTGGTATCAGGATCCCACCAGTCGGCAGTGGCAATGTCGTGAAGCCGAAGCCACTGCTTTGTCAGTATCTTGTTCGAGGTAAGCATCAACGCCTCGGTACCTGCGCCCGTGTAGGGAATGCGCAGGTGATCCAGAAGTGAGGTGGCAACGGGAAGAAGCTGCCCGCTCTCGTCTATGGCTTCGACAAGATTGAAAACGATATCGGGCCGCTCGGCCAGCAATTTTCCCTTTATGTCTTCAAGTTGCAGGCTGATCGCCAGCGTACTGGTTTCGTATCCCTCCGCCGTCAAAGCTTGAGATACGCATCGAATCTGATCCAGGATGTCGCGCGCATCGGCAGGGGATTCATCCGTTACCTCGTTATGAATAACGAGAACCTTGCCTGTACGTTTCATTGGCAAGGCAATCCCGGCTTGTCTGCCAGCTGCTGCGTTCTGCGGCTCAGTGCCGAAGCAACGATACGGCGAATCAGTTCGTCATATGGGATGCCCTTGAACTTGCAGATAAACGGCAGGTCCGAGTGCCCGGGGTGCAGGCCAGCCAGCGGATTGGCTTCGATGAAGTTGGGTATGCCATTTGCATCCAGCCGGATATCGAGCCGGCCGCCATCCCGACAGCCAAGAGCGCGCCAGGCGCTGACAGCCAGGATCTCAATCTCCTGCAACAGAGGTTCTTCGGTCAGCAGCGCATAGCTGACCCTGCCTTCCCAATGCTCCTTGTTGTCGAAGGTGTAAATCCCCTGATCTGCCTTTGGTCCGAGCTGTACTTCCATCGTGCCGATGGCCTCAGCTGCTGCGCCTGTCCCGATAACCCCAACGGTAAATTCCCGGCCCGGCAGAAATTCCTCCACCAGGACGGCTTGGCGGTATTGATCCAGCAGGGCCCGGCAAACGGGCTCGAGTGCTGCAGGCGATTCCACGCGGGATGCTGCTGTAACCCCCTTGCCGGTGCCTTCTGCCACCGGTTTCACAAAGAGGGGATAGCGAAGCGCGACTTTGGCGATGTCGGCGGGTGTCTCAATGACGGCGAAGCCAGGGGTCGCCAGGCCGTTGCCCCGGACCACATGCTTGGCAACGCCCTTGTGCAGCGTTACCGCACAGGCCAGCGGATCTGAAAACACATAGGGGATCAGCCATGCGTCCAGCAGCGCCGGTACCAGCGCCTCACGGCCAAACCCGTACAGTCCCTCACAGAAATTGAAGACGAGATCCCAGCGGTCGCCAGTTACCAGTCGGCTGCTCAGCTGGCGGGCATTGCCGATCCGGTCGACCGTCATACCCTGCCGCTGCAGGGCGCCAGCTATCGCGTCGATGGTTTCCGGCTGGTCGAACTCCGCGGTGTCGACTTCGCTGTAACCTGCGGCGAGATATTCGTCGCGGAGGTCGTAGGTCAGGCCGACTTGCATCCGGAGCTTTCCGGGCGGGGATCCGGATAACGGTATATGCCGTTGGCGTAATTGCTGAGCAGCAGGTCATCCCCGTCACGGCCGACGACATAGTCCGGGGCCAGCGGAATCTTGCCGCCGCCTTCCGGTGCATCGATCACATAGGTCGGGATCGCGTATCCGGTGGTATGGCCACGCAGACCACGAATGATCTCCAGTCCCTTCTCGACCGGCGTACGGAAGTGTGCTGACCCCGAAATCGGGTCGCACTGATACAGGTAGTACGGCCGCACCCGTATGCGCAGCAGCCCCTGTACAAGTTCCCGCATGGTTGTGACGCTGTCGTTGACGCCTTTCAGCAGGACCGTCTGACTGCCGAGCGGGATACCAGCATCCGCCAGTCGTGCACAGGCCTCGGCCACCTCGGGCGTCAGTTCGTCCGGATGGGTGAAGTGCAGACTCATCCACAGCGGATGGTAGCGCTTGAGGATGCGGGTGAGTGCCGGGGTAATGCGCTGCGGCTGTACGATCGGCTGTTTGGAGCCGATGCGAATGAACTCTACATGCGGAATTTGCCGTAGCCGCTTCAGAATCCACTCCAGTCGCTCGTCGTCGAGGCTCAATGGGTCGCCACCGGATAAAAGCACGTCACGAATGACCGGTGTCGCGGCAATGTAGTCGATAGCTCGCTCCAGGTCGTGCTTGCGGATGCTGCGTTCGCCGACGGAGCCCACCATCCGGGCCCGTGTGCAGTAGCGGCAGTACACCGAGCAGAAATTTGTAACCAGCAGCAGCACCCGGTCCGGATACCGGTGTACCAATCCGGGCAAGGGGCTGCTCGCATCCTCACCGAGCGGGTCATCCGACTCGCCCCTGGACTTGAGGTATTCGCCCAGCACGGGGATTACGGTTCTGCGCAGCGCCTGTGTGGGGTTGTCAGCATCGATAAGGCTTGCGTAATAAGGCGTGATACCGAGGGGCAGGGCACCGTGGTGTGCCTCAATAGCTTGCCGCTCGTCATCGGTCAACCGAAACATTCGATCCAGGTCGGCAAGGCTACGCACCCGATGGCGGTTTTGCCATCGCCAGTCATTCCAGTCACGCAGGCCTGCCTGCGGGTAGAAGCGGCGACGAAAGGCGTCGCTCCGGGCACTGACCACGAGTCTCGGAACGGTATGTTTTGACGATGGAACCGCGCTAAGGTTGACCGGCGGGGGGGTAAGCGGCGACTGAATGCCTGGAATCACGATTCCAGGCGCAGCGTTCGGTGGCTCCTCGCTGTCAGTCAGGCCAGTAACGGAATCCGGAACAGGCCTGTCCAAAACGGACAATACTCTCGGCATCGAGATCACCTCGTCTGGGCGGAAGAACCGTAGAAGACTGTTCGAGACAGTAGCAACTGGAGTCCCTGCAGGGGCAACGTCTTACTGTGATATGTCGTGATGCGTGACTGACGTTTCTGTCTCGGTCGGCCGGTAATATACGCGCCGGTTTTCGAAATGCAACACAAGTCAAACATCGATAGTTTCGCCCGGTTGGCTGATTCCATTTCCCTTCCTGCGCATGGATGGCAATGGCAGCCTGCTGGCATGGTCGGCACCGCAGAGAAATACTTTAGCCTGTGTCAGTCCGGTTGGCCGTGAGGTCCCTGAGGGTGATCCTGAAATGAGTCTTGCCGATCTGCTGTGTGACAAACGCCAGACGACCCGGCATCTGCTCATGATTCGTCCGAGCCACTTTGGGCCAAATCATCAGACGGCTCCGTCGAATCAGTTCCAGCACGCCACGACGCATGCCCCTGCGGATTTGTTGGCACAGGCAATGAGGGAGTTCGATGGCGTGGTAACCGCTCTGGGCCGGGCAGGCGTACAAACTTTCGTTGTCGCCGATGTTCCGGGTGGCGGGACGCCCGATGCGGTGTTCGCCAATAACTGGATGTCCACCCATTGCGACGGCACGCTGGTGCTGTACCCGATGGCAGCAGCCAACCGGCGTGCCGAGCGCCGCCCCGATATCCTGGACAGCCTTGCGGTCAAAGGCGGGTTCCAGGTGCGCCGGGTGATCGACCTGTCGGGGCTGGAGCAGTCCGGCAGCTACCTTGAGGGCACCGGCAGCCTGGTACTCGACCGGCCTCGCCGTACGGCTTTTGCTGCCCGTTCAACCCGCACTCACAAAGAGGCCCTCGCGGAATTTGCCCGCCTTACCGGCTACCGGGTCGTCGCGTTCAGCGCCAGTGTCGGCGCGGGGCAGGCGGTCTACCACACCAATGTGCTGATGAGTCTCGGGCGGCATTTCGCAGTCTTTTGCAGCGACGCAATCAGTGATCCGGCCGAGCGCCGGGCCGTGTGCGCAGAACTGGTTGCATCAAACCGCCGTTTGCTGACCGTATCCGCTGGCCAGGTCCTGCAGTTCGCTGCAAACTGCCTGGAAGTGGATGCCCCGGGCGGTCCGACGCTGGTGCTTTCCGAAACCGCCCTGCAGAGTCTCCAACCGGAGCAACGACGGGTACTCGAGCGGCATACGGCATTGTTGCCGGTGGATGTTGCGACCATCGAGCACGTGGGGGGCGGGAGCGTACGTTGCATGCTGGCGGAGATCTACCTGCCGCATCAGGCTCAGCTAGACTTCCTGCCCGTGTGAGTTCTAGAGACTCGTTGCAGCATCCGGACCCATGAACAGTTCAGTCAGCCAGGCCACCGTTGTCTACCACGTTCGCCCCCGCAGCTTCGGCGCCCACCTGTATGAAGTAACTTGCCGCATCGAGCATCCTGATCCGGAAGGCCAGGTGCTCGGATTGCCGGCATGGATACCGGGCAGTTACCTGATCCGTGATTATGCGCGCCACATCGTACGGATTGAGGCGATGAGCGACGGTGAACCGGTCGCGATGCGCAAACTGGACAAGCACAGCTGGAGGGCGGCGCCGGTGGCGGGGGCATTGCTGGTGACAGCGGTGATTTACGCAGCCGACTCCTCGGTGCGCGGTGCGTGGCTGGATGGCAGCGCCGGGTTCTTCAACGGTGTCTGCCTTTTTCTGCAGGTGAGCGGCCAGGAGCAGGCCAGCTACGTCGTACATATTGATCCACCGGAGCTGCCGCCCGATACCGCCTGGCGGCTGGTAACCAGTTTGCCGCGCCTGACCGGCGCTGCTGGCGAATTTGGTGCTTTCCATGCGGCCGGTTATGCAGATCTGATCGATCACCCTGTGCTCATGGGCAGGCTGACGGTGATCGATTTCGAGGCGGCCGGTGCACCTCACGCTCTGGCCATGATTGGGCACGACGATGTCGATGTGCGGAGGCTGCAGATGGATCTGGCCCGTTTGTGCGCATGGCAGATTGACTTTTTTGGCCGACCCGCACCGATGGACAGCTACCTGTTCCTCCTGCGCGCAGTTGCCGAAGGTTACGGGGGGCTTGAGCATCGCGCGTCGTCGGCGCTGATTTGCCGGCGAAATGATCTGCCACGGCCTGGTACCGACGATACAGATGCCGGGTACCGCCGGTTTCTGGGGCTGGTCAGTCATGAATATTTTCATGCATGGCATGTAAAACGCATCCGGCCGGCCGAGTTTGTTGGCGCAGACCTGTCACGGGAGGTATACACACGCCAGCTCTGGATATTCGAGGGAATCACCTCGTATTACGACGAGATCGCGCTGTTGCGCGCCGGGTTGATTACGCAGGAGCAATACCTGGAGTTGCTCGGGCGCAGCCTGACCAAGCTCTACCGCACCAGTGGCCGCCGCCATCAGACCCTGGAAGACGCGAGTTTCGATGCCTGGATCAAGTTCTACCGGCCTGATGAAAATTCACCGAACACTACTGTCAGCTATTACCTGAAAGGCTCACTTGTAGCACTGGCGCTGGATCTGGAAATCCGCTTGCGCTCCGATGGAGCCAGCTCCCTGGACTCCGTGATGCAGGCGCTGTGGCGCGAATATGGCGGCGACGACAGCCGCGGCCTGACCGAAGGAGACTTCGAGCGTCTGGCGGAACAGGTCTGTGGTCTCGATCTCAAGGCATTCTTTGACCAGAGCCTGCGGACGACCGTTGATCCGCCGCTCGGCATTCTTCTCGCCCAGTTTGGTGTTCTCCTGCATATGCGGGGCCGGGACAGTGAAAGCGATGCCGGTGGCGTGTCTGGACGCCGGCAGGGCAAGCCTCGTCCCTGGCTGGGCATGAAGCTCAAGAAGATGGACGGTCGGACGAGAGTCACTCAAGTGGCTGATGGTGGGCCCGCGCAACTTGCCGGAATCTCTGCCGGGGACGAACTGGTGGCGCTCAATGGGCAGCCGGTCGGTACCGATAATTTCGAAGCCCTGGTTAACCGGTTGCCGGTGGATGGCAAATGCAGCTGTTATATATTTCGCGATCAGCAGCTGATGAGCATCACTCTGCGCGCCATGCTTGCACCCCGCGATACGTGCTACCTGGGTCTTGATCCGCAAGCGGATGCCGATGCCGTCGTGCGCCGAGACAGCTGGCTTGGATTGAATGCTTGAACTTGGCCTGAAGGTATTGATCAGTTATCTGATCGGCTCGCTGACCGGCGCGCTTATCGTCGGCAAGCTGGCCGGCGGTATCGATATTCGTACGCAGGGGAGCGGCAATGCCGGCGGAACCAATGCCTTGCGTACCCAGGGAAAGTGGTTTGCGCTGCGCGTCATATTTATTGATATCGCCAAGGGGTTTTTGCCGCCGTGGCTTCTCCCCACACTTGCCTTGCCAGGTGTTTTTCTGGACCCGGAGGTTTCCCGTACCTGGTTGATGCTGGCCTGTGCCGGTGCATCAGTGGTCGGGCATTGCTACCCCGTCTGGTTCGGGTTTGCCGGCGGCAAGGGGGCGGCCACCGCAATCGGGGCGCTGCTGGGCATTGCTCCGTGGTTCGCCTTGCCCGCCGTACTGGTCTGGGCGATCGTCCTGGTCACGACCGGTTTCGTTGGTCTGGCCACCATGCTGACGGCGGTGGCTCTGCCGATCTGGCTGTTGATTAGCGGTCTGGACGGGCGGCTACCGTTGCTTGTGTTTCTGACCGGCCTTGCCCTGTTTATTGTCTTTACGCATCGCGCCAACATCCATCGCCTGCGGGCCGGCAATGAAAACCGTGTTGAAAGGGCGATGCTATTGCGGCGACGTCGGCGCTAGTTGTGGACGATTCGCGACACGTATTGCTCACTCTGCTGGCTGACGGTACCTGGCACACGGGGGTCCAGCTGGGGGCTGTTATGGGCCTCTCCCGGGCCGCAATCTGGAAGCAGATTCGGGCACTCAGGAATACCGGACTGACTGTCCTTGCTGATCGGCGCCGGGGTTACCGACTTGGTGCTCCGCTGCAATTGCTGGCTGACGACGCCATCCGGACATTTCTGAGCCCTGAGACGCGGGCCGCGCTGGCCCGTCTGGACGTGCTGCTGACAACCGCATCGACGAGTGAGCTTTTTTCGGCAATGCCAGCGCCTGCGCCCGGCACGATGTTGGCCGGTGTCGCGGAGTATCAATCCGGCGGGCGTGGTCGCCGCGGCCGACGCTGGTTTTCTCCCCTGGGGCATGGTTTATGCCTGTCGGTATCCTGGTGCTATGAGGTCGCGCCGCGGGATCTGGCGGCATTGGGACTGGTAATCGGAGTTGCGGTTGCAGAGGCATTGGCGAGCGTTGTCCCGCCCGCAGCCGTCCAGCTGAAGTGGCCGAATGACATCGTCGTGGATGGCGGCAAACTCGGCGGTATTCTGGTGGATGTGGCTGGCGAGGCGGGCGGGCCGCTGCGTGTTGTGATCGGAATTGGCCTGAATGTGCATGTATCGCCTGGTCTGGGTGCCGAGGTAAATGCAGATGGCGGTAACCTGCGGCCGGCGACGCTTGACGCGCTTGTTCCGGGCAAGCAGCTGTCCCGTAACCAGTTGGCCGGATCTTTGCTGAATACGCTGTATCGAAACCTGAGCGAATTTGCCGGTTCGGGGTTCGCAGCCTTTGCGCCTCGTTGGCGGGCCAGGGATTACTTGCTGGGCCAGTCGGTTACTGTATCTGGCGGATTGCAGACATTGAGCGGAGTTGCGCGAGGAATCGCCGATGATGGCGCCTTATTGGTCGAATCTGGTAATGTATTAATGCCTGTGTTCGCCGGTGATGTTACGTTGCGGCGGCAGCCATGAAGCTGTTGCTGGATCTCGGCAACAGCCGGTTGAAATGGGCCTGGTCGTCGGCGGAGGGGCTGATCGGGGCTGGACACGCGACACATCGGAACAGTGGTCTTTCAGCCGCGTTGGCTGAGCTGTTGCGTGATTCCGCCTTTCCCGATGAAGTACGAGTCGCCAATGTGGCTGGTTCTGCCGCCGGAAAGCTGGTTGCGGAAGCCATATTTGCGCGCTTCGGGTTCAGCCCGGTTTTTGCTCGTTCGCGCGATACTGCATACGGCCTAAGGAATAGTTATCGCGACCCGGCTCAGCTGGGCGTCGACCGCTGGCTTGCGATGTGCGCGGCATGGCGGAAGTGTCCTGGTCCGCTTTGCGTTGTCGATGTCGGCACAGCTGTCACCATGGATGTCATTACTGCGGATGGCACCCACTCTGGTGGGCTGATCTTCCCGGGCGTCGCTTTGATGGTGGCCGCACTGCGCCAGGAAACAGG
>CAYJPG010000106.1:0-428 GCA_964371995.1 uncultured Chromatiaceae bacterium | reverse complement strand
GATCTGGACCAGTTTGCCGGCCCCGGATTGCTGCCAGACATGCCGGCAACCTGCGCGGCGGACCGATATGCGCTCGGCACCGATACCGCTGACGCGATCCGGCTGGGGGTGTTGCGCGCCATCGCAGCGCTGGTTACCGATTGTCTTGCAAAGCCGAACGGTACCGCCGGGGCGGCAAAGTTGATGATAACGGGGGGTGACGGTGCGCAGCTTGCCCGGTTGATTGATGCGCCGGCAGCCTATGATCCTGACTTGGTTCTCGAAGGCTTGGCCCTTGATCCGGCCTGCTATTCAGTTGCCTGAGTCCAGGGCGCCTGTGCGTAATATCTTCCTGATTTTATTGCTCGCCAACCTGCTCCTGCTTGGGTGGACGCTCTGGGTTGATCCTGAGCCACCGGTTGCCCCGCTGGTAACTGATGCCAATGAGT
>CAYJPG010000105.1:0-10228 GCA_964371995.1 uncultured Chromatiaceae bacterium | reverse complement strand
CTTCTGCACCGGGCCGATGTCATGGTCAGCGACAACTCCTCGGTGCTGCAGGAATTCCTGTTGCTGGGCAAGCCGGTGGTCAGCTACCGGAACCGGAAACCCGGGCCGTTCCTCATCGACATACAGGAGCCCGCAGAACTGCAGGCTGCGCTGGCCCGCGCGCTGCACCCCGATGCAGAACTGCAGCGGGCAATCGACGCCTACGGACCGTCAGTCACACCGTGGCGCGATGGCGCGAGCGCCAGCCGCATAATGGATGCCGTGGAAGACATGCTTGCCAGCGGATGGCAGGATAAAAAGCCGCTGAATCTGCTGCGCAACCTGAAGATGCGCCGTCAGCTCGGCTATTACGGATTCTGACCAGGGCGGGAGCCACCATGCACTCATTGTCGGCAATCATCGTCTGCATGAACGAGCAGGACCGCATACGGCCCTGCCTGGAATCCCTGAAGCACATCGCCGACGAAGTCATCGTGTTTGATTCAGGCAGCACCGACAACACGGTTGCCATCGCCCGCGAATACACTGACAAGGTCTGGATCACCGAAGACTGGCCCGGCGACGGTTTCCAGAAGCAGCGCGCACTCGACAAGGCGAGTTGCGACTGGGTACTGATCATTGATGCTGACGAGTGGCTGGATCCGGAGATGAAAGCCTCGATCCGGACCATCCTGTCCAGACCGCAGATCGACGAGGTCGCATTCAAACTGCCCTGGGGCAACGTGATCCTCGGCAAGCAGCTGAAACACGGGCGCTCGGCGCGGGCAGCCAAACGCCTGTTCAGGCGCGCCGGCGCATCCATCACGCCGGTGGTCGTGCACGGACATATCGTGACCGACGGAAAAATCTCCACGATCCGCAAGGGCTACCTGATGCACAACTCGCTCAGGGGCTTCGACCACCTGCTGCAAAAGAACCGCAGCTATGCCTGGGAGACCAGCCGCAAGTACTACGCGCAAAAGATCAGAAGTTTCGGCATCCCCTTTGCCATCGTGCGCGCCGTGTGGACCTTCTTCCTGATCTATGTGCTCAGGCTCGGTTTTCTCGACGGCCAGCGCGGGCTGATGATGGCCGTGATGTTTGCGCAGGCCTCGTTCAACAAGTACGCAGGGCTGTGGTATCTGGAAACCGAAGACCGTAACCGGACTCCCAGTTGAACATACTCATTGCGGCCGGCTCACGGGGTGCACTGAGCCAGTTACGCCCCGAGTTCGAATCCTTCATCGCGATGGCGGAGCGGGGCCACAGGCTCACTATCGTCATCAAGCCGGATTCCGTCTACGTGCCGCGCCTGCGCGAACTCGGCATCCGCATGTTGCATTGCTATCCGGAAAAAAAGATCGATCTGAAATCGATCCGCGCCCTCCGCGCAGAACTGCGCCGCACTCATTACGACATCATCTACGCAACGACCTCAAAGACCATACCCAATGCAGCTTTTGCAGCGATCGGCTTCCCCGTAAAGCTGGTTGCCTACCGGGGCACTACCGGTGGCCTGCACCGTCACGACCCGACCGCCTACCTGACTATCCTGCACCCGCGTGTGGACGGCGTGGTCTGCGTTTCCGAGGCGGTCCGGCAGGACGTACTGCAAAGGGTATGGAAGAACAGGGACCAGGTCGTAACCATTCACAAGGGCCACAACCTTGAATGGTCTTCACTGCCACCGGCCGATCTGGGCGAATTCGGCATCGGCGCCGATGATTTCGTAGTCATCTGTGCCGTCAACGCCAGACCCAGCAAGGGCATCGACATCATGCTGGAAGCAGCAAATCAACTCGCGCATATCGACAATCTGCACCTGCTGCTGGTGGGCAAGGACACGGACGCAGAGCCCTACTCCACGCTGATTGCCGGCAACAGGATGCGCGAGCGCATTCATGTCGCCGGTTTTCGCCAGAATGCCCCCGAACTGATTGCAGCCAGCAATGTGCTGGTGCAGCCCTCGCGCAGCGGCGAAGGCCTGCCGCGAGCCGTGATGGAAGCGATGGGCTACGGCACGCCGGTGATCATCACCGATACGGGCGGCGGCAAGGAAGTGGTTGAAGACGGGGTATCAGGCTTTGTCGTCCCGGTGGAAGATCCGGCTGCAATCAGCCGCCGCGTAGAACAGCTGCACAAGGACCCGGACCTGTGCCGGCAGCTGGCCGAAAACGGCAGAAGGAACCTCGAAGACCGGTTTTCATCAGCCCGGACGACGGACAAATATCTGGCCTTTTTCGGGGCACTGGCCGGCGCATCGGGACTGCCCGACCCGGGCTGATCAGCCCGTCAGCAACCTGACCGGAACGCCCTGCTCGGCCATTCTGCGCTTGCAGTCATTGGGTGTGTAGTTCGTGAAGTGAAAGATGCTCGCCGCAGCCACCGCTGACGCCCCGGCGCGGATCGCGGCCACACAGTCGTCCGGACCGGAGATACCGCCGCAGGCGATCAGCGGGACATCGGCAGCCCGTGCATAGCTCCCGATGGTCTCCTGGTCACAACCCTCCATCGTGCCGTCGCGATCGACAAAGTTGATGAGCAGTTCGCCGGCACCGAGCGCCTGTGCGCGGCCAATCCATTCAAGCGGATCGAGATCCAGCGCCGGATCAACCCGCGACCACACCCGGTTGACGCCGTCACGCCGGCGGATATCGATCGAAACGACAATACATTGCGCGCCGAATATGCGTACCGCATTGCGGACGAATTCCGGATCGACCAGCGCTCCGTAGTTCAGCGATACCTTGTCTGCGCCTGCCTTGAGCAGCTTGCGGATATCCTCGATGCTGCGCAGCCCGCCGCCGACCGTCAGCGGCATGAAACACTCCGAGGCAATCTCGCGCACGGTAAACATGTCGATGGAGCGCTTCTGTGCCGATGCATCGATATCCAGCAGGATCAGTTCATCGACGTTACGCGTGTTGTAGGTCCGCGCGACGGTGATCGGGTTGCCCAGATTGCGGCGCTCGCTGAAGCGGATGGTCTTGAGCACGGAATAGCCGTTGATCAGCACCACCGGTATGACGCGGTGCCTCAGCATGCGAAAGCCGCGAAATTCCTGAGCACCTGGAGCCCTGCGTCCTGACTTTTTTCAGGATGGAACTGGGTACCCCAGACCGGGCCGCTGGCGACTGCGGCAACAACCTCACCGCCGTAATCGGTGGTGGCATGCGGGATATCTTCGTGCAACTGCATCGCATAGCTGTGGACGAAGTAAAAGCATGCGCCATCCGCCACTCCGGCAAACATGACCATCGATCCGTCGTGGACCTCGTTCCAGCCCATGTGCGGAATACGCAGGGAGGGATCATTCCGGCGCAAGGCGGCGACATGCCCGCGGATCAGCCCCAGGCCGGCAACCGGCGCGCCTTCAGCACCCTCGTCCCCGCTGGTCGAGAGCAGTTGCATACCGAGGCAGATACCGAGGATCGGCGTCTGCCGGGCTTTCACGTTATCTGTAATCGCATCGCCCATGCCACTTTCAGCGAGTCGCCGGGACGCTTCAGCAAAACTGCCCACCCCAGGCAGGATCAATGCGCCTGCGCTGCGCACGCCAGCCGGATCGGCACACACTGTATGGGCGAAATCGAGAAACTTCAGCGCGCGGGCAACGCTGCCGATGTTGCCCATACCTATGTCGATAACGGTGATCACAGGGACTGTGGCAGGAACTTTCTCTGCAGGTTGCCGTGCGTATCCTTGACGAGATTCCCGTCCTCGTCACAGACGAAGAGCATCTTGTTGGTGAAGCGGTCGAGCGTTGCCTCGAACACCGCCTCGCTCATGCCAAGAAACTGCAGGAAATCCGGCACGTACTTCCAGGGTACCTGCCCCTCGGAGGACGCGATCAGCTTCCCGATGGCCTCACTGCGCGTCATGCGCCCGGCCCGGATTTCGATGCACAGCTGGTCAGTGGCGCGTCCGTAACCGAATTTTATGAACTTCATGTAGTCATGCAGTCCGCCAATCCACTTGCAGTCCAGGTTCTCGATGTCGTTATAGGCACCCTCGACCGGCCCGCCAGGATTGCGGTTCCAGCCCAGACCCAGGACGAGGTCCCGGTTGCGCTCAGTGTCCCAGGGCTCGAAGTAGCCGAGAAACAGGCCCGTCACGCCAACCTCGTGAATCTGCTGGTCCGGCGGGTACTCGAGAAAGTAGATATCGCGCATGTCCACGCCGTCATGCACAGCATCCGAGAGCCGGTGACCGAGCATCTGGAACTGCTCGAGCCAGTTACGATCGAGAAAATTGTTGCCCTTGCGGGAAGCCGGTCCGCCATATTCAAACTGCGAGTTCTCACCCCAGATCAGCAGCGGAATGCGGAACTCGACGGCAATGCGCACCGGTATCGTGAAGATGCCGATGTGCTCGGGCCAGCAGCAATCGCCCAGCTTTCTGAAACCGATGTCCACCAGCTGCCGGTAGGCTTTGCGGTTTCCTCCCACCTGAATCAGGTCAAAGCCCTGGTCACGCAGGAAAGTCAGGTTCTTCTGCCCGACCTCGGTCATTTCGCAGGGGACGTGGTTCACGCAAAGCGGCTTCATGCCGTACTTGTCGCGCATGGTCAGTGCCTGATAGCAGCTGTCCTTGCCGCCACTGACGGGAATGATGCAGTCCCAGCGCGCACCGTCACCGCGATACCGCGCGAGGATGGCCTCGAATTCAACTGCCCGCTGACTCCAGTCGATGTCGCGCTTTCTCGCGACTGAATTACACGCATCGCAGACCCCCTCGGCGTCGAACACCTGCTCGGGACGGGTAATCGGCATAATGCACTTGCGGCAAAATTGCATCGTTGGCTCCTGTTAACCAATCATATGCCAGAACCAGAGAGCGACTGAAGAATGCGGACTGAACCAAACATCTATGTCTGCTCGACGGTCAGGCATCTGTTGTTTTCCCTGCTGCGCGCCGCCTCGTGCAGGGACGAATCCCATTACATCCTGTTTTTCGCTGACTATCAGCAGGCTTCACTCGGCGACTGGCATCTCGACAAGCTGCCCGCAAACATCACTGTCTGCGAGCTGTCCCGCAGCCGGGTCCGCCAGCAGCTGGCCGGGAGTCTGCGCGGCAGGCTTTGCTACTTTCTGGCCATGCGTGGCCTCGGCGCACCCGCGATCATTCTCAGGCCGCTGTACTCGATCCTTGCAGAAGCATCCCCGGAACTGGCACGCGCGCTGGCTGATACCAGAACGCCGCATCTCTGGCTGTTCAATGAACGCAACAGGATGGCCCGCCTGCTGCGCCTGCTGGTCAGGCATTTTTCTGTCCTTGAAGACGGCGAAGGCAACTACCTGCTGCAGCGCTGCCCGTGGTGGAAATGGCCCGCCCGTCTCGTTCGCGGCCTTCCGGCGCGACACCGCGTTTTCGGTGAAGAAGACCGCTGCGAATCGGTCTGGGTACTGCACCCCGAGCGACTGCCCGCACCGGTACGCCACAAGGGCCGGCAGATCGACTTTCTCACCAGCCCCGCCGGGCTCGCAACGATCAGGCAGCTGTTCGACAGTAACGCCGTATCAGCGAGCGAGACGCAACAGGTCATTGTCGCCAGCCAGCCATTCGGGATTCCAGGAGTCACCACCGTAGACAAGCAACGGGTCTACGGGCAGATCATCGACTACCTGCAGACACAGGGGATGCCTGTCGTACTGAAGATCCACCCGGCAGAAGATGTGGCGGACTACGGGTTCCTCAGCGAAAAGGTCCGGCTGGCGCCGGCAAAAATCCCCCTGGAAGCGCTGCTGCTCGGCGCCTCTCAACCACCAATCGTGTTATCGGTGCTGTCTACGGCCGGTCTGGGCTTTGAACGTTACTGCCGCAGAATCAAGCTCTGCGACGACGGCGCAAGTGACAGCCTGTATTTTCAGACGGTGCAGCGCTGGGTTGCCGATCCCGGAACGCTCGACGCGGTACTCCGGAAAAAACTGCCAGGCTGAGCGGGCCGTCAGCGGCGCTCCGGATGATCCCCGACCAGCTGCCAGGTCACCGGTGAACCCCGCTGCGCATCGATCTGTGCGTCACGGCCGACGATGGCACCGATACAGTCCGGCGGCAGGCCAAAGCCCGGACGGATACTGCGCACATGCTCCGGCGTGATCAATTCACCCTTGCGCAGATCCTTGACCACATAGAGTGAGCGGCGAAACTTCGCGTTGCCCTGTTCGGACGACTGCCGGTCGTAACTGACCTTGCCAAGTGCGGCCCATGCGGTATGCGCGTCGGCAACCAGGCTGGCCAATTCGGCCGGTTCCAGCGAGAAGCTGTCGTCCGGACCACCGCCGGCCCGATCCAGCGTTACATGCTTCTCGATCACGCAGCCGCCCAGCGCCACCGAGGCCAGGGCCGTGACATTGCTGATCGTGTGGTCTGACAGACCCGTCAGCACACCGAAGCGCTGCGCGATATCGGCCATCGTATTCAGGTTGTACTCCGCGGCTGGTGCCGGATATCCGCTGACACAGCGGAGCACGATGGGGTTGGCGCATCCCGCTTCACGTGCGGCATCTATTGCCGCACCGATCTCCTGCAGACCCGCCATGCCGGTAGACATGATCAGCGGCTTGCCGGTACTTGCCACACGGCGGATGAGGGGCAGGTCGATGATTTCAAACGAGGCAATCTTGTAGGCCGGCGTACCGAGTTGTTCGAGCAGGTCAACGGCAGTGGCATCGAAGGGCGAACTGAAAATGCTAATACCGAGTTCGCGGGCCCTGGCAAACAGCGGTTCGTGCCACTCCCAGGGCATCTGCGCCCACTGATACAGCTCGAACAGGGTACGGCCATCCCAGAGACCTCCGTGCACCTGGAAGTCCTCGCTGTCATGGTCGATGGTGATCGTATCGGCGCGGTAGGTCTGCAGCTTGACGGCATCTGCCCCGGCATCTTTTGCGGCCTGAATGATCTGCAGGGCACGACCGATATCGCCATTGTGATTTGCCGACAGCTCGGCGATCACATACGGCGGACACCCGTCACCGATCTCGCGTCCGTTGATTTGCACGGTTCTGTTCATTGGCGTCGTGGCAGTACGAATTCCGTGTCAGATACACGCTGATAACCCGCCGCGGCAAACAGCCTGAGCGAGGGGGCATTGCCCGGCAGCACCGTCGCATGGATTGTAAGCTCCTGATGCAGCTCCCCGAGGAGGTTCAGTGCAATCAGACCGAGTCCCTGGCCATGCAACCCGGGCGCCAGGTAGACCGACACCTCATATTCACCCGGAAGCTGCCGGTCCAGACGCACCACCCCGGCCGGTTCACCTGACTTGCAGATCATGTAGAAATAGCAGAAAGGATCACGCAACCTGGCACGCATCCAGCTGTAGTGCCCGTCCCGGTCCGGCACCTGCGGATTGCGCGCATAGCGCCGGATCTCCGGCATCTGCTGCCATTGATAGACCTGAGCGATATCCGCCTCGCCGGCCACAGCAAGCCAAATATTGCAGCCGTCCCGGCTCAGCGCGGGGAGGATTCGCTGTACGACGCGGCGGCAGCCAAGACCAGCGCTCACCGCCAGATTGGCATGGACGTAATCCGGCCAGTGGCTGCGGAGACGGGTCAGCGCGGCCGGCAGCCCGGTGCCCAGCGCTTCCCGTCCGATCACGATAGCCGCATGTGCATCTTGCATGGCCACCGCCACATCCGCCTGGTTGGCCGCGAATGGCAGCAGTACAGCGGGCAAACCGAGCACCGCACGCTCCCAGGTGGTCGAGCCCGGTGCGCCGATGGCCAGCGTGCAGCGACTCATGAGGCCGGCCATGTCTTCGACAAAGTCGTGCAGCACAAAGCGTCCGTCCAGCTCGCTGACGCGCTTTTGTATCGAGGCGAAATGCGGTGCCGCGGCCGACAGGACCAGGTCGATGCGGCCGATCCAGTCGCAGGCTGAAGTTGCCAGCACCTCCAGCACCGAAGCGGTGACATTCAGCGCGTCATAGCCGCCCATGCTGACCAGCAGACGATGTTCCTGCGGCACAACGCTGCGATCCAGCTGCTCACGAAGCCGGTAATAGACCGGCTGCAGCAGTGCATATTCGCTGCCTGCAAGCACTCCGGCAACTTGCCCATGACTGCAGTCCGAAGCCGACCGGCCCAGCGTCTGGTCGATGACCAGATTCGCGATGTGCTGCCGGCACAGATCATCGATGACGATCAGCTGGCCGCAATGACCGCTGACGGCCTTCTCCCACGCGAGGCCCAGCTCATAGTGATCGACGACCACGATATCTGCAGGACCGGACAGGGCGGCAAGAAATTCAGCAGCGTCTTCGGCCGCCCCGGGCGACACCGCACCGGAAGCACCGACTGCCGACAGCCGGGTGACTGCAAAGTTGCGCGCTTCGATCCTGTCGAACAGGTGGCCGGGCAAATCACGGCACAGGAAGTGACAGTCAGCGCCGCGCGCGGCGAACGCGTCTGCGAGTGCCAGACAGCGCATCACATGGCCGGCACCGATATCGATCGAGGCATCCGCCCGAAACGCGACACGCATCAGGGTTGTGCGGCCAGCACCTTGAATGCCAGCTCCGCTACCGCCCAGTCTTCCACGGTATCGATATCGTGTACCCGCCGGCGCGGCAGGAGGATCGCCGCCGAGCGGCTGGCGAAGACCGGTCGCTCGGCGAGCCAGGCACCGGCCGTGCCCCAGTAGAACTGTCCGGCATCGTGATAACAGGGCTCCAGATCCTGTGAGCGCGTCCTGAGATGCTCAGGCTGCAGCATTTCAACTGCGCCACCAGCGGTCAGACGAAAGGCGCGCTGCACCGGAAAGGCAAAATCTGTCGCACTGAAGACATAGTCAAGCCCGTCTGCCGCCATCAGTTTCGCCAGGCCTGCAGAGAGATCCTCCACACGCATGAACGGCGCTGTCGGATAGATACAGCACACCGCGCTGAAAGCCTGCCCGCCCGCCTGCAGCGCCTCGACCGCGTGACGCATCACCTGTCCCGTGGTCGCCATGTCGTCGGCAATGGCTGCAGGACGGACGAACGGCAGCTCGGCGCCACGCTGGCGGGCGACACTGGCGATCTCCTCGTCATCCGTCGAAACGATGATGCGATCGAACAATCCGCTGCGCGTCGCCGTTTCTATTGACCAGGCGATCATCGGCTTGCCGCAGAACTCACGGATATTCTTGCGCGGTATCCGCTTGCTGCCGCCCCGCGCCGGTATCACGGCAAGCTTCATTCGAGCGCAGCCCCCAACACCTCCACCACCCGATCCTGTTGCGCGTCGGTCATGTGATGAAACATCGGCAGGCTGATCGCCTGCTCGTAATAGCGGTCCGCTTCGGGCCAGTCGCCGGTCAACTGCTGTGTTTCGACAAAGTACGGCTGGGTATGCAGGGGAATGTAGTGCAGGTTGACACCGATGCCACCGGCGCGCAGCGCGCTGAACACTTTCCGGTGTCCGGCCACACCCCGGGCATCTGCCAGGCGGATCACATACAGGTGACGCGACGAGTACGTATCCGGATGTTGCCAGGGCACCGTCACGGGCAGCTTCGCCAGCAACTGGTCGTAGCGCTCTGCCAGACGATTGCGCGCAGCCACCCATGCCTCCAGATGCGCGATCTGACTGAGGCCCAGGGCTGCCTGCAAGTCTGTCATACGGTAATTGAAGCCCAGGTCAATCTGCTGGTAGTACCACGGACCATCTGCCGCGTGAGTCATCTGTGCCGGTTCGCGGGTAATACCATGGCTGCGCAACAGTGCCATTTTCTCTGCCAGCGCAACGTTGTTCGTCAGGGCTGCGCCCCCCTCACCGGTGGTGATGATCTTGACCGGATGGAAGCTGAACACCGTGATGTCGCTGTAGCGGCAGGCGCCTACTGGCTGGTTTTCATACCGTGCACCGACCGCATGCGAAGCATCTTCGATAATCGAAAAACCGTACTCGCGTGACAGGGCGCTGATCGCAGCCATATCGCAGGATTGCCCGCACAGGTGGACGGGGATCACGACCTTCGGCAGGCGCCCTCCAGCGGCGCGCACGGATTTCAGCCGGGCGGCAAGTGCAACCGGGCTCATGTTCCAGGTACGCGGATCGATATCGATGAAATCCACCTTCGCCCCGCAGTACAGGGCGCAGTTGGCCGATGCCACAAAGGTGATATCGCTGGTCCAGACCAGGTCGCCGGCCTGCACGTCGAGCGCCCGGCAGGCGACATGCAGCGCTGCCGTCGCAGAACTCGTCACGACTGAATGGCGCGCACCAGTCACCGCACAGAGCGCCTGCTCGAAGGCTGGCAC
>CAYJPG010000104.1:0-10260 GCA_964371995.1 uncultured Chromatiaceae bacterium | reverse complement strand
GAATAAACGCTGAACCGGTCTGTCGGTCTGTCTATGGCGGGGCTGGAGTCGCAGTACGGGCGGATGCCCTGGTCCGGCAGAACGACTACTCGAACTGCTCGTTACCGATCAACCCCATCTTTTCGATGCTGTTGCGCTGCGCGCTGGCCAGCACCTGAACCACATAGTCGTATTTCACGCGCGCATCCGGCCTGATGGCTACCTGCGGCTGCGGGACTTTCGCCGCCTCGGCCTTGAAGTAGCGTTCAAGCGTATCGAGGTTGGGTACCGGTGTGCCATTCCACAGAATCGTGCCGTCGTAATCGATCATTATCTCGATCAGCTCGGGCTGAACATCCGGTGCGTTATTGTCCGGGCGCGGCATGTCGAGTTTTACCGCATGCGTCATGATCGGCAGCGTGACGATGATCATGATCAGGAGGACGAGCATCACGTCGATCAACGGCGTGGTGTTCATCTCGATCATCGGATCGTTTTCGCCGCCCGTACCTACCGACATGCTCATGGGAAATGACCTTTGCTGATCCCGTTCGGCGATCAGTTAACGTGCGGAGCCACGGTCGGGCTCAGAGATAAAGCCGATTTTCTGGATGCCGCCTTTTTGCAGCGCCAGGATTACGCGACCCACATACTCGTAGCGTCCCGCCCGGTCGCCGCGAACGTGTACTTCAGGCTGTGGAACGGTCATGGCTGCGCCGCGAATCAGGTCGGCCAGTACCTGGTTGTCAGGGACGAGTGACTCCTTCCAGTACACGTTGCCCTGACGATCAATGGCGATTGTGATGTTTTCGGGCTTGGTCTGTGTGGCGATATTGGTCGCTTTCGGGAGATCAAGGTTCACGGTCTTGGTGATGACCGGTACGGTGATCAGGAAGATGATGAGCAGCACCAGCATCACGTCGACAAGCGGCGTGGTGTTGATGGCCGACATCACCGGATGGTCGTCACCGTCACCGGACTGGACGTTCATGCCCATGCGCGTGTTCTCCTTCTTCCCGGCCGCGCTTACTTCTGGCCGCTGCTTACCAGCGTCGCATAGAGATCGTTGGTGAAGTAACGGAACTGGTCGAGGATGGCCTTGTTCCGTCGCAGCAGCAGGTTATAGCCCAGCACCGCCGGTACCGCGACTGCAAGACCGATGGCGGTCATGATGAGTGCCTCGCCGACCGGACCGGCAACCTTGTCGATGCTCGCCTGGCCGGCGACACCGATCGCGATCAGTGCGTGATAGATGCCCCACACCGTACCGAACAGACCGACGAACGGTGCCGTCGAGCCTACCGATGCCAGGAAGGACAGGCCGCCCTGCAGATCGTTGTTCAGGCGATCAACGTTGCGCTGCAGATTGCCGCTGATCCAGTCGGTAAGCGGCACCTTGTCGGTGAGCTTGCCTTCGTGGTGCGAGCTGGCATTGATGCCGCTTTCTACCACCGAACGGTATACGTTGCCGCTGCCGGTGAGTTTCTGCATGCCATCGGTCAGGGATGAGCCTGTCCAGAATTCACGGCTCGCCTGTCTGGCCTGACGCAACATCCGCGCCTGGTCCCAGAGCTTGGTAAGAATCAGGAACCACGAGTACAGCGACATGCCCACCAGGATGGTGAGGGTGCCGCGCGCGATGAAGTCGCCCTGCCCCCAGAGGGCAGCCAGGCCGTAGGGATTTTCAGCCTCATTGGCAGGCAGCGTATCGGGTGGTGGTGTAGTACCAGCATCAGGCATTGTGTCGAGCGGGAAATCGTTGCCCGTTCCGGTCAAATCTGTCGTACCCAAGTCACCCGTATCGCCCGGCATCGCGCCCAGCGCCGCCGGATCTGCGGGGGGGGTACCCGCATCGGTCGCCGTGTTCTGTGCCAGCTGAATGTTCTCGCCTGCCATAGCTCGCCTACCTTGTGTTTAACTGTTTGCGCCTGGACGGAACGCGGCACTTGCTGCGTTCATACCTGACTTGTCCGAAAAAAAATAATCAGCCTTCGATTCTGAAAGTTACCTTGACTGAATGCCAGACCGAAACTGGCTTGCCGTCTTCCGTGCCTGGCGTAAACCGCCAGGCACGCAGCGCATGCTTGAGCGCCGCTTCGTCGAGCCGCGGAAAACCGCTGCTTTTCTGAATCTTGCCGTCGCTGACCTTGCCCTCGGGGTCAACCAATACCTGGACAATGACGGAACCTTCTTCGCCAAGACGTCTGGAGGTTGGCGGATAGTCGGGCTGGAAGCGACGTTTGTACCGGGGGTCGATCTCCGGCGCTTTCTTGACTACCGGAGACGGTGGCGGCGCAACCGGGCGGGGTTTGTCGGTGACGACCAGTGCTGTCGTTGGACCCTTGGTCGAGGTTGGCAGATCAATGACGATATCCGGTGGCGGGACATAAGGCGGCGGGGTCTCAACGGTTGGCGGCGGCGGTGGTGGCTCGTCGTCCTTGGTGATCTCTTCGATGATCTCGGCCTTGATGAGCGGTGGCAGACGATCGAGGATCACTGTGGACAGGCTCGAATTGATAGCCACGACCAGCACCACGTGAAATGCCACGATGCCGATGAGTATCGCTGTCCGGCCTGCGCTACGGCCTGTGTTAAAGGTGCTGTCCATGCGTCCGCATCAGGAGTCTGTGCAGTGTGTATTACACCGGTTTTTGTCCGTCCGTTCCGTACCGACTCTTGTGTACGGTTACAGAATCGGCTCCATCCGGATCAGAAAGCCCCCTCTGATCCGGACGGCAAATCTACCCGATATTTCTGCCGATTGCACACTGGTCTGCATACCGAACAGTCACATTTGCGGTTAAGGGATTTCCTGATTTGCAAAATCCTAGGTAGTTCCCACAGTCTCGTGGTCTCGGCATTTCTGCCCAAGCGTGGTATGCATCCGGAGATTCTCGCCAGTCTGCAGTAGTGGAGCGTCCAATGTGCCCGAGAGTTGCTTGTTTCCGCTTTTTGCGCTTCGGGCTGGCTGTTGCGATCGCCGCATCATCGCTGTTGCCTGCCTGCAGCAGAATCGAGAAAAGTGCGGACTTTGACCGGCACCGCTACAGTCAGCTGACGATTCCCCGGGACCATCCCGGTGTCATTTACTTTGATCTCAGGTTCCCGCCGGAATATCCGGCAGATGATCCGGCAGCAGATACGGCGCGTATGCACTGGCTCGGCGACTGGCTTGCCCAGCGCCAACTGTGCCCGGACGGTTTCGAAGTCTCGAAGCGCAGGGACTTCGACTACCTGGAAGACAATCCGCGCGGCAATCAGCAGCGCTGGGAAGTCGTTTGCCGCACTGCCGTGAAGACGGATTGACGCGTCAGGGACGAAGCTCGATAAACACCCGGGTCCCGGCTTCAGCGCCCCGGCGTTGGGCAAAACCGGCGTTCAGTTCGAGCACGCCGATCACCGCTTCCGGCGACTCAATCCGCTCTGTGGACAAGGGCGTGGTGTTTCTCGCGATACCGGCGATGGTCAGGTCCTCACCGATGAACAGCATGTCCAGCGCAATCAGGGTGTTCTTCATCCACATGGCGATGCCGACCGGTTCGCTGTAACCGAAGTACATGCCCTGGAATTCGGGCATGGATTCTATGAACATCAGACCCTGGGCGCGTTGCTGCGGGCTGGAAGCGATATAGATCTCGATCAGCAGGCAGCGCGGACCGCGGGTTTCAAGTACCAGCTGACCGCGTGGAAAATCGTGCAGCAGAGCGGCGGGCTCGGCTGCAGTTGCGGCGCCGGCCAGAATCAGCGTCAGCAAGGCAGCTGCGTGAGCCCACCAGCGCGCAGACCGCTCAGTTGCCATCGAATGCAAAGCGCCCGTAATAGTGCAAGTCGCCCAGCGTCAGCGATGAGTGGTCGTTGAGTGCGGGCAGTGCGCCCGTGCAGTAGAGCCTGCCTTTGAGCTGACGACGGTTGTTGCGCACGGTGAGTGATGCCAGTTCCGTGATGTCCGTCCAGCACCGTCCGGTGCCGCCCGAGCTGTAGAAATGCCCGCTGCGCTCATCGATGAAAGTAACGTTGGCCGGCTTTTCGAGGCCCGCAACCGGTGCGGTGACCCCGTCGATCCCCAGCACCAGAACCAGGCGTTCATTATGTCCCTGGTCCCAGGCAAAATGCAGCCGTATGCCCGTGCCATCCGGGCGGCTCATGCCCTCGCAGCCCAGTCTTTCTCCCGACCAGTCCAGTTCCATGGCCAGGGCGCCGAAGATCTGGCCGCGCAGGTATCCCTCGCAGCCCGTTGCAGTGACCACGGTATCAGGTACGGTTTGCGACAGGGCGAGCCAGCCGGTCAGTAATACTACCGCTGCACCACCCGGGCCGCTCAGGCGAGAGAACAAATTGCTGGCGGCACCGGTCTGAGTCTTGAGCTTGCTGGTCATCGGAGAGTGTCATGCCGGATGAATCGATGCGTAGCGTCTATGCTAAGCCAGGTCGGAGAATCACTGTGAATATTCCCCACGAGACAAAGCCTGCTTCGGGATCTGGTCTCCGGGCCCGATTTCCGGGGATCGCCCTTGAGCCGGTGGCTGCCGCAATCGCGCCCTCTGCAACCGGAATTGCCTTTGCGCGGGTTGAGACACAATTCGGCGACTGTCTGGTGGCCAGCGCTGCCGGCGCCGTCTGCTTTCTGGAGTTTGTCGCAGACGACGATCAGCTTGCCCTGCAACGCCTGCAATCCATCTGGCCCGGAGTTCCCCTGCGGCGCGTGCTAAAGCCCGATTTACAACTCGGACCCCTGCTTGGCGGCACGGGCCCGGGTATGAGCCGACTGCATCTGCGCGGTACGCCCTTCCAGTTGCGGGTATGGGACGCACTTCTCGGTATTCCGGCCG
This sequence comes from uncultured Chromatiaceae bacterium, assembly GCA_964371995.1. Lineage (GTDB taxonomy): Bacteria > Pseudomonadota > Gammaproteobacteria > Steroidobacterales > SHZI01. Next base: position 5,452 of record CAYJPG010000104.1, on the reverse strand, counting down.
GCACCCGTATGGCCTATCGCGAAATCGCAGCACAGATCGGTGCGCCACGTTCCGCGCGGGCCGTGGCCGGGGCGGTCGCTGCAAATCACATTGCAGTACTGGTGCCCTGTCATCGTGTCGTGCGCGCAGACGGTGAGCCCGGCGGTTACCGCTGGGGGCGGCCACTGAAACTGGCGCTGCTGGCGGCTGAGCAGGCCGCGCTGCAGTCAACTGTGAACCATAACGCAGTGAACAAGGCGCCCGGCGAGTAAGGTCGTACCGGTCAAGCGGATTAAATTCGGGTACTTCTGCGCGTGAGTCCAGACCTACATCACCACCTCAGTTCGATGGTGACCGAGCGGCAGCAGGATGGCGCGCGCCTGCGTTTCAGCGATCTCCTGGAGCGTGAGTTCCGGCAAGTCTATGCGGAGCGCAATTATCCGAAGGTCCGGCAGATCCTGATCGCCGCCGCTTCCCTGATCCTGATTTCCCTGATCGCCGGTGTGGTGTGGGCCACGCTGTCCTGGCCGACAGCGGTGTACATACTCGGGATTACGCTGCCGGTACTGACCGCGACCCTGCTGCAGACCTACAAGGAAGCCTCATATCGTCGCTCGCAGACCTTGCTTGCACTGACGATGTTCCTGCTGGGACTGATCTGCGTTTCATTGTCCCTGCGCGGCAGCCTGGGCGGGGCGGCTTACCACTTTGCGGCCACGGTCGCCTGGGTCTTCATGGTCTGGGTCGTGCTGGGCCTGCAGTTCAGGTACGCAGCGGCCACGGCGGTCGCTTTGTCCTGCAGTTATATGTGGGGACAGCTGACCTGGGATTTCCCGCGCAGCGAGCTGTACTTTTCCGCTGTTGGATTGCTGACAGTCAACATCATTGGCGGCTACTGCTGCTACCAGCTTGAATCGGCGGTGCGCCAGGCCTTTCATGAATCGCGGCTGCTGAACGAACTGGCAGAACGCGACGGCCTCACCCGGCTCTACAACAGGCGGCGCTTTGATCACAATATAGAAAGGCTGTGGCGACAGTCGCGACGCGACCAGAGTCAGTTGACACTGATGATGGTTGATATCGATCATTTCAAGGCTTACAACGACTGCTACGGTCACCAGGCCGGCGACGATGCGCTGGTGCGCGTGGCTGAAGTGATCTCAAGCTGCGCACAACGCCCGCTGGATTTTGCTGCCCGTTACGGGGGCGAGGAATTTGCGGTCGTGCTCTATGGCCCGGTGCGTGATCATGGGCGCGAATTGTCCGAACATCTGCGCCACACAGTAGAAGAGCTGAAGATCCCGCATGCAGAATCACCGACCAGCTCGTGGCTCACCGTCAGTATCGGTGTTGCAGTCGTCAACCCGGGTACCGGGCGCAGTCTTGCCGGGGCCATACAGCTCGCTGATGAAGCGCTGTATCAGGCCAAGGAAGAGGGGCGCAACCGGATTGTCGTGCGCGATGCCAGCTCGGCCCACATACAGACGGGGCGCTTCCGCGCTTCGCAGTCCCGGGCTCGCGCCTGAGGCGGTTGCGGCTGATCCGGGCACTGCCTGGCGCTGGCGTCGGCTGCAGGCCGGACGATGAGCGATCCCGGCCGGCGCATCCTTTACGTTCCGGGTATCCGCGCCAAACCCTCGCCGGATCTGCACCGTCTGGTGCTCCGCAAGTGTGTGCTCGAGGGGGTAGGGCGAGCCGATCCGTTGACGGCTGAGGCGTTGTCTGCAAAGCCGGATTGCCTGCGCCTCGTTCCCTGGGGGCATCTTTTCTATCCCGAATACCGCGACCTGGGTCTCGATGCAGCGGGCATGGACGGTCTGCTGGCTGATCGCTCACCGGCGCGTGCGACGGTCAGCGAGATTTTCGCGCCAAAGCGGCGCTTCGCGTATCTGCTGCATCGCCTGGGCGACCGTATTCCACTGCTCATCGACTGGCTTGCCGATGCCGATACGCGTATCAACATCGACGACTCGCTGCGCTACTTCGAAAACCGCGATGGCATTGCAGACCGGATCCGTGCCTTGCTGGGCGCCGAGCTGCAAAGTGCCTGGGCTGCCGGCGACCGGGTGCTGCTCATGGCCCACAGTCTGGGTTCGGTGATTGCCTGGGACACCCTCTGGAAGCTGAGCCATTCCACACAGGCCGGACATTCTGGTGCAGGTGTCGATCTTTTTTTGACGCTCGGCAGTCCGCTCGGCACGCGATTCATACGCCGTCGGCTCCTAGGCGCACAGGCCAGTGGTGTGAGGCGGTATCCGCAAGGCATTCACCGCTGGCGGAATCTGGCTGCTCTCGGTGACCTGACGGCGCTCGGCCATCGTTTCGCCGACGACTATGCGGAGATGGTCCGGCTTGGTCTCGTCGCGGAGATCACAGATCAGATCAATCTGGTCAATCCGTTCCGGGGCCAGGAGGGGCTTAACGTACACAAGTGCTATGGCTACTTCGTCAATGCCGTGACCGGTGCAGCCATCGCCGACTGGTGGCGCGAGGAGAGTCCGGTCTAGAGTGATGCGCCCTCATTGGCAGTCTGAATAACGATATCTATACGGCGGTTTTGTTTGCGGCCCGCACTGGTGTCGTTGCTGGCAATGGGACGGTCTTCCCCGTAGCCGAGCGCAAGCAGGCGCCCCGCGGGCAATGCCAGTTCGGTCATCAGCCGGCTTTGTACGGTCTGGGCGCGCGACTCAGACAGACGCTGATTCGATTCGGCATCGCCTGCCGAGTCCGTATGTCCCTCGATGACGATGCCGGCACGCGGGAAGAGCGCGATCGCCTGTCCGACTTTTTGCAGCAGCGGTCCGGCGCTGCGTTCAAGTTGCGCAGAGCCAGGTGGGAAAGACAGGCCGGTGAGTCGCAAAGTCAGCTTGCCAGGTGCCTGAATGATCCGGGCCTCGTCGGGGCGAAACTGCTGCTCCAGCGCGCTGATCTGTTCGCGCAGACGCTGTTCTGCCGCCTGCTTCATCAGCAGACGGTCGCGCTCCGTGGTTGCCCCGCCGAGACGCGCATCCATTTCGCGGAGCTCTTCTTCCATTCCCTTGAGCCGCCGGTCGCGTTCGCCGAGTTCCGTCTCCGCATTTTCGGCCCGTGCGCGAAGGGTTTGCATACCCGCCACAAGTGATTCGGTTGCTCCCGCATCGCCGGCGATGCTGACTGCGGGCAGTCCGGCTGCCTTGGCCATGCGCCGTACGCTCTGCTCCAGCGACAGCACCAGATCTTCGATGGTCTGTTCGTCCGTATCGACCTGATGTATCGCGGTGGCGATGTGCAGCGTATGAGCGGCTGCCAGTCGGGCCGCTTCGATCTCCGGCGCCGCCAGTTCGGGCTGCGAGCGGTTTGCGGCCAGCGTGGACTCTGCCTCTGCGAGCCTTGCGTTGGCCTCGGCCAGCGTCTGCGGGGCGTACCGGGCCGCCTTCATCCGCCCGGCTTCAACGAGCAGGGCGCGGACAGGCGAGAGATAACGGCTGCGCAGCGCCTGCAGCTGTGCTTCGCGGTAACTGCCGGCGGCGACCACCCCGAGTTCATCCGCACTTTTCAGGCCGCCGTCTTCCAGGCGCTTCGTTGCCGCGCTGAAGTCATGCTCGGCCTTCAGCCAGCGCTCCGGGACAAGTCGCCACGCATCTGCGCTGCGCGCTGCTTCGCGTTCACGGATGACGTCGGCGAAGGTCTTTTGTGCCAGCTGTGCCGCCGCGATCGCTGCGCGAAACCGGTTATCGGCCTCGATGATGTCTTCATTCAGCGTCGCTGTGGCCCGCCCGGACTCTGCCTGCCGGCGGACGCGATCCAGGGTCTTGACCGCTGCCGCATAGTTGTCGGGCGACAGCATTGCAGCATCGGCGGCTTCGGCCTGCGCGCGGCTCGCCATTACTGCCCTGAAGGGGTCGTCCGCGGTCGCAGCAGTTGCCATCGCCGGCAACAAAACACCGGCCACCAGCAGGACGCCAAGGCTGAACACCATCCGCATCACATAAGCCCTCAGAATGACCGGGATATTCTGCAAGAAAACCGGCACCCCCGCGGCTATAATCCGCGCCCTCATGATTACCTTCCGAAACCTTGCCCTGCGGCGTGGCGAGCATCTGCTGCTGTCCGGTATCGATCTGTCCCTGCACGCCGGCTGCCGGGTCGGGGTGATCGGCCGCAATGGCTGCGGCAAGACCAGCCTGTTTGCAGCGATCCAGGGCGAACTCGAAGCCGACCAGGGCGACATAGATCTGTCCGGCAGGATCCGCATCGCCAGCGTGGCACAGGAAACGCCTTCGCTGCCCGATCCGGCCATCGACTTCGTCATCTCCGGTGATACGGAGGTCTGGGAGGCCATCTGTGCCGAATCCGCGGCGATGGCGGCCGAAGATTACGAAGCCGTTGCAAAGGCGCATCAGCGGCTGGAAGAGGTGCACGGCTACGATGCGGCCGCGCGTGCCGGGCGGCTTCTGCATGGCCTGGGTTTTCCCGCCTCAACTCACCTGAAGCCGGTCGCGGAGTTTTCCGGCGGCTGGCGGGTGCGGCTGAATGTGGCCCGGGCGCTGATGACCCCTTCCGACCTGCTGTTACTCGACGAGCCCACCAACCATCTGGACCTGGACGCCGTGCTGTGGCTGGAGCAGTGGCTGCTGAAATACCCCGGCACGCTGCTGATGATTTCCCATGACCGTGAATTTCTTGACGGTGTCACTACACACACCCTGCATCTGCACGAGCAGCGGGCAAAACTGTATACGGGTGATTACACCGCCTTTGAGCGACAGCGCGCCGAGCACCTGCGCCTTCAGCAGATCGCTTTCGAAAAAGAGCAGGCCGAACGCGAGCATCTGAAGAAATTCATCGACCGCTTCAAGGCGAAGGCCAGCAAGGCAAAGCAGGCGCAGTCGAGGATGAAGCGCCTGGCCAAGCTGAGCGGCACCGAGGCGGTGCGCGCCGAACGCTCGCTGTGGATCAATTTCGAGGTGCCCGCCAAGCTGCCGTTCTCTCTCGTCCGGCTGGATCACGTCGAGGCGGGATATCGTGCGTCAGCTGTCAACGCCAGCGAAGATCATCTGCCCGGTGAGGAGTCAACCGCAGCAGGCAGCGTGACGATCCTGCACGATGTTTGTTTCGGCCTCGAGGCCGGCGACCGCGTCGCGCTGCTCGGCCCCAACGGTGCCGGCAAATCGACCCTGGTAAAAACCCTGGTCGGTGAGTTGCCATCGCTCGGCGGCGAGCGCCGCGTGCACAGCGACCTGCGCATAGGCTATTTCGCACAGCACACGGTGGAGAGCCTGCGCGAGGGGGCGACGCCGATGGATCATCTGCGCGATATTGCGCCGGAAGCCACGACACAGGAAATGCGCAGCTTCCTCGGCAAGTGGTACTTCCCTGCCGAACGCGCCTTCCAGTCCGTCGATGTGATGTCAGGCGGCGAGCGTGCCCGGCTCGCGCTGTCGCTGATCGCCTGGCGCAGCGAGCCGGCGCCGCTGTCATTGGCGTTAGTCAC
>CAYJPG010000103.1:0-10312 GCA_964371995.1 uncultured Chromatiaceae bacterium | reverse complement strand
AAGTCACACCGCAACCCAGGACAGATCCAAAACGCAGCCGCCGCCTGAAGGACATCGAGAACCTCGAGCAGCGCATCGCCGTACTTGGCAGCGATCTCGCACAACTCGAGGCCAGTCTCCAGGATCCGGCGCTCTACGCCGGCAATGCGGACGAAATCGCCCGGCTGACCGCCCGGCACGGCGAGGTTGGCGCGCAGCACGCTGCGCTCGAAGCGCAGTGGCTGGAAGCCTACGCCCGGCTGGAGGCCGGCTGATCAGCAACTGACAGCCGCTCCGCTCCTGTCCGCCGGAAGCCCTGCCGCTGCCGGCCTTGCCGGCTAAACCCCTCGTTCCGATTCTGTGGCGCCGTTCACAGAACCCCGGCGCGCCTTTGCCTAATGTTCAGGCCATGCGCGCGAAGTACTACACACGCTTCCTGCTGCGCTCCGCCGAGCCGGGGTTCGCCGACGAATACAGTGGTGTCGTTGAGCTGAGCCATGCCGTGAATCAGGTGCTGGAGCCTCATGAGATCGAGGCGGTGCTTGCCGAGAATTTCCACCGTGACCAGCAAGAGGTCGAGCTTCTGAACTGGTCAAGAATTCACTAGGCAGTCCTGACGCAACTTGATGGATTGACTTTACCCTTCCCCCTATATTCGCCCGGCCTTGTGCCGGGCTTTTTTTTGGGCTGTCCCGGCTACAATGGCCGGCATGAGCAGCTTCAAGGGCATCCCCATCGAAACCGGTACCAAGTACCGGACTCCCGAGGGCGTGGTCGCCGTTCGCAATGGCATCAAGCGCAGCAAGGCGGCAGTCGAGACAGCCCAGCCGAGGAAGCCCGACTGGCTGCGGGTGCGGCTTGCAGCCGGCGGCCGCCATACAGAAGTCCAGCGCACCGTGCGCGAGCATCGTCTGGCCACGGTCTGTGAAGAATCGATGTGTCCCAATATCGGTGAGTGCTGGGGCAACGGCACAGCCACCATCATGCTGATGGGCGGGATCTGCACGCGAGCTTGCCGCTTCTGCGCTGTAGACACCGGCAATCCGCATGGTCGGCTGGATGCGGAGGAACCTGCCAATGCGGCGCGCTCGGTAGCGCTCATGGGGCTCAGGTATGTGGTGGTCACCTCGGTAGACCGCGACGATCTGCCCGACGGAGGTGCCGCTCACTATGCCGCCTGTATCCGTGCCATCAAGGCACAGAATCCGGCCACCGCAGTGGAGGCGCTGACGCCTGATTTCTCCGGTAACAAGGCGGCTGTTGCCACTGTGGTCAGTGCAGGTCTGGAGGTTTTTGCACACAACCTGGAAACGGTCCGGCGGCTGACGCCAGCCGTGCGTGATGCGCGGGCCGGCTACGATCAGTCGCTGGCGGTACTTGCCCATGCCCGCGATGTCACCGCGACCTTGCCCGGCCGGATTCTCACCAAGAGCAGCCTGATGCTGGGTCTGGGTGAGGCGGAGGAGGAGGTGGCGCAGGCCATGGATGATCTGCGTGCCAGCGGAGTCAGCCTGCTGACGCTTGGCCAGTATCTGCGTCCCACGGCCAATCACCTGCCGGTGATCCGCTTCGTGCATCCGGACGAATTCTCCGCGTATCGGCGGCTGGGACTGGAGAAGGGTTTTATGGAAGTCGTATCCGGGCCGCTGGTGCGTTCGAGTTACCGGGCCGAGCGCGCGCTTGAAGGCAACAACGTCGGCTTGCCGGCGGGCTGAAGAAGGTAGCGGACGATGGGTGCTTTTCTGCTCGACTACGGTTTGTTTCTGGCCAAGGCGGTCACGATCGTCGCATCAATCGTCGCGGTCGCGATACTGATCTTCGGCCTGTCCAGGCGCGGCCATGCGGCTTCGGGTCTCGAGGTCGAGAAACTCAATGACAAGTATCGTCAGCGTTCCCGGAAGCTGCGCAGCGCCCTGCTGCCCAAAGCCGCATTGCGCAAGGCGCTCAAGCTCGAAAAACAGCACGACAAGGAAGCGGCTGCTGCCGCCGGGAAAGCTGATGAGACCGAAGCCCGCCGCCGCGTATTTGTGCTCGACTTCAAGGGTGACATACGCGCGACAGGCGTGACGGCGCTGCGCGAAGAGATCAGCGCGGTACTCGCCGTGGCGCGCAGCAAGGACGAGGTGGTGCTGCGCGTCGAGAACTTTGGCGGCGCGGTCCACGAGCATGGCCTCGCGGCCTCACAACTCAGGCGCTTGCGTGACCGTGAGATCCCGTTGACGGCCATCGTGGACAAGGGCGCAGCCAGCGGCGGTTACCTGATGGCATGCATCGCCAACACGATCATCGCCGCGCCGTTTGCCGTGATCGGTTCCATCGGCGTAATTGCACAGATCCCCAACTTCCACCGCCTGCTGGATGCGCGCGGCGTGGACTTCGAGCAGGTGACCGCGGGGCGCTACAAGCGTACGGTCACGATGTTTGGCCGGAATACCGACGAGGATCGCGCCAAGCTGCGCGAGGAACTGGAGGATGTGCACGCCCTGTTCAAGAACATGGTGGCCAGCCATCGCCCGGCGCTGGATATCGAGGCGGTAGCCACCGGCGAGCACTGGTACGGAACGCAGGCAAAGGAGCTCGGGCAGGACGATGCGCTCGAAACCAGCGACGACTACCTGATCCGTGCGATGGAATCGGCAGATCTTTATCATGTGAGTTTCCACGCCAAGCCCACGCTGCAGCAGCGCGTGCTTTCGGCCATGCGGGCGACTGTCGATGAGGCTGCGCTCTGGTTGTCGCAGCGCAACCAGGAAGGCCGGTTTCACTGATTGCGAGGTGAATGCATGCAGACGCTGTCTCAAATGCTGATGCGCAGCAGCCCTGTCGTTGCTGTCGCTGTCCTGGCCTCGCTGCTGGCGGGTTGCGCGTTGCCGCTGGCGAGCGAGTCGGAACTCGAAACCGAGTCCGGCAAGCAGTTCGCAAAGATGCGCGCGGAGCTGGTAGTGTCGAACGATGTGCAGGTCCGCGCGTTTATCAACTGTGTCTCTGTCGCAGTCATCAGGGAGCTGGAGCGTCCCTATGCCGACAAGGAATGGGATGTCGAGGTTTTCGAGTCCGAAGACATCAACGCCTTTGCGATGCCGGGAGGACATATCGGCGTGTACACCGGGATCCTGAATGTGGCTGATAACCAGGACCAGCTTGCGACCGTGATCGGTCATGAAGTTGCGCACGTGACGCAGCAGCATGCGCTGAATCGTGTAAACCGGGAGATGACCACCCAAGCCGGTGTGATCGCGGGCTCGGCAGTGCTGGGCGGCGGGCAGGCCACCGGGCAGCTGCTGTCCATGGGTGCGCAGCTCGGCCTGAGCTTGCCCTACGGTCGCGCGCAGGAGAGCGAGGCCGACGTGGTCGGACTGAAGTACATGGCAGCGGCCGGCTTCAATCCGCAACAGAGTATCCAGCTCTGGAAGAACATGGCAAAGAAGTCAAAGCTCGGTCCGGCGCCGTTTCTTTCCACGCATCCTTCCGGTGATACGCGTATCCAGGACCTCGTCCGGCAACTGCCCGCGGCACTCAAGCTGTACAACGACGCGCAGGCAGCCGGGAAGAAACCGGTGTGTCAGCCGTGAGGACGTTTATTTCCAGGGCGCTGCTGTCCGGCCTGGCGCTCAGCGTCGCTGGTTGCGCGCTGTTTGAGGTGCCGGACTGGGCCACCAGACGGCCTGCGCCGGTTGTGTTGCCTGCCGAGAAACCGCCGATTGTCAGCAGTCGCTTCAAGCTGAGTGAAGGCAGCGATGTCGTTGGCGAGCTGCAGGTGATCGTGGCACGCCACGAAGACACCTTCGTGGATATCGCGCGTGCCTACGACCTCGGCTTTGACGAACTCGTGGATGCCAACCCCGGTGTCGATGCCTGGCTGCCGGGTGCCGGTACCCGCATCGTGCTGCCGACAGAGTTTGTACTGCCGGAAGTGCCTCGCGAAGGTATCGTGCTGAACGTTGGTGCGAAGCGGCTGTTTTATTTCCCCAAACCCGCAGCTGGCCAGCCGCGCGTGGTTATCACTCATCCGGTCGGCATCGGCCGCGAAGGCTGGCAGACGCCGATCGGTACCACGCGGGTGGTGGCGAAGAACAAGGATCCGGTCTGGACGGTGCCGGCTTCGATACGCCGGGAGCATGCCGCGGAGGGCAAGCCGCTGCCGGCCAGAGTCGGGCCCGGACCGGACAATCCGCTGGGGGCTTATGCCATGCGTCTCGGTTTTCCCAGTTATCTGATTCATGGCACCAACAAGCCGTCCGGGATCGGTATGCGTGTCAGTCACGGCTGCGTACAGCTGTTCCCCGAAGACATCGAATCGCTGTTTGCCCAGGTTGCAGTCGGTACTCAGGTACGCATCATCAATGAGCCGCAGTTGCTTGGCTGGCGCGATGGCAATCTCTACCTCGAAGTCCATTCGGCGCTGGAGGATGACCGGCGCGACCTGGCCAAGCGACTTGATGTCCGGATCAGCAAAGAACTCAAACAGGCAGCCCAGCGCACCGGTGCGCAGCAGGTACAGCTTGATCCGGTGTTGCTGGCTGACACGGTGCGCGCGACGCGCGGCTTCCCGGTGCCGCTGCTGCATCCGGCTGCCGATGCGCAGACTCTGGCCAACAAGGCGCGGCTGGTGGTGAATGTCGCGACTCCGCCGGCAGAAGAAGCGAGCCCGGCAGAGCCAGCGAAGCAGACGCCGGATCGCCATGCTGCCGATCAGTGACGGCAGCAAGGGTCAGGGGCCTGCGATGGCCACCCTGACCTTCATGACCCTGTTCGGTGCCTGTTTTCTGCTGCAGCTGTATCTGGGGCGTGGTGAGCCGCTTGTGCCGGTCAATCTGGCTTTTGTGCCCGGGCTGCTGTTCGGCGGCGCGTCCCTGCCTGAAAACGTTCCGGTCATTCCGCCGCCGGCGACGCTGATCAGTTATATGTTCCTGCACGGCGGCTGGATGCATCTGCTCGGTAACATGCTCTATATGTGGGTCTTTGGTCCCAAGCTGGAACGAACGGTGGGGTCGGGTCGCTTCACCGTACTCGTCATCGTCAGTACAGTGGTCGCAGGACTGGCACAGGCCTGGACCGATCCCTCATCGTCGGTGCCAATGGTTGGCGCGAGCGGCGGCGTATCCGGCATCCTCGGCGCCTACCTGGTATTGCACCCGCGCACCGAGATCAGCGTGATCGTTCCGGTGGTGATCGTCATGCGTGTGGTTTATCTGCCGGCATTTGTCGTGCTGGCCGCATGGTTTCTGTTGCAGCTCTTGTACGCGAACCTGCCTTCAGCGGTTGGCGGTGGCATCGCCTTCAGCGCACACGTGGGCGGGTTTATCGCCGGCCTTGCGCTGGCTCCGTTGCTGGGTCCGCGCTTGCCAGGATATGCGCGTGGCTGAGCGTCTGCCGGAACAGATGCACGTCGTCGAATCGCCAACCGGAGAGGGATCTATTCCCCTGCGGCGCGAGACGGTGACTGCTTTTGTGGGGCCGGTGCCCCGCGGTCCCGCACATATCCCTGTCGCCATCGAGAGTGTCGCCGAATTTCGCAAGCGCTTTGGTTCACCGGCTGAACGCAGCCGGATGGAATGGATACTCGGTCAATACTTCGAAAACGGCGGGCGTACCGCGATCGTCGTGCGGGTGCCGCGTTCGGGCTCGCCCAACCGGCTCAGCTTGCCCGGCCCGGGCGGCTCACTCGACTTCGCTGCCTGCAATCCCGGCCCGCTGGAGTACCTCAGGGTTGCGGTGGATTACGACAATGTGCCGCCCGATGATCTCTGGCGATTCAATCTCACCGTGCAGCGGATCCGCTCGCCCACGAACCCCCTGGTAGAAGAGCAGGAGATCTGGCGTGGCGTGTCGATCGTGCCGGAGGAGAAGGACTATATCGGTGAGGTGCTCGGCGATTCCGCGCTGCTGCGTCTTTCCGGTGAACCGCCACGGGCGCGGCCCTTCGTCACACCCGGCGCGACCGGCATCGGGCCAGTTGGCTATGTGTATGCGAGCGGCGACCGGCGCAATAGTCGTCTGCCCACCGATTACGACCTGATAGGTTCAGCGCAGGAATCGACCGGAATCCATGCACTGAACCAGGTCGCCTTTGTCGATCTCGTCTGCCTGTTGTCCGGGGCGCCGGATACCGATGTCGGGCCGGTCGGTCTGTTTGCGGCCGAGCGTTATTGCGCAAAGCGCAACGCGATCCTGCTGCTCGATCCGCCTTCGCATTGGTCGCAGGTTGAGGATGTGGCGCGCAGTCAGCGCAACAGCGCTTTCGCCAGTCCGAACGTGATGACCTACTTCCCGCTGCTGGCCGGGGCGACCACCGATGGCGGGCCATCCCGGCCGCTGAGTGCGCTGGGTGCTATCGCCGGAATGCTCGCCGCCCGCGACCGGCTGCAGGAACAGGGTGACCCGGCGCCTGCGGCAGGCGGGGCAGAACCGGAGCCCTTTCTGCTGCGATCGCGGGCGCGTGTTGCGATCGAGCCGGATGCTGAAGATGCGCGCATCCTGGCCCGCAGCGGCGTAAATCTGCTCCGGCCTGCAGCGCCAGGCTTCATCGCCTTTTTGGGCGATGTGACGCTCGCGCGCAGCAGCAGTACACATCGCGAGTGGCGACAGCTCAGCGTGCGCCGTCGCGCCGTGATGACTGCCAGCAACATCGCGCACAACACCCGCTGGGCGGCGATCCAGGTTTCGGGTCCGGAGACCTGGCAGGCGGTTGCTGACCAGATCAGCCGTTACCTGTCCGAGTCGCAGTCCGCCGGACTGCTGGGCGGCGATACGCCGCGCCGTGCTTTCTATGTGAAGTGCGATCAGGACACCAATGGATGTGGTCACGGTCTGTCCTTTGTCGTCGGCCTGGCGCTGGCGCGTCCCGATGAATTCGTCGCGTTCCGTTTCGAGCACGATGTCAACGACTGTCAGGTCACGGAAATCTCCTGGCAGCCGGGTGCAAGCCTGGCCAGCTGACAAGGGCCATCCGATACAAGTCTCTCCCTTCGGATTCCCGTGACGATGATCACGCTGCCGGTTTCAGTCTGGCGGTATAACCATTTCATGCCAGGGAGGGGAGAGCCCAGCGCATGTCAGCAGTGAATCAGGAGCCGGAACTGATTCCGGTGCCAAGTCTGCAGGAGTTCTTTCGCGACTCGGTGGATGCGGCGATGGCTTCGAACAAGGTCGCGGTGGATGACCATACGGCACACTACGTGGTCAATCTGCTGACCGTGTTTGTCCGTTCCGAAGCGCTTTACGATCAGATGCCGCCAGGCCCGCGCCTGCAGCCGCTTGCGCTCATGCTGGCTGATGCGGCGGAGGCCTCGGGCGACGAGCGCAACATGGCGCTGCGGCGAATGGGTGATGTCGCATTGTTTGTGGCAGGGTTCATGGCCGGTTGCATGGACCGCTCGCCGGTCGGGATCAATTACTACGTGCGCATGGGCGGGGGCGCCTACCATTGCCTGGCTGTGTCCCTGCCATCCAGCACGCGCGGGCGGGCGATCGCCCCGGTATATGCCGAACTCTCGGCGCGGTTCATGGATCTCGTCGATGTGCTGAGCGAGGTTCGCCATGTGGCTGGCTCGAGTCGAGACAAGGATATCCTGCGGCTCTACGAACTCTGGCTGACCACCGGGAGCCAGCGTGCGGCGCGACTGCTCCGGCTGCTCGGTATCGAGCCCAGCCAGCAGTCAGGCAGCGCCCGCGAGCACTGATCGTCATGGCCCAGCTGCTCCGCGACATGCAGGAACAGATCGGCCGTTTCTATGCTGTAGAACTGGCCCACGATGTGCGTGACTTTCTTGTCACGGATGCCGGGCTGCTCAATCGCCTCACCGCCGGTGCCCCCGGGCGAGACATCGATGAAAAGCTCATCGTCATGCAGGGCGATGACGGCATCGATCTGGCCCTGTATCTGGATGCAGCGATGCTGGCACGCCTCGTTGCCGCAGATCCCCGCAAGCAGCTGTGCGGATCGAATCTCGCCGATTTCTGGACCTTGCTGGAGGGTGTCAGTCACTTCAGCTATCTGGTCTGGAATGCAGCGCTTGATCGGTCCGTCAGCCTGCTCGAACTTGAGATGCAGGCCGAGGTGGACAAGTACGTGACCACGCGGCTGCTGCTCGAGCAGCAGCCGGATGCGGACCTGGGTGGGCCGCTGCTGCAGCGGCTATTTATCGATACCCGTACGCTGCCCGGACTCGACGACGAGGAACGTGATCGCTACCACGATGCCAGCCATCTGGCCTGCCGCTACTGCGCCGACCTGGAGACCCGCTATCCCGCTGACCGGCTGACGCCGGAACTGGTGCGGGAACTGCGCAGCTTCTACCGCCTGCCTCAGGCTGCGAAGGTGTCCAGGATCGGCGCTGCGCACTTTTCCCGAGCTTGATTGCCCCGGCTGAACTCCCTGCCAGCTCAGACGGCGAGCACGAACAGGCGGATGATGCCGGCGAGCGCCACGAGGCTCAGGGTGGCGACGAAGGCGGTCTCGACGTAGCGGGTGACGGTATTGATGCGGGTCATGGCGAGTTCTCCAGTATGAGTGTCGATGGATTATTCTTCGTGCCCGCCCGCCTTGCGGATGCGCAACGGACCCCCGCGTTACAAAGTGTTACAGCATTGGCGGTGCCAACGCCGCTCAGGCCGGTACTGAAGCCCTGGTTGTTTTGCCCGGACCGGGCCGCTTCCGATAAGCTCGATGCCGTTGTTTTGTGACAGGAAGGCCAGCCGGCGCGATGTGGCACGTTTATATTGTGCGGTGTGCGGACCAGAGTCTGTACACCGGGATTGCAAGGGATCTCGATGCGCGCATCGGGCAGCACAATGCCGGCAAGGGCAGTGCCTATACCCGCTCGCGTCGCCCCGTTGCACTGGTGCACTGCGAGTTGGCGGAGGACCGAAGTGCGGCGCTGCGACGTGAAGCGGCAATCAAGCGTATGCCGGTCGGGTTGAAGCGCAGTCTGATTCAGGCCGGCAAATAGCTGGCAGCAGGGGGTTTGATGTTTCCGGATTCAGTGGTGACGCGGACAGGGCAATTCTGGAAGCTGGCGCTGGCCATGCTTCTGCTGCTGGCCGGGAGTTTTGTACCCTTGTTCGAGGGCGCCGGGATGTCGTGGACGGTGGGCACCATCCTCGCTGTCGTCGGTTACGCTTTCGGCTGCCTGTATATCCGTTGTCCGGACTGCGGTAACCGCTGGTTCTGGTCGGCCGCGCTGGACGGTGCCTTGTACAAGCCGCTGATGACGGCACCTGCCTGCACCAGCTGCAAGAAGGAATTCGGGGCAGCCCGCTAGGGACACGCCCCGATTGCCGTTATTGCCGTCGCATCAGTTCGTCCAGGGGAAGCTGGTCGATACCGTAAAGACGAGCCGGCTGTCGTTGGCGAAGGCATCGTTGTTGACCTGCAGCTCTGAATCCGTGTTGGTATCGACATAGCGCAGGTTCAGGTCGAAGTTGCCGACGGTATAACCCAGACCGATAGACCAGTCCGTGTAGTCACCGTCGATGCCGGTCGTCTCAAGGTCACTCTCTGCGGCATCGGCAACCGCGTCCCAGTAGTCGCCAAAGCTCTGCCCCACATGCAGGCCCAGCGTCAGGCCGGCTGGCAGATCGAAGCTGGCATTGAGCTCGGTGTACCAGGCGCTTTCACCGGTATCGCCATAGTCATCGGCATACCAGACCTTGGCGTCGAACATCTTGTAGCTGCCGCCCAGGTAGGCTTCCCCATAATCCTCGATCTTCGATTTGGTTTCGGATGAGTCGCTGCCCGGGTAGGTGTACCAGACGAGCCCGACATCCCAGCCGATGCCGATATCCGTTTCGCCGGAGATACCGGCACTGAGATCCAGTTCGAGTGAGCCATCGTAATCGGAGCCGTAGTCAAGGGTGCTCGCCCAGGCGCTGGCATAAAAGCCGTTCTCGTGAGCGTAGTCGATGCTGCCCTGGATCGCCGGGTCTTCAGCACTCAGCGAGACACCCCGGAAATCATAGTCGGATGTCAGCGCCGCGGTACCGGTGACCTCGGCCTGGGCCACCGTCACCATGCCAAGGACGGCCAGTGCCGGAAAGACTGCAAGGCTGCGCATAGATACCCCCTGAAGCTGTGATTGAAGCAATGCAAAAGGTAGCACGTTCCATGGCAAAAGCGGCGGGTGATCGATGCGATCCGGACGTGCCGGAAAACCGCCTTTCCCCGGCGGGATGGCTGCGCTATAAAGACCCGAATCCGCAGGGATTCGAAAACGCATCGGGGGAGATCGGACATGCACAGCTTTACTCGCCAGACTGGTATTTCACTTTCCATCGCCTAGCTGCTCAGTGCCTGCGGCGGGCCCAAACCAGAGGCCGGGAGCGCTGCGCCGCC
>CAYJPG010000102.1:0-10446 GCA_964371995.1 uncultured Chromatiaceae bacterium | reverse complement strand
GGCTGGATCCGGCGCTTTTGGCCGGTTTGCTGGTTTTGGCTGAGTTCATGGGTGAATTGTCGGCGAGGCGCAGTTCGGCAACAATCCTGCCAAGTTTGTCTGGATAGCGGAAGCAAAATCGTTCCACATGCGTGAAGTTCACCGCAGTGCCATCGTGCCGTATCCGGCACCGGCCATGTATGCCCTGGTCGCTGACCTCGAGGCCTATCCGCAGTTTCTGCCTGGTTGCACCGGCAGTGCGGTGCTGGAGCGGGAAGCGGATTCGCTGCTGGCGAGCCTCGCTTTGTCCAAGGGGCCGTTTCAGGCTTCGTTCACCACGCGCAACGTGCTGGAGCCCCCGCGGCGCATGACAATGGACTTGGTCGATGGGCCATTCAGCAGCCTGCACGGGGAGTGGACGCTGGTGCCGCTCGGTGAGAAGGGCTGCCGTATCGAACTGCGCGTGAGCTTTGAATTCGCGAGTGCGACGCGTGATCTGCTGCTCGGGCCGGCCTTCGAGCTGACCTGTGGCGGGCTGGTGGATGCTTTCGTCAGCCGGGCGAAAAAGCTCTATGGCTGAGCTGATCGAGGTGCAGGTGGCCTATGCGCGGCCAGATGTGCAGCTGGTCAGAACACTGAGCGTGCCGGCCGGTACCCGGGCGCGCGCAGCACTAAAGGCGTCGGATCTCGTTGCGGAATTCCCGGAAATTGATCCGGACCGTTGTCCGCTCGGTATCTATGGGCGAGAGATCAGCGGAGAGCGCGTACTGCAGGCAGGTGAACGGCTTGAGGTCTACAGGCCGCTCCTCAAGGATCCGCGCACGGCAAGGCGGGAGGCGGTCGCGCAGGGCACCGTGCTCGGCCGTAACGGCCGGTAGCGCGTGCCTCAGGACGGCTTGTCGATCGGTACGTCCTGATCGATCTTGCGGACGGTATCACCGTCGAACCAGATGATGACCCAGTGCTGCAGGGCTTTATTGCCCCTGCCCGGCTTCAGGTAGTACATGTAGTCCCAGCGATCCTTGCGAAAACCCGTGCCAGCGACCGGTGTGCCGAGCAAAAAGCGCACCTGGCTGCGGGTCATGCCGATCTGCACGGCGTCGATGTCGGTCTGGTCGAGCAGATTGCCCTGCTGCACATCGACGCGGTACACGCAGGCCGTCAGCCCGCAGAGCAATAAGGAAATGAGGAGTCTGGTCAGCAGGCTGCGCATCAGGATCCGCCCCATGTTTCGGTGCTGGTAGGTGTGGGATAGCTGGTGGATAATCCGGGCGGATGATAGCCGATCAAAGCTGCTGATGGAGATCAACGATCTACGCAAGGCGGGGCTCAAGGCCACGACGGCCAGGTTGCGGATACTTGAAATCCTGCAGCAGGGGGGCGCCCAGCACCTCAGCGCGGAAGAAATCTACCGTCGTCTGGTCGAGGCGGGTGAGGAAGTCGGCCTGGCTACCGTGTATCGGGTGCTGACGCAGTTCGAGAATGCGGGGCTCGTCACGCGCCACAATTTCTCCAGCGACCATTCGGTTTTCGAGATCGGCTCCCGCAAGCATCACGACCACATGGTGTGCGGTGAGACGGGTCGGGTTATCGAGTTCTCCAGCGACGAGATCGAGCGACTGCAACGGGAGATTGCCCGCAAGCACGGCTACGAGCTGGTCGATCACAGCCTGGTGCTGTACGTGCGGCCGATTAAGGAAGAGGAGTAACCCGGGCCGGCGTTCAGGCTGGCGTGCGCCGACGGCCGGCCGTTTTGCGGGGTTTCCCGGGGGGTAGTACTGCAGCTGCAGCCAGCATTTCCTGTGCATGTGCTCGCGTCTGTGCTGTGATGTTCAGGCCACCGAGCATCCTTGCCGTTTCCTCCACGCGCTCTGCTGCATCGAGTTTCTGTACCGAAGTACTGGTTTTGCCGCGCACGGCCTGCTTGCGTACGGTGAAGTGCTGACTGGCCTGTGCCGCGACCTGCGGCAGATGCGTGACGCACAGCACCTGGCGCTGGCCGCTTAGTTCGCGCAGCTTGCGGCCGACGATTTCTGCGACGGCACCGCCCACACCGGCATCGACCTCGTCGAAGATCAGCGTCGGCGCGCCGTGTGCTGCCGTGGCAACCACCTGAATGGCCAGATTGAGGCGCGACAGTTCGCCGCCCGAAGCGACGCGACTCATCGGCGCCGGTGGCTGACCGGGATTGGCGCTGACCAGAAATTCAATGTCGTCGGCACCGTCGGGACCGATGGCCGAATCCGGCAGCGGTTGGATCCGTACTTCGAACAGGCCGCCGGTCATGCCAAGTGTGGCCATGTTCTGCGTGATGGCTTTCGCGAGCTTTGTGGCGGCCTCGCCGCGCCGGGTGGTGAGCTGCGCAGCAAGCTTGTTCAGCGCGCTGCGTTTCCCGGCGGCGTTGCTTTCGAGGCGGCTGCAGGTCTCGGCGTAGTTGCCCAGTTGCGCCAGTTCGTCGCTGAGTCGGGCCCGCAGCGCGGGCAGCTCGGCCGGGGTGACGCGATGCTTGCGTGCCGCTTCCTGGAGGGCTGCCAGCCGGTCATCGAGTTCGCTTTCACGGGCCGGGTCCTGGTCGAGTGTGTCGATGCGCTGCCGGATCAGATCGGCCGCTTCGCCAATCCGGATATCGGCCTCGGTGAGCATCTGCAAAGCAGCGTCGAGCCCCGGATCGAAGCTGAGTACCTCGTTGAGCGCCTGGCGCGCGGCGGCGACGGCAGCCTGTGCGGAGCCGCTGTCATCGTCATAGGCGCGGCCCAATGCTGTGTGCAGCGCGTCGGCGATCTGTGTCCGGTGGCGCAGTGCGCGATGTTCGAGTTCGACTTCGGCGAACTCGCCCTCGTGCGGATTGAGCGCCTGCAGTTCACTGACCTGAAAATCCAGCAGTTCGCGCCGGCTGTCGCGGTCGCGCTCACGCGTCAGCAGTTCCCGGTATTCCTGCTCGGCAGCCCGCCAGCTGCGCCATGCTTCGCGCACCGCATCCCGCAGGCGGAGGGTATTCCCCGTGCTGTCGAGTACCTCGCGCTGCGTGTTCTTGTGGCGCAGGGACTGATAGTCCTGCTGGCCGCAAATATCCACCAGCAGTCCGCCCAGTTCACGCAGCGTCTGCGCCGGAACGGGTCGTCCATTGATCCAGGCGCGCGAGCGCCCGTCGCTGCCGACCACGCGACGCATCACGCAGTCGCCGGATTCCTCGCCGAGCTCATTCTCCATCAGCCATGTGTTGGCAGGAGGGTTGTCAGCTGTGTCGAAGGTGGCGCTGACTTCGAGGCGCTCTGCGCCGCTGCGGATCGCCAGCGCATCACTGCGTTCGCCGAGCGCCAGTGCCAGCGCGTCGATGAGTATGGATTTACCGGCGCCGGTTTCGCCCGTCAGGGTCGTAAAGCCCGGGCCGATCTCGATCGCGACTGCTTCGATGACGGCCAGATCGCGGATTTGCAACTCACGCAGCACTAGCCACCATCAGTTTTCAGGGGCAGCTGGATCGGCGTGCTGTCCCGCGCATCGCGTCCCCACAGCAGCTTGCTGCGCAGGATGCCGAAGTAGTCGTAGCCGACCGGGTGGATGAGTTCGATCCGTTCTTTAGCCGCACGTACCCGGATACTTCCGCCCGGACCGAGCTGTCCGACCGGCTCGCCGTCACAACTGACGTCGGCGTGTTCGGACTGCGCGGCCCGCAGGCGGACTTCGGCAACGCGCGTGGCGGGGATTACCAGTGGCCGGTCGCTGAGCGTGTGCGGACAGATCGGGATCAGTAACAGCGCCTCGAGGCTGGGCTCGACGATGGGACCGCCGCAGCTCAGCGCATAGGCCGTAGAACCGGTAGGTGTGGAAATGATGAAGCCGTCGCCCAGATGCGTGTTCACATACTGTCCGTCAACGAATGTCTGGTACTCACACATGCGGCCGGTAGCATGCCGTTTGATGACGACATCGTTGAGCGCCATGCTGCTTGTCACGATGTCATCGCCATGTCTCAGATCGACCAGCAGCAGCATGCGCTGTTCACTGACGTACTTGCCGGCCAGAACCTCATCGACACGAGCGAGCATGTGCTCCGGACCCACGTCGGCGAGAAAGCCCAGCCGACCGCGATTGATGCCGAGCAGGGGGGTCTGGTGGCCTGCTATGCGTCGGGCGGCATAGAGCATGCTGCCGTCGCCACCGATCGCGATCACCAGGTCCGCAGCATGGGCGATCTTCCTGTCGGGTACCCGGCGCACCTGTTTCGGCAGCGCGCGGCTGCGCAGCGATTCGCTGGCCTGTACCTTGAGGCCGGCAGCAAGCAGATGTGTGGTCAATACCTGCATGGAATCCAGCGTGCGCCGGTCCTGCGGGTTGCCCATCAGTGCGATGGTGCCAAAGCGTGCGGCGCGCGTTTTCTTACTGGTCACAGGAGGCCCCGGTGCAGGAACGGTTTTACGCCCGCAATCCGGGCGCAGCAGCTATGCGCAACATAAAGGGTCCAGCCACGCCGCGGCAAGCAGCGATAGCTGGTTTTCGATAATGCTCCTTGCCTTGACACCCGGCGCAGGCGGTTGCTAGCGTGCCTCGCAACCAGTACGCGTTCCTGCAAGATCCCTGATCCTTGAAGCATGAGCAGTGAAACGACCCGCCCCGTTCCCTCCGAGCGCGCACAGCACATTCTGCGCGTCCTGGTAGAACACTATATCCGTGACGGGCAGCCGGTGGGTTCCCGTACCCTGGCCTTGCAGGCGGGCCTCGCCCTCAGCCCGGCCACCATCCGCAACGTGATGGCGGATCTTGAGGACCTGGGCTTCATCACCTCTCCGCACACCAGCGCCGGCCGGATTCCAACAGCGCGCGGCTACCGTTTTTTCGTCGACACCCTCGTGCGCCTGCAGCCGCTGGCCGAGCAGGAGGTTGCAAAGCTCCAGACCCGCTTCGAGGACCGGCAGCGCGGAGATGCCAAGTCGATCGTCACGACGGCTTCGTCGGTGTTGTCCGGGTTGACCAGCCTTGCAGGGGTAGTGACGCTGCCGCGGCAGTCGCATGTGACCCTGCGGCATATCGAGTTCCTGCCGCTGTCCGGACAGCGGGTGCTGGCCATCCTGGTGGTCAATGACGCCGAGGTGCAGAACCGCATCCTCGACATGCCGCGTGATTACAGCGAGGACGAGCTGCGGCGAGCAGCGAATTATCTCAATCAGCAGTTTGTGGGTCGCGACATCAACGATGTTCGTACGCGCCTGCTCGATGATATGGATGTCACGCGCGAGTCGATGAACCGTCTGATGCTGGATACTATCGCCGTGGCTGACAAGGGGCGCCAGAGCGGCCGGGACGGCTCGGGTTACGTGATGTCAGGCGAGACGCAGCTGATGAACTTCCACGAGCTCTCGGACGTGGAGAAGATCAAGCACCTGTTTGAAGCTTTTGGCGAACAGCAGGAGATCCTGACGCTGCTCGACCGCAGTCTGGAAGCTGATGGCGTACAGATCTTTATCGGCGAGGAATCAGGCTACCGGATGCTGGATAATTGCACCATCGTTGCGGCGCCATATTCGGTGGACGAGCATATCGTCGGGGTACTCGGCGTGATCGGCCCCACCCGCATGGCTTACGAGCGCGTCATACCCATCGTGGATATCACCGCACGGCTGGTTGGCGCGGCCTTGAATTCCGCGTCCTGAGCCCCCACATAGTCTGGGCGGGCAAGGGTCCGCACGTCTGTCTGTGCCTGCCAGTATGCTGATTTCAGGAGTTATGCCATGCCGGATACCGAACCCCAGGAGCCCACTGCAGAGATGGCAGATGCCGGAGGCGGTGAGCAGGGCCAGGCGGCGGATCCGGTCGCAGAACTGAGCGAGGCGCTGAAGCGGGCTGAGGCGACGGCTGCAGATAACTGGAACCGCTATCTGCGCTCGGTAGCCGAGATGGAAAATGTACGCAAGCGGGCTGCCCGCGACATCGAAGCAGCGCGCCGCGCAGGTATCGAGAAGCTGGCTACGGAACTGCTGGTGATCGCCGACACCCTGGAGATGGGGCTTGAATCGGCGGGGACAGCCTCGGCAGAGAGTCTGCTGGCCGGCAAGGAGGCCACGCTGCGTCTGCTCCAGGCCGCTTTCGAGAAGTTCAACATCGAGGTGGTCGACCCCACCGGCTACCGCTTCGATCCCCAGCTGCATGAGGCTATGAGCATGCAGCCTTCGAATACTGCTGAGCCCAACTCGGTACTGGCGGTCCTGCAGAAGGGCTACCGGATCGGTGACCGGCTGCTGCGGCCGGCGCGTGTGATCGTGGCTGGTGAGCCGGTGGTGTCGGATGCGTCCGGGGCGGAAGGCACCTCTGGCGGTGAGTCCGCTTGAAAACAGCCGATCTGCGCCCATTAATGGTGACAGGCAGCAATATTTTATTGACGACGGCAATTTTCAACGGAGCGACTGGATGAGCAAGGTAATCGGCATAGACTTGGGTACAACAAACTCCTGCGTCGCCGTGATGGAGGGCGGCAAGCCCAAAGTCATCGAGAACAGCGAGGGCGACCGGACCACGCCGTCCATCGTCGCATTCACCAAGGATGGCGACGCGCTGGTCGGCCAGGCTGCCAAGCGGCAGGCGGTGACCAATCCGGCCAATACGCTTTTCGCCGTCAAGCGGCTGATCGGTCGCAAGTTCAAGGATGAGGTGGTGCAGCGGGACATAGGTATGGTCCCCTACAAGATCGTCGGTGCCGACAATGGTGACGCCTGGGTAGAAGCCGGTGGCAAGAAGATGGCCCCGCCGGAGATCTCCGCGCGCGTACTGATGAAGATGAAGAAGACGGCCGAAGACTATCTGGGTGAGGCGGTAACAGAAGCCGTGATTACCGTCCCGGCCTACTTCAACGATTCGCAGCGACAGGCGACCAAGGACGCCGGCCGGATCGCCGGTCTGGACGTCAAGCGCATCATCAATGAGCCGACTGCGGCGGCACTTGCCTATGGCATGGACAAGCAGCGTGGTGACCGCAAGATCGCTGTCTATGACCTCGGCGGTGGTACTTTTGATATCTCCATCATCGAGATCGCCGAGATCGACGGCGAGCATCAGTTCGAGGTGCTGGCGACCAACGGCGATACCTTCCTTGGCGGTGAAGATTTCGACCTGCGCGTTATCGAATATCTGGCCGGTGAGTTCCAGAAAGAGAGTGGCGTGGATATTCGCCGTGACCCGCTCGC
This sequence comes from uncultured Chromatiaceae bacterium, assembly GCA_964371995.1. Lineage (GTDB taxonomy): Bacteria > Pseudomonadota > Gammaproteobacteria > Steroidobacterales > SHZI01. The sequence goes on along the minus strand of CAYJPG010000102.1, from coordinate 3,289 downwards.
GATGCAGCGCCTGAAGGAAGCCGGTGAGAAGGCCAAGGTGGAGCTGTCTTCGCTGCAGCAGACTGAAATCAACCTGCCCTATATCACCGCTGATGCGAGCGGCCCGAAGCATCTGAATATCCGCCTGACGCGCGCGAAGCTCGAATCGCTGGTCGAAGACCTGGTCGAGCGGACCATGGCGCCGTCGAAGACGGCGCTGAAAGACGCCGGCCTCAAGGCCAGCGATATCGACGATGTGATTCTGGTTGGTGGCCAGACGCGCATGCCCAAAGTGCAGGAGGCGGTGCGCAATTTCTTCGGCAAGGAACCGCGCAAGGACGTCAATCCTGACGAAGCGGTGGCGGTTGGTGCGTCGATCCAGGCGGGCGTGCTGTCCGGCCAGGTCAAGGATGTGCTGCTTCTCGATGTGACCCCGCTGTCGCTCGGCATCGAGACCATGGGCAGCGTCATGACCAAGCTGATCGAGAAGAACACCACGATCCCGACCCGTGCAACCCAGGTGTTTTCCACCGCCGACGACAGCCAGACGGCGGTGACGATTCACGTCCTGCAGGGCGAGCGCGATCAGGCGCGGCATAACAAGTCGCTCGGCCGCTTCGACCTGTCGGATATTCCGGCGGCGCCGCGCGGTATGCCGCAGATCGAGGTCACTTTCGACATCGATGCGAACGGCATCCTGAACGTGTCGGCCAAGGACAAGTCCACAGGCAAGGAGCAGAAGATCGTCATCAAGGCATCCAGCGGCCTGTCCGAGGATGAGATCAAACGCATGGTTACCGAGGCTGAGAGCCATGCTGAGGAAGACCGCCAGTTCCGTGAACTTGTCGATGCGCGCAATCAGGCAGATGGTCTCGTGCATACTACCGAGCGCATGCTGCGTGAGCTGGGCGACAAGGTCGATCCGGCCGAGCGCGGGCCTATCGAGTCGGCACTTTCTGATGCCAAAGAGGCGATCAAGGGCGATGACAAGGCCAAGATCGAACTCAAGGCCAAGACGCTCGCGGAAGTTTCAGCGGTGCTGGCACAGAAGGCGTCGGCGCAGGCCGGGCCGGGCGGTGACGAGGGTCCGGGTGCGGGCAGCGCAGGCGGCAGCCAGGACGGCGTGGTTGACGCCGAGTTTGAAGAGATCAAGGACGGCAAGGACCAGTCTGGCGCTGCCTGAAGCGCGGGCCTGAGTACGGGGTTTGCGGACCCGGCATGTGACTGGCGGACAGGGCAGACGGCGGCCTGGTGCGGTGCACCGGGCCGCGCTTGTATTGGCGAACCGAGCGGATAGCAAATGACGAAGCGCGACTATTACGAGGTACTCGGTGTCGGCAAAGATGCCGCTGAGACCGATATCAAGAAGGCTTACCGTCGCCTGGCCATGAAGCTGCATCCGGATCGCAATTCGGGCGATACAAAGACCGAGGCCGAGTTCAAGGATGTCAAAGAGGCCTATGAAGTCCTCTCTGACCCGCAGAAGCGCGCGACCTATGACCAGTTCGGTCACGCCGGACTCGAGGCCCAGGCGGGGGGTGGCCGGGGCGGTCACGGGTTCAATCCCGGTGATGCTTTCGGTGACATCTTCGGTGATGTTTTTGGCGACATTTTTGGCGGCGGCGGAAGGCGCGGGCGCTCGACGGTATTTCGCGGCGCCGATCTGCGTTACGAGCTTGCTCTGACCCTGGAGCAGGCGGTTTTCGGCGATACCGTCAACCTCCAGTTGCCGACTCTGGTGGTTTGCAATGCCTGCGAAGGTACTGGCGCGAAGCCGGGCACCAAGCCGGTGACCTGTCGCACCTGTGAGGGTAATGGCCAGGTGCGCATGACGCGTGGTCATTTTTCGATTCAACAGCCGTGCCCGACCTGTCGCGGCTCCGGGCAGCAGATCGAAGAGCCGTGCAGCAGCTGCCAGGGACGCGGGCGCATTCAGAAAAACAAGACGCTGGCGGTGAAGGTTCCGGCCGGTGTGGACAACGGCGATCGCATACGTCTTTCTGGTGAAGGCGAGGCGGGGCAGAATGGTGGCCCCTCGGGTGACCTCTATGTAGAGATACACATACAGCCTCACGACATATTTCAGCGCGATGGTGCTGATCTTTCCTGTGTCATCCCGATCAGTTATGCCACGGCCGTTCTCGGCGGTACGGTGGAAGTGCCGACCCTGGTGGGTGAAGTGGCGTTGAAGGTTCCGCCGGAGACACAATCCGGGCGCGCGTTCCGTCTGCGTGGCAAGGGCGTACGGCCCGTGCGAGGCAGCGGCCCCGGCGACCTCTATTGCCGGGTTGAGGTTGAAACACCGGTCAAGCTCACCGCCGCACAGAAAAAACTTCTGGAGAGCTTCAACGAGGCTCTGGTCGCCGGCGGCGACCGGCATCGACCGCGCAGCCAGTCGTGGCTCGATGGCGTGAAGCGCTTCTTTGCTAAAGTCGGTTCCTGATTCGCAACGTGGTGAGCGGTATGCAGCGTATAGCAGTCCTTGGCGCAAACGGCCGCATGGGCCTCGCCCTGATTCGCCTGATTGCATCCAGTGACGGAGCTGTGCTGGCGGGTGCACTGACCGAACCCGGTCATGCGACGGTCGGGCGTGATGCCGGCCAGTTGGCCGGGCTCGATGCGCTGGGTGTCGCGCTGACCGATCAGCTGGAGATGGCGCTCGCCGACTGCGATGTGGCCATCGATTTCACGGCACCGGCGGCGGCGGCAGGGCATGCGCAGGCCTGCGCAGCACGTCGTTGCGGCCTGGTAGTCGGTACGACCGGGCTGGGCGCCGTCGAACTTGCTGCGCTGAGGTCAGCTGCGGGCAGCATCGCGCTCTTGTATTCACGCAACATGAGTATCGGCATCACCGTACTGACCGAACTGGTGCGTCAGGCGGTCCGGCTGCTCGGTCCTGATTTCGACGCGGAGATTTCCGAGGCCCATCACCGCGCAAAGAAGGATGCACCGTCGGGCACCGCACTCCAGCTGGGTGAGGCGCTGGCAGAAGCGCGCGCACAGAAGCTGGCGGATGTTGCGGTTTACGATCGCAGCGGGTTGACAGCCGGCCGCCCCGCGCAGGCTATAGGCTTTGCATCTGTCCGCGCTGGCTCAATCGTTGGTGACCATACCGTGTTGCTGGCCAGCGACGAGGAAGTGCTGGAGTTGACACACCGGGCCACCGATCGCGCGCTGTTTGCGCGCGGCGCACTGCGCGCCGCTGCCTGGCTGGCGGATCAGCCAGCGGGTCTCTATTCGATGCGGGATGTGCTGGGGCTTTCTGCCCGCTAGCCACCGTCGTCGTCAGTCCCAAAGGGGTGTCCACGCC
>CAYJPG010000101.1:0-10523 GCA_964371995.1 uncultured Chromatiaceae bacterium | reverse complement strand
CAGGTGTAAACCATGTCTCCGGTATAAAACGTAAACCATGTGTCCGGTATGGACCCATGCATGATTGGCGCGCCCGGAGAGATTCGAACTCCCGACCTTCTGGTTCGTAGCCAGACGCTCTATCCAACTGAGCTACGGGCGCGTATTGCGTGGTGCCGGGCTTGAGGCCCTTTGGAAACCGGGCATGGATGAGTCCGGCAGGCGGGGGATTATAGGCAATCTGGTCACGATGGGAAGTGTTTCGGGCCGGATCGAGGGGCTGGGGTAGACTGCTGGCATCGCGGCTGAAGCCGCTCCTACCCAGCTTAATTCATGGAGAGAATGATGATTCTGTTGACTGGCGTGACGGGCAAGACGGGCGGTGCAACGGCGAAGTCGCTGCTTGGCAAGGGCGTTCCGCTGCGGGCGATCGTGCGGAACGCGGAGAAGGCTGCTGCGCTGAAGGATGCGGGCGTGGACCTGGTGGTCGGCGATGTGACCGACAAGGCAGTCATCGACAAGGCGCTGCGCGGTGTCGAGCGGGCACTGATGGTGATGCCGAACGGCGAAACCCAGCTGGATTCTGAAAAGCAGTTCATCGATGCGGCGAAAGCAGCAGGTGTGAAACAGCTGGTGAAGATGTCATCGATGGAAGCGGTGGCCGATGCAAAAGCCCCGATTCCGAAGGTGCACTATCAGGCCGAGCAGTATCTGCGCGCCTCGGGTCTGGACTGGACGCTTCTGAAGCCGAACTTTTTCATGCAGAACCTGCTCGGCAGTGCCGGCACCATCAAGGAGCAGGGCAAGTTCTTTCTGCCGATGGCTGATGGCAAGACGGCGATGGCTGATGTACGCGATATCGGTGCGGTGGCCGCTGTGGTGCTGACGGGTGCCGGACATGCGGGACAGAGTTACGAGATCACCGGCCCCGAGATACTGAGCTTTCACGATGTGGCGGCGCGCTTCACGAAAGTGCTGGGCCGCAAGATCGAGTACGTGCATGTGCCGATGCCTGCCTATCGGCAGACGCTGTCAAAGTTCCTGACCAACGCCTGGCACCTGAATGCGGTGTGCGAATTGTTCCAGGAGATCGCCGACGGGCACGACCTCCACCTCAGTGATTCAGTGCAGAAGCTGACCGGCAAGCCGCCGATCTCGCTTGAGCAGTTCATCCGCGATCATCAGGCGGTGTTCACGGCCTAGCCGTTCTCGCGGGCGACGGTGAGGGTGTCGAGCTGGCCCTCATCGTCGACCGTGTAGTGCACCAGGATCGGTGCACAGCACACCGGGCAGTCCTCGCGCAGGTCTGGTCGCCCCGCGAGAGGTCGAGTTCGAGCGCGATGCTTTCCCAGCAGTAGGGGCAAGTGACGGTGACGTCTTCGAGCATGATCGTCTCCCCGCAGCTTCGGCGGCTGCTTCAGAACTGATCTTTGCGCTTGCGTGTTTCGGCGAACACTTCCGTGTTGGTTGCGGCGGCAAGTCCGAGCGTTGCGCGGAGCTCTGTGCTTGCCGGACGCAGGAAGGGATTGGTGGCTTTCTCGGTGCCGAGCGTACTCGGCACGGTGGGCTGATCGGCGGCCCGCAGCGCTGCCACTTCGCGCATGCGGGTGAGCAGTGCGGGATTGTCGGGCTCCATGCTCAGCGCGAAGCGGCCGTTGCTTTGCGTGTATTCGTGCGCGCAGAAAACCTTTGTTTCATCAGGTAGTTGCATGATTTTCTGCAGGGATGTCCACATCTGTGCGGGGGTGCCCTCAAAGAGCCGTCCGCAGCCCATGGAGAACAGGGTATCGCCGACGAAGGCCGCGCGATCAGCCTCGAACAGGTAGCAGATGTGCGCCCGCGTGTGACCGGGTGTTTCGATGATGCGTGCGCTGTGTTCGCCGAGCGCGAAGCTGTCGCCGTCGCTGACGAAAATGTCGATACCCGGAATTCTTTCGGCATCGGCGCGGGCACCCACGATCGTGCAGCCGGTGCTGGCCTTTAGCGCGAGATTGCCGCCGGCGTGATCCTGGTGATGATGGGTGTTGAGGATGTAGTCGAGTTTCCAGCCGCGCTCGTCGAGCGCGTGCCCGATGGCTTTGGCGTCCGGGCTGTCTATCGTTGCGGTAAGTCCCGAGTCCGGATCGTGCACCAGGTATCCATAATTGTCCCCGAGGCAAGGGAACTGATGAACCTGGAGTGCGGCCACGATTGCCTCACCTCTCTTTGAGTCGTGGCATGAGCTCGACGAGGTTGCAGGGGCGCGTGCGGTAGTCGAGCTGAGCGGCGATGAGTTTGTCCCAGCCGGTCGCGCAGGCGTTGCCGGAGCCCGGCAGACAGAAGAGATAGGTGCCATTCGCCACGCCGGACAGGGCGCGTGACGAGAGCGTGGAGGTGCCGATGTCGTTCCAGGAAATCATGCGGAAGACTTCGCCAAAGCCGTCGATGACCTTGTCGAGCAGCGGCTCGATGGCTTCGGGTGTGCTGTCACGCCCGGTGACGCCGGTGCCGCCGGTGGTGATGATCGCATCGATGCCCGGATCAGCAATCCATGCCGAGACCGTGGCGCGGATGCGGTAGATATCGTCCGGATTGATCTGGTGATCGCCGAGCTGGTGACCGGCCTTCTTCAGGCGCTCGACCAGCAATGCGCCGGATGAATCGGTTTCGATGGTGCGCGTGTCGGATACCGTGAGTATCGCGATGGACAGCGGCACAAATTCGCGGGGTGTTGCCATGTTCGGAATAATACCTTGCTTGCTCGTGGCCAGGCTTCAGGCCGCATCGTCGGCGCCGGAGCGCCGCACCTGTTCCTGCAGAAACTCGGCGAAATGCCGGCATGCGTCGGTGACCGTGAATACGCCGACCAGCTTGCCGCGCCGCGTGACGATGGCAGAACTCAGGTGATGCTCGGCCATGTGATTCAGTACTTCATCGAGGCGCGTATCCATGTCCACGATGTAGGTGTCTTTGACCATGGCTGCGGTCACGGCCGGCTGCCTTCTGTCGCCCTCGACAGGGTCGGTACCGAGCAGCAGGAGGATGTCGCGCTCGGCGATGATGCCGGCGAGTTCACCGTCGCGGGTGACGGGCAGGTGGCTGATCTGGTGTTCGTGCATCAGTGCGCGTGCGGTGGTGACCGGCGCGGCCACATCCACCGAGTAGGGGAACGGGGTCATAACGGCCTTGATCGACGGTACACGGCGCATCCCCGGATCATAAACCCGGGGCAAAGAATTTTCCTGTGGCCTCAATTGTCTGCTGCACTGAAAGGCGGTAGGGTGGCTTTGTGAGCGATTCATCCAGGGCAGATCCGCCGTCACCCGGCAAGGCCGGGGCACCATCATTGCCGGATCTTCAGTCCTACTGGATGCCCTTCACGCCCAACCGCTGGTTCAAGCAGCATCCGCTGCTGCTCGAATCAGCCGCCGGCATGTACTACACCACCAGTGACGGACGGCAGATCCTCGACGGGATTGCCGGGCTCTGGTGCTGCAATGCCGGCCACTGCCATCCGCGCATCGTCGAGGCGGTGCGTGCGCAGGTCGGCAAGCTCGATTTCGCCATGAGTTTCAACATGGGTCACCGCGGGGCCTTTTCGCTGGCCAGTGAACTCACCGCGCTGGCGCCGGATAGCCTGGACCATGTTTTCTTCACCAACTCCGGTTCGGAATCGGTAGATACCGCACTCAAGATTGCGCTGGCATATCACCGGGCGCGTGGCGAGTCGCAGCGTTTCCGTTTCATCGGTCGCGAACGCGCCTATCACGGGGTGGGTTTTGGCGGCATCTCGGTGGGCGGCATCGTGTCGAACCGCAAGGCCTTCGCTACGGCGATGCTGCCGGGCGTGGATCATCTGCCACACACGCATGATCCGCGGCGAAATGCCTTCAGTCGCGGCCAGCCGGTTTACGGTGCCGAGTTTGCTGATGCGCTGGAAAGCCTGATCGCGCTGCACGACGCCAGCACTATCGCCGGCGTGATCGTTGAGCCGGTGGCCTGCTCGACCGGTGTGCTGGTGCCGCCGAAGGCCTATCTCGATCGCCTGCGCGCGATCTGCGACCGGCACGGCATCCTGCTGATCTTCGATGAAGTGATCACGGCATTTGGCCGGACCGGTTCGGCCTTTGCGGCGCAAACCTTCGGCGTGAAGCCGGATATGATCACGGTGGCCAAGGGCCTTACCAGCGGCGTGATTCCGATGGGCGCAGTGCTCGTGGACCGGCGTATCTATGAGGCCTGCATGACCGGGCCGGAGCAGGCCATCGAGTTTTTCCACGGTTACACCTATTCGGGTCATCCGGTAGCGACGGCTGCGGCGCGGGCGGCACTCGCGGTCTATCGCGAAGAAGGCCTTTTCGAGCGCGCGGCGGAGCTGGCGCCGCTGTTTGCCGACGCGGTGCATTCGCTGAAGGGCGCGCCGCATGTGATCGACATCCGCAATATCGGCCTGATTGCCGGTATCGAACTGGAGCCCCGTCCCGGTGCTGCTACCGCGCGCACCATGGATGTGTTCCGCCACTGCTTCGACAACGGCGTACTCGTGCGCACCACCGGCGATACCCTGGCGCTCACACCCTCGCTGACCATCGAGCCCGCGCAGATCGGCCAGATCATCGATGCACTCGGCAAGGCGCTGCGCGCGGTCGCCTGAGTGAGTTGCTGAACATGGCAGCGCGCGCTCCGGTCACCGCTGGCCCTGCCATGATTCCGCACTGGATCAACGGACAGCGTGTGCTGGTTGCGTCTGGTCGTCATGCGCAGGTCTTCGATCCGGCGACAGGCGCAGTGACGGGCCGGGTGCCGCTGGCCTCGGCCGCAGAAGCGCAGGCTGTGGTGGCCGCAGCCCTGAAAGCCTGGCCGGCCTGGCGTGATACGCCCGCTCTGAAGCGCGCCCGTGTCCTGTTCCGCTTCCGGGAGCTGGTCGAGAGACATCGGGATGAACTCGCACGGCTGATCACGGCCGAGCACGGCAAGACGCTCGGCGATGCAGCCGGTTCGATACAGCGCGGACTCGAAGTGATTGAATTCGCCTGCGGCATACCGCATCTGCTGCAGGGTGAGGCGAGCCGGGATGTAGGCAGCGGCGTCGATTGCCAGTCGCTGCGTGAGGCGCTCGGCGTCTGCGTCGGCATCACGCCTTTCAATTTTCCGGCCATGGTCCCGCTGTGGATGTTTCCACTGGCCATCGCCTGCGGCAATACCTTTGTACTGAAGCCGTCCGAGCGGACGCCTTCCTGCGCGGTGCGGCTTGCTGAACTGATGAGCGAGGCCGGTCTGCCGCCGGGTGTGCTGAACGTGATGCACGGTGATCGGGAGGCTGTCGATGAACTGCTGCGTCACCCGGATGTGGCAGCGGTGAGTTTCGTCGGCTCGACGCCGGTGGCACGGCATGTCTATGCGGAATGCGCGCAGGCCGGCAAGCGCGTGCAGGCTCTCGGCGGTGCGAAGAATCATCTGCTGGTCATGCCAGATGCCGATATGGAACAGGCTGCCGATGCGCTGATCGGCGCGGCCTATGGCTCGGCTGGCGAGCGCTGCATGGCGATCTCCGTCGCAGTTGCGGTCGGTACGGCCGGTGATGCAATCCGTGCCGCGCTGCTGCCGCGGATTTCAGCGCTGCGGCTCGGTGCCGGTACCCAGGCGAATGTCGATATCGGGCCGCTCATCACCGCGCAGCACCTGGAGCGGGTGCGTGGCTATATTGCTGCCGGCGAGGCGGAAGGTGCCGAGCTGGTGGTCGACGGGCGCGTTGCCGCTGCAAATCTGTCCGGCGGATTTTTTGTGGGCCCTACACTTTTCGATCACGCCAGCAGCACGATGCGTATCTGGCGCGAGGAAATCTTCGGTCCGCTGCTTGTCATCGTGCGCGTGAGGACGCCAGCCGAGGCACTCGCGCTTGTCAACGGACATGAGTTTGCCAATGGCGCTGCGATCTTCACACGCGACGGGCGGCTGGCCCGGGAATGCGCCGCGCAGCTGAATATCGGCATGGTCGGCATCAACGTGCCGATTCCGGTGCCGGCCGCGTTTTTCAGTTTCGGCGGCCGCAAGAGTTCGTTCTTCGGCGACAGCAATATTCACGGCGTGGAAGGCGTGCGTTTTTATTCGCAGCTGAAGACCATAACCTCGCGCTGGCCGCGCAGCCAGGACACGGGCGATAACAGTCTGGATATGCCCACCCTCTGATTGCCGCTGACTGGCGGGAGCACGCACATGCTGATAGGCGTACCGGGCGAGATCAAACAGGACGAGTACCGCGTCGGACTGACGCCGACCAGCGTGCGCGAGCTCGTGCATCACGGACATCAGGTACTGGTGCAGAGCAACGCCGGTGCCGGCATCGGTATGTACGATGAGGACTACGTACATGCGGGCGCCACGATCGCGACGAAGGCTGCAGATGTCTATGCGCAGGCGGCGATGATCGTCAAGGTCAAGGAGTTGCAGGCGGTCGAGTTTCCGCTGCTGCGTGCCGGACAGCTGCTGTTTACCTATCTGCACCTGGCGCCCGACGCAGAGCAGACGGCGATGCTGCTCAGCTCCGGCGCGATTGCGATCGGTTACGAGACGGTGACCGGCCCGAATCACAGCCTGCCGCTGCTCTCGCCGATGAGCGAAGTCGCCGGGCGCATGGCGGTACAAGCCGGTGCGCATTGCCTGGAGCGCGAAGCCGGCGGGCCGGGCATCCTGCTCGGCGGCGTCCCCGGTGTGAAGGCGGCGAACGTGGTCGTGCTCGGCGGCGGTGTGGTCGGAACCAATGCAATTCGCGTGGCGATGGGCATGGAGGCGCAGGTCACCGTGATCGATCGCTCGCTGCCGCGTCTCAAGGAACTGGACTTTCAGTTTGGCGGCCGCCTTAACACCATCTACTCGACGGTTGAGAGCATCGAGCACTATGTGGCCGAGGCTGACCTGGTGATCGGTGCGGTACTGGTCCCGGGTGCTGCGGCACCCCGACTGGTGAGTCGTGCGATGGTGCGCGGGATGCGCAATCGTTCGGTGGTTGTCGACGTGGCGATCGACCAGGGCGGCTGTTTCGAAACCAGTCGGCCGACGACCCATTCGCAGCCCACCTACATGGAGGAGGGCGTGGTGCACTACTGTGTCGCGAACATGCCTGGCGCGGTTGCGCGTACCTCGACATTTGCGCTCAACAACGCGACGCTGCCCTATGTGCTGGCGCTGGCCGACAAGGGTTATCGGCAGGCGCTGCTCGATGATCCGGGTCTGCTGGATGGTCTGAACATTCATGAAGGCAAGGTCTGCTGCGAGGCGGTTGCCGCAGCGCTCGGTCACGAGTACGTCGATCCGCACCGAGTGCTTTCTCGGTAGGAGCGGCTCCTACGACCAGGAATAGAAACGTGCGACGTAGCCGGCGGGGAAACGGGCAGCACCGCGCGGCAGTTCAACGAATCCGGCCGTGCCGCCGAGCGCCGCGAAGTCACCGGAGGTATTGGTCTGTTTCGGTCTGGCGAGGCAGCGCCCGTCGGCCGTGTATTCAAGCGTCACCGGCAGGAAGCAGGTGAGATCCGGCGCAAAATTCACTTCCTCGGCCAGTCCGACGACTGGCCCTGGCGCGTCGTTGATCCGCAGCGCATGCAGCAGTCCGGGCAGCGCATAGCGCACCAGGCAGACGAGGCTCGACACCGGGTTGCCCGGCAGTGCGAAGACCGGTTTGCCTTCCGGCGAAACACCGAACCACAGCGGCAGTCCTGGTCGCTGCAGGACCTTGTGAAAGACCAGTTCCATGCCGAGCGCCAGCAGCACCTGCGGCACGTAGTCAAACTCGCCCATCGACACGCCGCCGGTCAGGATCAGTACGTCGTTTTTCGCCAGCAGACTGCGCAGTTCGGCTTCCAGAATCGTGCGCTCGTCCGGCAAATGCACACGCATACACTTGTCAAAGCCGCGTGCGGCGAGCGCCCCGGAGATGGCCCGGTCGTTCGACGAGCGGATCTGGTTGGCGCTGACCGGCTGGCCGACGTCCACCAGCTCATCGCCGGTGGAGATCACGGCGATCGCAGGCCGGCGCGAGATTTCCACGCTGGCCGACCCGCCAACCGTCAGGATTGCCATCTCCGGTGCGCCGATGAGCGTGCCGGGCATCAGCAGTGCCGTTCCTTGCGGATGATCGGAGGCGCGCCGGTGTATGAACTGGCCGACGGCCGGCTGGTAACCCTCTTCCAGCGTCACGAGATCCGCTTCGCGGCTGATGCGCTCGACCGGAATCACGGTGTCCACGCCGGGTGGCAGCGCCGCACCGGTCATGATCGCGACGCAGCTCCTGTTGTCGGTGACGCTGACGCGCTCGCCACCGGCACCCTGCGTGCCGATCACCCTGAAGCTGCGCACACCGGCCGCGATCGCCGCATGACGAACCGCGATGCCGTCCATGGTGACGCGGTCGAAGGGTGGCTGGTCACGCTCGGCGCTGATGGTCTGACGCAGCACTTCGCCGTGCGCGCTGTCGATCGGTATGCGCACGGTGCCCCAGTCGGGCATGCGCGAGAGGATCAGTTCAGCCGCTTCGGCCACATCGATGCGCCGCCGCGCGCTGTCCTTGCTCACAGCACCGTACTCCGTGACTGTTCTGCTGTCGCACTGACGGCCTGGATCTGCGCCAGTATCGACAGCGCAATGCTCTCGGGCGAACTGGCGCCGATGTCGAGCCCGGCTGGTCCGTGCAGACGACCGTTCAGCGCCTGGGCCGCGACGCCCAGGTCCTGCATCAGGCGCTCGCGCCGCGCTGGCGGTCCGAGCAGGCCGATGTACGGGATTACGCTGGTGGCGAGTTGCTGCAGATAGATACGGTCGGTAGCGAGGTGATGACTCATCACAATGACCGCAGAGAACGTTTCCAGCGGCAGCCGCTGGCTGAGTTCGGCAGCCGGCGCACACAGGCTGCGCTCGGCAGCGCCGAAGCCCTCGCGCTCCAGGTAGGCCGGGCGGTGATCGGCCACGCTGACGCGCCAGCCGAGCGTATCGGCGAGCGTCACCAGCGGGATCGCATCGAGTCCGGCGCCGAGTACCAGCAGACGCGGCAGCGGATAGAGCGGCGCGATCAGGGCCTGCAGGCTCCGCTCCTCGTGTGTGAAGCGATGCAGGGACGCTGCCGGCTGCGCCGCCGCACACAGGCCGGTAAGCAGGCCAGTGAGCGCGGGATTGAGGCCCGTGTACTGCATACGGGTGGGCGTAAGCACCAGGCTCCTGCCGGCGAGAGCCGGATCGTCCGGACTGTCGACCAGCAGGCCGCAGAGGCCGGTTTCCGTGCCGAGCAGCACTTCGCTGATCGCCGTGAATGGTTGATAGTCATCAGCCGGCGAGAGTTGCTGCAGAAGAATCCGCAGCAGGCCGTTGCAGCCCACGCCGAGGCCGAACAGCTCATCGGCTTCATCGCGCAAATCGTAGGTGATGCAGGCAGCGATACCGGTGGCCATCACCCGTCGCGCGTGTTCAGCCAGATCGCCTTCCAGGCAGCCGCCGCTCACCAGCCCCTGATAGTCGCCCGATTCATTGATGAGGATCCGGTGGCCGGTCTTGCTGTAGGTTGAGCCAGCCGTCTCGATGACCGTGGCGAGCGCCAGCGCCTGCTGCGCACTGCGCCAGGCGGCAAAGCGCTGCAGGAGTGCCTTGCTGCTCATGCCACAGTCCTTGCTTTTTCAGAGTTCATCGGTGACCCGCAAGACAATTTTTCCCATCGCTTCGTTGGCTTCGAGCCGCTGATGTGCTTGTGCGACTGCGTGCAGCGGCAGCACATCATGGATCACCGGTGCGATCTGCCGGCGCTCCAGCAGCGGCCAGACCTGCTGTTCCAGTGCGCGGGCGATCCGGCCTTTCTCTGCGACAGGGCGGCTGCGCAGCGTGGAGCCGGTCACCGTCAGGCGTTTGACCAGCACCTGGCCGAGATTCACTTCGGTCTTTGTACCACCGAGTACGGCGATGATGACCAGACGGCCGTCATCGCGCAGCAGGCGGATGTTGTCGGCAAAGTATGGCGCGCCGACGATGTCCAGGATCACATCCACGCCGGAATCGCCGGTCTGCTCGCGCATTACCGCGTAAAACTTCTCGCTGCGATAGTTGATCGCGCGGAGCGCGCCGAGCTTTTCGCACAGCGCCAGCTTTGCATCGTTGCCGGCCGTGGCGTAGACGCGGGCACCAAAGGCGGTGCCGAGCTGAATGGCGGTGGTACCGATGCCGCTCGCCCCACCGTGTACCAGCAGCGTTTCACCGGGCTGCAGCCGGCCGCGTTCGAAGACATTGGTCCAGACCGTAAAGAAGGTTTCCGGAACGGCGGCTGCTTCGATCAGGGTCAGTGTGGCGGGTACCGGCAAACACTGCACGGCAGGCGCTGTGCAGTATTCAGCGTAGCCGCCTCCAGCGACGAGCGCACAGACCCGGTCGCCGACTGCTGGTGTGCTGACATCGCCTGCCGTTGCGACCACGATGCCGGCGACTTCGAGTCCCGGCAGGTCGGAGGCGCCCGGCGGAGGCGGGTAGTGGCCGCTGCGCTGCAGGCAGTCGGGACGGTTGACACCGGCAGCCACCACCCGGATCAGAAC
>CAYJPG010000100.1:0-10758 GCA_964371995.1 uncultured Chromatiaceae bacterium | reverse complement strand
CCGTCCGGCAGCCCGGAATAGACGCCCGTGTGCAACTCGATCACCGGCGCGCCGCTGCGCGCTGCCGCCTCGATCTGGCGCAGATCCGGATCGATAAACAATCCGGCCCGGATACCTTCCCCGGCAAAGCGCCGGCACGCCGCCACAACGGCATCAAAATGCGTGATCACGTCCAGGCCGCCCTCGGTGGTCAACTCGGCGCGCCGCTCCGGAACCAGACAGCAGTCGGAGGGACGCACGCGACAGGCGATCGCAATGATCTCCTCGGAGAGTGCCAGCTCCAGGTTCATGTGCGTCTTCAGCTGCGCCTGCAGAATCTCAAGGTCGGTATCCTGGATATGCCGGCGATCTTCGCGCAGATGGACGGTAATGCTGTCGGCACCGGCCTGCTCGGCCATCAGCGCTGCCTGACAGGGATCGGGGTAAGACGTACCCCGCGCCTGACGCAGGGTCGCGACGTGATCGACATTGACGCCGAGGAGCATCGTGGCAGACGGGCTCATGCTCATGACAGTTGCGGGACCACCGGAGTGCGACGCATTGAAGCCAGCACCTGACGGGTGCGCAGTGTGCGCCCGTCCAGATAGTGCGCAAGAACTCCGCGCAACAGCCGCTTGGCTGACTGCAGTACGCCGGGATCGCTCAGCTCACCACGGCTGATGGCCAGCAGCGTGAGGCCGGACAAAACCAGTACACCCTGCCCGGCTTCTGCAGGCACCGGACCATGCTCGATGCGGTACTCATAGTGACGCTGTGGATCCAGCGCGACGTCATTGAGTACGTCGTGGTCAAGATTGAGGCCGTAACCGACCTCAGCCAGGAGACCCAGTTCGAAGCGACGCAAGGCTGGCTCGGGATCACCACCCAGACGCAGTTCATCGAGCGCCTGTGCATAGGCCATGAACAGTCCGGGATGCGGATCGCCACGCCGGACAAAATTGAGGATCAGTTCGTTCAGGTAGTACGCGCCCATCAGCGCCATGCCCTCCAGCGCCGCCTCCCTTGACGTGGCCTCGGCAGCACGCAGCGTCTGCAGCGAGCCCCTGCCGCCCCAGGACAGCCGTACTGGCTGAAAGGGCTGCAGCACACTGCGCCAGCGCGAAGCTGGCCGGCGGGCGCCACGGGCCACGATACCTACGCGGCCATGTTCATTGGCCAGCACTTCGAGGATCTGGCTGGTTTCCTGGTACGGCCTCGCATGCAGGATGAAAGCCGCCTCAAACTCAGCTGTCGCAGCGCTCACGCTTCCGTCTCAAAACCGAACTGTTGCAAGGCCCGGGCACTGTCTGCCCAGTTACTCTTTACCTTGACGTGGGTCTCCAGATAAAACTTGTCACCAAAGATCGACTCAAGCTCAAGCCGCGCCGCGGTACCCACTTCCTTGATCGTCGCACCGCCCTTGCCAACCACCATGCCCTTGTGCGATTCCCGGTCGGCCCAGATCGCAACGTCTGCGAGAACCACGCCCGGCTTCTGTTCCAGCATCAGCACCTCAACGGCCAGTCCATAGGGGACTTCCTGGCGAAGTGCGAGCAGCAGCTTTTCCCGGACCATCTCGGCAATGCGGAACTCCATGCTGCGATTGGTGCTGGCATCCAGCGGGTACAGGGGTGGCCCGACCGGCAAAAATGACACCGCCAGATCGGTCAACCGGTCGAGGTTATCGATACGCGCGGCAGAAACCGGAATGATGCCGCAGAATTCGCCCTTGCCGGCACACTGCTCAAGATAAGGCAGCAAGGCTGATTTCGGCCGTACCGAATCCATCTTGTTGACGACCAGCAGTGCAGGAATACCGGCTTTGCGAACATGCTCGAGCACGTAATCATCTGCTGACCGCCAGACCCCGGCCTCGACCACGAACATCACCAGATCAGCACCGGCAATTGCGCTGTCCGCCGCCCTGTTCATCACCTTGTTAAGCATGTTGCGCTGACGGGTATGCAGCCCCGGTGTATCGACGAACAGCAGCTGCGCATCGGTACGCGTCAGCACACCGAGGATCGCATGCCGTGTGGTCTGCGCACGCGGCGTCACGATGCTGATCTTGCGGCCGACCAGGGCGTTGACCAGCGTGGACTTGCCCACATTCGGGCGCCCGACCACGGCGATGAAGCCGGTACGGAAAACTTCAGCCATGCCGGTCAGCCTCACGCAGCGCCCGCTCGGCCGCCTGCTGCTCGGCAATCCTGCGGCTGGAACCCTTGCCGCGCACCGTCAGATCCAGTGCCTCAAGCCGGCATACCACCTCAAACTGCTGATCATGTGCCGAGCCGCTGACCTGCTCGACCGTATAGACCGGCAGCGCCTGGCCCTGACCCTGCAGGAATTCCTGCAGGCGGGTTTTCGGATCGCGCAGGTCTTCATCCACTGCAAGTCCTGCAAGGTGACTGGCGAGCAGCCGCACCACCAGCTCGCGGGCTGGCGTCATGCCGCCATCAAGAAACACCGCACCGATAACGGCCTCCAGGGCATTCGCCAGTATCGAACCGCGCTGGTGACCACCTGAACGCGTTTCTCCACTGCCCAGCTGAAGGTGCCGCCCGAAATCAACAGTGCGAGCTACTTCCTCCAGCGTTTCGCGTCGTACCAGCCTGGCGCGAAGCCTGCTCAACGTACCTTCGTCTGCAGTGGGGTATGTGGCATAGAGCACTTCTGCAGTCACCATGCCAAGCACAGCATCGCCGAGGAATTCAAGGCGCTCATTGTGTGCCGCTGAAGCACTGCGATGAGTCAGTGCCAGACCGAGCAGGCGCACATCCTGAAACGGGTAGCCGAGTGTGCCTTTGGCCCAATCGGCCGGTTCATTCATCTGCTGATCTCGGCGCTGTTCTTGAACTTGGCGGTCAGGTACAGGTTGCCCAGATATGGCACTTCATCCTCATAGTCGATTTCGACACGAAAGCCGTCGTCGGTCTTGTTGATCACGAAATCCTGGCGCTTTGGATAATCGACAGCATCGATATCGAGCCGCTTGCCTATTTCGGTCATCAGCCTCGTCGGCGTCGGGCCCGCACCATCGTACTCATCCTGCAGATCCTTCATCAGCTTCACGATCTTCATCTGCGTCAGGTAGACAGGTATCAGCCGTATGGCGCCGTAACCGATCATGGCAACCAGAGTCGCGATAACGATAAAACCGATGGCAGTCATTCCCTGCTGGCGGTGTTTCATGTCCATCCCCTTTGATTAACCGTATGTACAAGCGCTCAGTTGATCGATTGTCCTATACGCTGCCAGCGCGGCATGTGCGAAAAATCCCAGTTCATCCAGATACGCACGGCGTGGCCGGCGATATTACCGTCAGGGATCATGCCCACACCCTCATAGCGGCTGTCACGGCTGTTGTCCCGGTTGTCGCCCATCATGAAATAGTGACCTTGCGGCACGATAAACGTCCCTTCCCGGCTTCCCCTGCCCGGCATCCACAGTATGTGGTGATCGACCATACCGAGCTTCTCCTCGCCCAGCAGCGAGTCATCCTGGTCGCCACCCTGATAGGGGCCAATAACGCTGACCGGTACCGGCTGACCATTGATAAAAACCTGACCACGCAGATAAGTCACCGAATCACCCGGCAGGCCGACCAGGCGCTTGATGTAATTCGTGGAAGGGTCGGAAGGCAGGCGGAATACCACGACGTCGCCGCGTTCAGGTGCACCGAGATCGAGAATCTTGCTGTTCAGTACCGGCAGGCGCAGCCCATAGGCAAACTTGTTGACGAAGATAAAATCACCGACCAGCAGGGTCGGCATCATGGAACTCGATGGAATCCGGAACGGCTCAAACAGGAAAGACCGGACGACCAGCACCACGACCAGAACCGGAAAGAAGGAACGGGAGTACTCGACCAGCAGGGACTCTTTTGCCTCGGGTGAGCGGGCGAGTCGCCGCCGCCGCAGCCAGACCGCATCCAGGGCCCCGATGACGCCAGTCACGGCAGTCGCGCATACCAGTACAAGTGCAAAATCCACGTCTACCGCCGAGCCGTTGCAAAAGAGCGCATAGCCTAACATGGCGGGTGCGAACACCCGCTGGAAAGACAGTCGAGAAACGCAGACCTATCCGCTCAGCACCGCGTGTAACGCAGCCCGGTCAAGCCGGCCGAAACAGATAACCCGATCCATATGACTCAGTACCGGCACCTTCAGACCATACATCTGCCGCCAGTCATCCCGACTGTCCACATCAAGCACCTTGACACAGACCCGGGTGCCGTAAAGGCGCTCAAGCTCCTCCAGCATGAACTCACAGAGATGGCAGCCGTCACGGCTGTACAAGCTCAACTCGAGCACGGCTATTGCCGCAGGTCTTTGGCTACGGGCGCAGTCCCCGTCCCCTGCAGCGATCGGGCAATCATTTCTGCCGTACGTGCCGGAACCTCACCGACAGCAGTCACGAGATAGCCCCCGGTCACTGCCGTATAGGCATTGGCTGCGCCCATGCGCGACACCCCTTCCCCCTGCTCCGCTGTGGCCACACCAGCCTCGATAAACACCGATACACTGGCGATACCATCCGTGTAGACGAGGTGCTCCATCGGCGTATTGCCGCCCTCGACCTGCCGTGAACGGACGGTACGCAACCGGAAGCCCGGCGGCAGCGATATGGCCCGCCAGACCGGCTGGACTGCGCTCACCGGACCGGCTGATACCGGAATCGCGGCCGTATCTGAACGACGCCATGTAAATCCATCCGTGCTGACGGACGGTTCCAGGGCCGCGGCAGGAATCTGCTCGGGCAGCGAAATTTCCGAGAACAGCAGCTGTTCAACCACAGAATCATCTTCGGCAGAAATCTGCACCTTCAGCGGCATGGCGGTACTGCGATCAAGCCAGAGCCGATAACCATAACGATACTGGTCCATCGGCTTGACCGTGATCATCCACGTCAGCCGCCCGACCAGCCGGCCGCCGCTCGCAATTGCAAACCGGTAGTAATTGTCGTCGAAGCGGATATCGTCCGGAAACTGCTGCTGCAGGGGACTGGTCCCGTTGTCGTCATTGCTGCGCCGGCCGACGATCACCGTCCGCTGGTCAGGAAAAATGCAGGTGACTTGCTCGCCCTGGCGAATGATCTCGCGACCGACCTCATCCATCGCCGTAATACGCTCAGCACTTCCGCCACCATCGACACGGTGCACGATATGCATGACTGAAGCCTCGTCGCCATGCATCTGCACCAGCGTGCCTTCATAGTTCAGACTGCCGAGTGCGTGCTCCATGCGTCCGAGCCAGTTCTGCGGTTCACCGTCAGCCCATGCGGGAAACCCGAGTACGCACGCCAGGCCAAAAACAGCAAAGGACAAAGCCTGTCGCGTACCGCCCGGCCAAGGTGTCATTTCGCCGGATACTCAAAGTGCGTACGCACGACGGCTGCGTAGCCATGATCGTTGACTATGCGTGACTCCGCCGCCTGTACCGCAATTGCGCCGGTATATTCACCGTGCCAGACCAGGTAATCGGTCAAACGCTGCCGCGACAGCGGCGTCCGCTCCGCAAACTGCGGCGCACGATAACGTCCGGATGTTGCAGTTGCCGGCATGAACATGCCTGCCCTGTTCGTCAGCATTGCCACGACTGGTGCAGGTTCCGGACTCCTGAGAGTCGCCATCATAAAGAGAGTCAGCAATACGGTCGCTGCAGCGGCAAAAGGCACGATATTGTCCTGCCAGCGACGATCCGGGGCGGTCGCTGCAGGCAATCTGTCCTCAGCGATCGACAAATCAGCCTCCAGCGCACGGCGCACCCGGTCACTCAGCTGTCCTGCACCTGCCACGGGAGGTCCACCGCGCAACGTGGCGCCTATCAGCCCATATCGTCCCAGTCGACTACGCTGTTGGGGGTTTTGGGCAAGCCGGGCTATCAGCAGCTCGAGCTCAGCGCCAGGTAATTCATCATCGAGCCACGCAGACAACTGTTCAGCAACGATATCCGGCATGGCTTCGGGCACCTTGCTCATTTCAGTTGACCAGTGGCCGGATGCAGACATCGATCGCTTCGCGCGCACGAAATATCCGTGAACGAACCGTACCAACCGGACAATCCATCGCCTGTGCTATTTCTTCGTAACTCAAACCTTCGATCTCCCGCAGTACGATCGCTGTCCGCAGTTCGTCTGGCAGATCAGCCATCGCCCGCGCGATGGTCTGCCGCAGCTGCTCCTGCATGACAAGCCCCTCCGGCGATTCCTCGTCACGCAAACGGGCATCGCTTGCGTAGTAATCCGGTTCCTGGCTGTCGAGTTCCTGTTCGGGCGGCCTGCGTTGAGCTGCGGCAAGATGGTTCTTTGCAGCGTTGATGGCAATTCGGTACAACCACGTATAGAAGGCGCTGTCGCCACGGAACGAAGGCAGGGCTCGGTAGGCCTTGATGAAGGCTTCCTGGGAAACATCGAGCGCATCGGTCGGGTCACGCACAAATCGCATCACGAGCTTGACGATCTTCTGTTGGTACTTGAGAACCAGCAGATCGAATGCGCCCCGGTCACCGCCCTGGGCACGCTCTACGAGTTGCTGGTCACCGTCGGTTGCTGCCATGCCCGCTCGTCCTGTAACGGAGCGTGGACGATGGTCAGTTCACCGGTCGTGTAGACCCTGATGAAAACTGAAAGTTCGCCACGCGTGATCCGTGTCCCGAATCCGGAATATAAACACACTGCAAACGCGGTGCAGCGTCAGACTCATTCTAACTCAAGGCAGCCAGATTAATTTCGTCGAAGTCGAACCAGCAATCGACGCCAGGTATCGGCGCAAAGCTGCCACCGCAACAGGATGATCGATGAGGTGAGTCCATCGCGGTCAGTCAGCCGAAAGCCGGTCGCGACACCGGGCACTATCCAGGCCCGGCCCGTGAGCTGCAGCTCCGAGTCAGTACGCCCTTCCTGCCGGATCCGGCCCGCAGCATCCACCGTGATGCCGGATACCGCGCAGCCGGTGCGCAGCGCACGCCCGCCCTGCACGCAGGTCAGGGTCGCGAGCGGTAGCGCGCAGAGGCCGGGCAGCCCGCTCAGCCAGACCGCCAGGAGCCCAGCCAGTGTGACAGCAACAATACTGGCCGGCAGACACCAGTGCCGTTCAATCCGTAGACCGAATGAGAAGTTGTTCGACCACATGGCACAGACCCGGATCTTCGCTGCTCACGCGGCCGGCCAGCAAGTCGACTATGTCCGGATCCTGCCAGGAAAGGAGTTGCTCGAAAGCCTGGCGATCGGCTTCCGACGCAAGCGGAAAGGTCTTATCGAGATAATGCAACAGGAGAACGTCGAGTTCACGCATCCCGCGCCGGCACCGCCAGCGCAGCTGACCCGGATTCACAGACGACGTTCGACCAGCATGCGCTTGATCGAGGCAATCGCCTTGGCGGGATTGAGATCTTTCGGACACGCGTTCGTGCAGTTCATGATCGTATGGCAGCGGTACAGCCGGAATGGATCTTCGAGATGATCGAGGCGTTCACCGGTTGCCTCATCGCGCGTATCCACCAGCCAGCGATAGGCCGCCAGCAGCGTGGCGGGACCCAGATAGCGGTCACTGTTCCACCAGTAGCTGGGGCAGCTCGTCGAGCAGCAGGCGCAAAGGATGCAAGCAGACGGACTGTTGATCAGTTCCTGGTCCTGCTTGGACTGCAGCCGCTCGCGGTCGGGTGGCGCCGGCGTCTGTGTTTGCAGCCAGGGCTTGATCGATGCGTACTGCGCATAAAAGTTTGTCAGGTCCGGCACCAGATCCTTGATGACCGGCATGTGCGGCAGTGGATAGATCTTCACATCGCCGCGAATGTCCTCAATCGCCTGCGTGCAGGCCAGCGTGTTCAGTCCGTCGATATTCATCGCACACGAACCGCAGATGCCTTCACGGCAGGAGCGGCGGAAAGTCAGCGTGGGATCAACCTCATTCTTGATCTTGATGAGTGCATCGAGAACCATCGGACCGCAACGGCCAAGATCCACTGAATAGGTATCTACGCGAGGATTCTGTCCGGTATCCGGATCATAGCGGTATATCCTGAAGTCGCGCACACGGGTCGCGCCTTCAGCAGCCGGATAGTTCTTGCCGGGTGTGACTCTGGAATTTGCAGGCAGGGTGAACTCGGCCATGTTTAATACGTCCGCGCCTTCGGCGCGACTGTCTCCACTTCGTTGGTGAGGGTCTGCAGCATTACCGGGCGATAGTCAAAACGTACCCCGCCCTGCGCATCAATCCAGGCCAGGGTGTGTTTCATCCACTGCTGGTCATCGCGATCCGGGAAGTCTTCACGCGCATGTGCGCCACGGCTCTCCTGGCGATTGACCGCACCGGTAATCGTGACCATCGCCTGACCGAGCAGGTTGTCGAGTTCAAGCGTCTCCATCAGGTCAGTATTCCAGATCAGGCTGCGGTCGCTGACACGCACATCGGCAAAGGACAGGAAGCACTTGAGCAGCGCATCGACGCCCTCCTGCAGCGACTGGCCGGTACGAAATACTGCCGCATGCGACTGCATGATGCGCTGCATATCGAGGCGGATCTCTGCCGTACCGCGCGCGCCATTCGCGTTGCGCAGACGGTCGAGCCGCGACACTGCCACTTCGGAGGCCGCCGCGGACAATGCCGGCTGACGGGCGCCCGCCGTCACCGTTTCAGCACAGCGCTGGGCCACGGAACGGCCAAATACCACCAGATCGAGCAGCGAGTTTGACCCCAGCCGGTTTGCGCCATGCACCGACACACAGGCCGCTTCGCCGATTGCCATGAGCCCCGGCACGACAGTCTCCGGACCGCCACCTTTCAGCGTCAGGACTTCGCCGTGCACGTTGGTGGGTATACCACCCATGTTGTAGTGCACGGTCGGCAACACGGGAATCGGTTCGCGGGTCACATCGACACCGGCAAAGATACGTGCGGTTTCGGCTATGCCAGGCAGCCGTTCGTGGATGACTTCCGGACCCAGATGCTCAAGGTGCAGGTGAATGTGGTCCTTGTTCGGGCCCACACCACGACCTTCGCGGATTTCGATGGTCATGGCGCGGCTGACCACGTCGCGCGAAGCCAGATCCTTCGCATTCGGCGCATAACGCTCCATGAAGCGGTCGCCGGCCGAGTTGGTCAGATATCCGCCTTCGCCGCGCACACCTTCAGTGATCAGACAGCCGGCGCCATAGATACCCGTCGGATGGAACTGCACGAACTCCATGTCCTGCAGCGGCAGGCCGGCACGCAACACCATCGCATTTCCGTCGCCGGTACAGGTGTGCGCTGAAGTACAGGAGAAGAAGGCGCGACCATAACCGCCGGTCGCGAGGATCGTGCGCTGGGCGCGAAAGCGATGCAGCTTGCCCGTGGCCATCTCCAGCGCAATGACACCACGGCACTCGCCGCCTTCCATCATCAGGTCCAGCGCAAAGAATTCAATGAAGAAGGTCGCCTGATGCTTCAGCGACTGCTGGTACAGGGCGTGCAGCATCGCATGGCCGGTACGGTCAGCGGCAGCGCAAGTACGCTGCGCGGTGCCCTTGCCGAAATGCGTGGTCATGCCGCCAAAGGGCCGCTGGTAGATGCGTCCGTCATCGGTACGCGAGAACGGTACGCCGTAGTGCTCGAGTTCGATGACGGCTGCTGGCGCCTCCTTGCACATATATTCAATGGCGTTCTGGTCACCAAGCCAGTCAGACCCCTTCACCGTGTCGTACATGTGCCAGCGCCAGTCGTCTTCACCCATGTTGCCGAGTGCAGCGCTGATACCGCCCTGTGCCGCCACGGTATGACTGCGGGTGGGGAACACCTTGCTGATGCAGGCTGTGGCAAGGCCGGCCTCGGCGAGCCCGACTGCGGCGCGCAGGCCGGCTCCGCCAGCACCGACCACAACCACATCGTAGGTGTGGTCGACAAAGGAATAAGCCTGGCTCATGCGCCGGCCCTCGTGGCAATCAGAAAAACGGAAAAGATGCCGGCCGCCGCCAGCGCAATATGTGCAAGACGCAATAATGCGAGCACCACGAGGCGCGAACCCGGCGTATGGATATAGTCTTCAGCGACCACCTGTGTGCCGAGCGCGGAGTGGTAGACCAGCGCGACAACCAGTAGCGCAAGCAGGATGGCATGCAGCGGCGCCGCGGCCCAGGCACTCACCGTATAGTAGTCGAGACCGGGCAAGCCGAGCAGTGCCACTGCAAACCAGAGCGTGAGCGGCACCAGCGCAACTGCGCTCAGGCGCTGCCCCCAAAAATGCTCGGTACCGGAGTTGGCTGAACCCAGCCCCAATGCACTGCCCAGCGGAGACTTCAGGCTCATGCCGCACCTCCCGTCAGTGCAACGGCCCAGAAGGCCAGCGTGAGCAGCACCGAGATGCACACGACCACAAGCCCGGATTTGCGTGCGAAGTGCTTGTCAAAACCGCGATCGACATCCCATGCAAGATGACGGACGCCGTTACAAAGATGATAGAAAAACGCGAAGCTCCAACCCAGCAGCAGAAACTGGCCGATGAAGCCGCGGAACAGCTCGCTGAGCTGCAGAAAGCCGGCCTGACCTGCGGCCAGCGCGAGCAGCCAGCCGACGAGTGCGATGGCGCCAATGGAGAGTGCGACACCCGTCATCCGGTGCAGGATAGACAGGGTATTGCTGACCGCCCATCGATACACCTGCAGATGCGGGGACAGGGGTCTGGAAACCTGGCTCATCGAACTCTCCACTCAGAAAAAGACTCGCCAGACGCCCATGGCGTCGCGAATCGCCGTACTCATGCTGATATCGGAACCGCTACCGCGCTCAGAAGTCTATAC
>CAYJPG010000099.1:0-11156 GCA_964371995.1 uncultured Chromatiaceae bacterium | reverse complement strand
GAGCCAGCGCAACAACAAACCCAGGCTCGGCAATTGTGGCAGCTGCTTGATTACCTGGCCGTCGACTATGGCGGCGCGGTGCGCGATGCGGCGGTGATCAGCGCATTTGAATACGCAGAGATGCAGGAGTTCACTGCGACGGCGCAGCGTCAGCTCGATGAGTTGCCGGATACGGATGGCAAAGCGGACATGCTGCAGCGCGCAGCGCAATTGCGCGCTGCAGTGACCGACAAGGCCGATCCGGTTGTCGTGGCGCAACTGGCGCGCCAACTCGCTGCTGAGGTACTCGAGTTTTACCCGTTTCCGATGGCGCCGATCGCCGTGCCCGACCTGCAGCGTGGCGCCGCATCGTTTCAGAATCATTGCTCGACCTGTCACGGTGTACGGGGTCAGGGCGACGGACCCTTGGCGGTACAACTGAACCCACGACCTATCGACCTGGCGCAGCCTCAACGCGCCGGGGCACGAACACCGTTTGCGCTGTATCAGATCATCAGCAACGGTGTTGAAGGCACGGCGATGGGTAGTTTTGTCGCGTTGTCCGAGTCAGATCGCTGGGCGTTGGCATTTTTTGTCGGCACCTTGCCTTATGACGAAGCGGACCAGATGGCAGGTGCCAGGCTGTGGCGGTCCGATTCGTCGGCTCGACGAGCCATCCCCGACCTGGCGACGCTGGCCCAGACTTCGGAGCATGCACTGGCGCAGCAGCTGGGCGGCGAGTCGGCGCGTGGGCTGATTGCGTATCTGCGCGCCGATCCCGCGCAGCTTGAAGCCGTGTCCACACAACGCACGGCGCTGGCGAAAAGCCGGCTAAAACAAAGTGTCGACGCAGTGCGCGGCGGTGATCGGGCTACTGCCACCCGGCTGGCCTTGTCGGCCTATCTGGACGGGTTCGAGCCTATCGAGCCGACGCTGGCAGCACGCGACCATGCGTTGTTCGAGAGGATCGAGGCCGGCATGATGGCCTACCGCGCCATCGTCGCCGTCGACAGCGTCGAGCAGGTGCAGGTGGCGGCTCAGCAGCTGCTCACCTTGTTGGGTGAAGCGGACGCGGCGCTGGCGCCGTCGCAGGATGAAGCGTGGGCGACTTTTGTCGGTGCGCTGACGATCCTGCTGCGTGAGGGCCTCGAAGCTCTGCTGGTAGTCGTGGCGATGATCGCATTCCTGAAGAAGGCTGAGCGCCCAGACGTACTGGCCTATGTACACGCCGGCTGGAGCAGTGCGTTGGTGGCTGGCGGCGCGACCTGGTTTGCGGCGACCTACCTGGTGAGCATCAGCGGCGCCAGCCGCGAGTTGACCGAAGGGCTGTCTTCGCTATTCGCCGCCGCCGTGCTGCTAGGCGTGGGCATGTGGATGCATCGCAAGAGTTTGGCCGGGCGTTGGCACGCCTATCTGCACCAGAAGATGTCGTCGGCACTGAATAAACGCACCGCATGGTTCCTTTTCTCGCTGGCCTTCATTGCCGTATACCGCGAGGTTTTCGAAACGGTGCTGTTCTATGCCGCTTTGTGGACCGAGGGCAATGGCTGGCCGCTGCTGGCCGGCCTGGCTGGCGGTATCGTGTTGCTGGCTGGTGTGGCGGTGGTGCTGCTGCGCACCAGCGCACGGTTGCCAATCGGCAAATTCTTCGCCACCAGTTCGCTGCTCATTGCGGTGTTGGCTGTGGTGCTGGCAGGGAAGGGGGTCGCAGCGCTGCAGGAAGCCGGCTGGGTCCATGCGACGCCGGTGGCCATCCCGCGCATTCCCATCCTGGGTCTGTTGCCAACCTGGCAAACGCTGCTTTCGCAGCTGGCTGTGCTAACTGTCGTGCTCATCACGTACCTGGTCAACACGCGGTCGGCTTCGATGGATACGGCACCGCCGGCCCTGTAGTTCAGGAATTGAGCTAGGCAGCTATCGAATAGACTCTGTAGATCAATCCGGACGAGGGAGAGCAACATCGTGCTGATCAAGAACTCCAGGCAGGTCTCGCGCTGGCGTATCCCCAAACGGTTCCCGGTTCCAGCAAACTTTGGAGCATCTCCTGCGTCACGTATCGAAGCGGGTCAGACCTGGCCAGAGCCGGCCAATGCAACACGCATCAAGCGTTTGCAGGTCTATCGTTATGACCCTGACTTGAACCGCGCTCCACGGATCGATACCTATAGCATCGATCGCGACCGGTGTGGACCGATGCTGCTGGATGCGCTGATCAAGATCAAGAACGAGATCGACCCGACGCTCACATTTCGTCGTTCGTGTCGTGAAGGCATCTGTGGCTCCTGCGCGATGAACATCGACGGCAGCAACTGGCTCGCGTGCATCCGCTCGCTGGATGAGGTCGGTGATCCCGTCACCGTTTATCCGCTCAACAACATGGACGTCGTCAAGGATCTGGTGGGCGACCAGAGCCATGCGATGGCGCAGTACGCCAGCATCAAACCATGGCTGCGCAGTACAACTCCGGCACCAGCGGGCCGTGAACGCCTGCAGTCGCATCAGGAGCGTGCGCAGCTTGATGGTGACTACGAGTGCATCCTGTGTTTTTGCTGTACATCGGGCTGCCCGAGTCACTGGTGGAACGGCGATCGTTTCCTCGGGCCGGCGGTGCTGTTGCAAGCGCATCGCTGGCTGGTGGATAGTCGTGACGAGGCGACGGCGGAGCGCCTGGACGAACTTGAAGATCCGTTCAAGCTGTATCGTTGCCACACGATCCTGAACTGCACGCGGACTTGCCCCAAGGGTCTGAATCCCGGCAAGAAGATCGCCGAGATCAAGCTCATGCTGCAGCAGCGACAGGGGTGAGCGGATATGTCCGACCGTGCCCGCCCGCGCTCACCGGACGTCCAGATCTATCGGCCGCAACTCACCTCGGTGTTATCGATCACTCACCGCGCCACCGGTGTCTGGCTCGGACTCGGCAGCATCCTGCTGGTCGTCTGGTTGCTCGTCGTAGCTACCGATGGCAGTGCGTACGCTATGTTCGACGACTTTTTCAGCACCTGGATCGGTGCCATTCTGCTGTTCAGTTGGACCTTCGCGCTGTACTTCCATCTGTGTAACGGCATCCGGCATCTGGTCTGGGATCTGGATTACGGCTTCGAATTGCGCACTATCTATTTGAGCGGCTGGCTGGTGGTAGCGGCCAGCGTGGTTCTGACCCTGCTCACCTGGGCGACAGCCCTGGCACTGAAGGTCTGAACGCATGTCACATTGGAACCGACGTGATCCGCTGAATCGCAATATGCCTGATGGCCAGGCGACGGCATTACGCCGGGCCGTGGGGCTGGGCTCGGCCAGGACCGGGGTCTCGCACTGGTGGCTGCAGCGTGCGACGGCGATTGCGCTGCTGCCACTTTCGGTATGGTTTCTGGCCGCACTGCTTGCACAGGCCAGTGGCGGCCACGCTGCACTGACTGCGTGGCTCGCGCGCCCAGTGACAGCCATGCTAATGATCTTGTTGCTGGTGGCGCTGTTCCAGCATCTGCGCCTGGGTCTGCAGGTCGTCGCTGAGGACTATGTGCATGCGGACCGGGTCAAATTTGCCGTCGTCGGTGCCATTCACGGAATCTGTTACGCACTCATGACAGCCGGTATTTTTGCAATCCTGGTGATTGCCTTGCGTTGATGACGGGAGGAGTCTGATGACAAACAACAGCTTCGGTACGCGCGATCGACTCACAGTCGATGGCACGGCTTATACGATCCACCGGCTGGATCACATCGATGGCGCACAACGGCTGCCATACAGCCTGAAGGTGTTGCTGGAAAACCTGTTGCGCAACGAAGATGGTCGGCTGGTTACCACCGATCAGATCAAGGCCCTGGCCGGATGGCAGCCCGATGCGGTACCTCATCAGGAAATCCAGTTCACCCCGGCGCGTGTGCTGATGCAGGATTTTACCGGTGTGCCCTGCATCGTAGACCTGGTCGCGATGCGCGATGCGATCCGCGATCTGGGCGGTGATGCACAGCGCATCAATCCGCTGATTCCGACTGAGCTGGTGATCGATCATTCCGTCATCGTCGATGTCTTTGGCCGGCCCGATGCATTTGCCAGTAACGCGGCGCTGGAGTTCGAACGCAATGCCGAACGCTATCAGTTGCTGCGCTGGGGCCAGCAGGCATTTGCAGATTTCCAGGTCGTGCCGCCGGATACGGGCATCTGTCATCAGGTCAATCTCGAGTATCTGGCACGGGTTGTGTTCACCCGTGAGGGGCCGGATGGAGCGCTCGCATACCCCGATACGCTGGTGGGCACCGACTCCCACACGCCGATGATCAACGGACTAGGCGTGCTGGGCTGGGGTGTCGGTGGCATCGAGGCCGAAGCGGCGATGCTTGGTCAGCCGATGAGCATGCTGCTGCCGCAGGTGGTCGGTCTCAAGCTCGTAGGCGAATTCAAGCCCGGAATCACTGCTACAGATCTGGTGCTCACGGTTGCCGAACTGTTGCGCCGCACGGGCGTAGTCGGAAAGTTCGTGGAGTTCTATGGGCCGGGTGTGGCGAGGGTACCGCTGGCTAATCGTGCCACCCTGGGCAATATGAGTCCGGAGTACGGTTCGACCTGCGCCATCTTTCCGATCGATGACAACACCTTGAGCTATCTGCGGCTCACCGGTCGCACTGCGCATCAGATCCGCCTGGTCGAAGCCTACGCAAAGCTGCAGGGCATGTGGCACGACGCCACGCATGAGCCCGTCTATTCGCAAACCATCGAGCTTGATCTGGGCACGATCGAGCCGTCGATTGCGGGTCCCAAACGCCCGCACGACCGGATTCCGCTGCGTATCGCACCGCATGCAGTAAGCGCACTACTGGCGGGACGGTCGCAGAGTGAGGCGATCGCAGTGGGTCTGGATGAGGCTTCCGCTGAATCATTCCCGGCCAGCGACCCGGTCGCGGTGAGTCGTGCCCACGCTGGCGATGGTCCGCGATACCCCTGCGACTGCGGCGCCGAGCACGACTGGCCACGCAATCCGATATCAGTGACCTTGGAAGATGGCCACAGCTGTGAGATCGACAATGGACAAGTGGTGATCGCTGCGATCACTTCATGTACCAATACCTCCAATCCATCGGTGATGATCAGTGCAGCGCTGCTGGCGCGGAATGCGGTTCAAAAGGGGCTGTCACGCAAGCCGTGGGTAAAAACCTCACTGGCACCAGGCTCGCGGGTGGTTACGGACTATTTCGAGCGTGCCGGCCTCACGCAATATCTGGATGCACTTGGCTTCAATCTCGTGGGCTACGGCTGCACCACCTGCATCGGCAACTCTGGTCCGCTGATCCCGGAAATCAGCGCTGCAGTGACTGAAAACAAGCTGACCGTCTGCGCGGTATTGTCGGGTAACCGAAACTACGAGGGCCGTATTCATCCGCAGACGCAGATGAACTTTCTGGCTTCGCCACCGCTGGTGGTGGCATATGCGTTGACCGGCAGCATGCACATCAATCTGAGCACCGAGCCGTTGGGTATCGGCAGCGATGGCCAGCCGGTTTATCTGCGCGATATCTGGCCTTCGCCACAGGAGGTCCAACACACCATTACCGCCCATATCAAGACGGATATGTTCAGCAAGGGTTACGCTGACGTATACGCAGGCGACCAGCGTTGGGGGGGCATGGCCATTCCGGCCGGCGATACCTTCCAGTGGCAGTCAGCGTCGACTTATGTGCGCAAGCCGCCCTATTTCGATGGTATGCAGCGCCAACCTGCGCCACTGACAAACATTGTCGGTGCGCGGGTACTGGCCAGACTCGGCGATTCGGTGACGACCGACCACATCAGTCCGGCCGGTGCGATCGCCGTCGATTCGCCGGCCGGCGTCTATCTCAGGCAACACGGTGTGGAGCGCAAGGACTTCAACTCCTACGGCGCGCGGCGTGGCAATCATGAAGTCATGATTCGCGGCACATTCGCCAACGTTCGATTGCGCAACCAGCTGGTGCCCGGCACCGAGGGTGGCTTTACCCGCGACTTCACGCAATCGGCTGTGCCGGTTACCACCATCTACGATGCCGCGATGAACTATGCGCTTAGGGGTACGCCGCTGGTCATCCTGGCCGGCAAGGAATATGGTTCAGGATCGTCGCGAGACTGGGCCGCCAAGGGCACCGCTCTGCTCGGCGTGCGTGCGGTAATCGCCGAGAGCTACGAGCGCATCCACCGCTCCAACCTGATCGGTATGGGCATACTGCCGCTGCAATTCCCCGAGGGCCAGAATGCCGAGTCGCTGGAGCTGACTGGTGAAGAGACCTTTGAGATCCTCGGCCTCGAGGGCAGTGAACTACCGCCCTCTACCGTACGGGTGAAGACGAGCGATGCACGAAGAGCAACCCGGGAGTTCGCGGCATGCGTGCGTATCGACACCCCGGTCGAGGCGGCCTATTATCGTCACGGCGGTATCCTGCAGTACATGCTGCGGCAGTTCGTTGCGGATGTTCCTGCTGGAAAAGCGGTTGCTGCTGTCAGCCGTGACGGTTGATGTATTTGCCGGTGAAAACGGCCAACCGGCCATTTTCTAAGCCATCACCGGACCAAAGAAAGCCGGCAGGTCAGCCTTGGTGAGATCCGGCGCACCCTCGACCAGAAGGTGGCCGTCCGCCAGCAGCGCAATCAGTACGCCTTCGTGCTGCCCAGCAACGGGAATTTGGATTTCCTAATGCCGACCGCGATACCTCAGATCAGACCATGGGCAACCATGGCTCTGGCCACCCTGATGAAGCCCGCGATATTGGCGCCGACCACATAGTTGCCCTTGGCGCCAAACTCCTCTGCGGTTTCCCAGCAGGTCCGGTGAATGTTTTTCATGATGGCGGCGAGTCGCATCTCTGTATGCTCGAATGTCCAGGAGTCGCGGCTGGCGTTCTGCTGCATCTCCAGCGCACTGGTAGCGACACCGCCGGCGTTGGCCGCTTTTCCCGGACCGTAGGCGATCCCCGCGTCGAGAAATATCCTGATGCCTTCCGGTGTGGTGGGCATATTGGCCCCTTCACCGACCGCGATACAGCCGTTCTTCACCAGAGTCGCCGCATCCTTGCCATTAACCTCATTCTGCGTGGCCGAAGGCATGGCCACCTGACAGGGGATCTCCCAGATATTTCCACCAGCCACGTACTTGGCGTGCTTTCGATATTGCACGTAGTCCGCGATGCGGCGGCGCTCGCGTTCCTTGATCCGTTTTACGAGATCGAGATCGATACCCTTCTCGTCGTGTACGACACCGTTGGAATCAGAGCAGGCCACCACCTTGCCGCCGAGTTCGTGGATTTTTTCTATGGTATAGATGGCGACGTTACCGGACCCGGACACGATGCAGGTCTTGCCTTCGAGGGTGTCTTTCCGAACCTCCAGCATCTCATTGACGAAGTAGGTGGTGCCGTAGCCGGTGGCCTCGGTGCGTACCAGCGAGCCGCCATAGTCGAGCCCCTTGCCGGTGAGAACGCCTGCCTCATAGCGGGAGGTCAGCCGCTTGTACTGTCCGAACAGATAGCCCATTTCCCGTCCTCCGACACCGATATCACCGGCAGGTACGTCCGTGTACTCGCCGATGTAGCGCATGAGTTCGGTCATGAAGCTCTGGCATAAGCGCATGACCTCATTATCGCTTCTGCCCTTCGGGTCGAAGTCGGAGCCGCCTTTGCCGCCGCCAATGGGCAGGCCGGTAAGTGCATTCTTGAAGATCTGTTCGAAGCCGAGGAACTTTACGATGCCGAGATTGACGGAGGGATGAAAACGGAGGCCACCCTTGTAGGGGCCGAGGGCGCTGTTGTACTGCACGCGAAAGCCGCGGTTGATATGCACCTCGCCGCGATCATCCTGCCAGGGCACCCGGAAGATGATTTGCCGCTCCGGTTCGCAGATACGCTCGATGATCTTGCCTTCACGGAACTCGGGATACTTGGCCAGCACAACGCCCAGGGTCTCCAGAACCTCGCGAACGGCCTGATGAAACTCTACCTCGCCGGGGTTTCGTCGAAGCACGTTTGCTAGCGTAGCTTCCAGCTTTTCATCGATCTTCGGTGTCATCGCTGCTTGCCTGAAAAGACGGATCAAGCGCAAAGTCTAGGGAAGTCCCGCCATCTTGGATACTTTAAACACATGTATGTTGAAGTTCGATCTTAGCCGTACGAGAAATAACCTGGAGATTCCAATGTCTGAAGACAGCAAGCAAGGCTTGTCCACGCGGGCTATTCATGGTCACAGCTTCAAGGACGCCCACGGCAGTCCGCATCTTCCGGTATACGACACGACCACCTTTGCGTTCAAATCGACGGCCGACCTGCTCGATGTCGTTGAGGCTCGCAAACCGGGGAGTCTCTATACGCGCTACGGCCTGAATCCATCAATCTTTGCGATTGAGGAAATGCTCGCCGGCCTGGAAGGCGCGGAGATGGCCTGGTCTTTCTGTTCCGGAATGGCCGCCGAGACGGCATTATTTCTGACGCACGGGCGCGAGGGCATCATTTGCGTTGGTGATGCTTACGGTGGAACACTGGAACTGCTGGCAAGCCAGTTGCCGCTGCTGGGGATCAAGACCCATTTGATGCTGAGTAATGAACTCGACAAGCTCGATGCCTTGCTGGCTCGTGGCAGAAAGCTGGTATTTTTCGAGACGCCAACCAACCCGACCCTCGAATTGCTCGACATTCGCGCTATTTCGGCGAAGGCGCATGCCTGCGGCGCACTTGTCGCCGTCGACAACACCTTCGCTTCACCGGTCAACCAGCGCCCACTGGAACTCGGTGCCGATTTCGTTGTACATAGCGCCACCAAGTATCTGGGCGGGCACAGCGACCTCACGGCTGGTGCATTGATGGGGTCGAAGGAATTGCTGCTGCCGGTGTGGAACTGGCGCAAGAATCTCGGCTCGATGATCGCTCCGGGCACGGCCTCATTGCTCGCACGCAGTCTGCGTACACTGGTGGTACGCGTGCGCCAGCAGAACGAGTCGGCGCAGCGCGTTGCTGAAGCCATGGAACGTCACGCCAAGGTTCGCCGCGTCTACTATCCTGGTCTGGTTGATTTTCCGGGGCACGCACTAGCCAAAGCGCAGATGTACGGCTTCGGCGGCATGCTGACCATTGAAGTTGCTGGTAGCGGCGAAAATGCTACGCGGGTGGCTGACCGCTTGAAGTTGTTCGCCCTGGCCCCCAGCCTCGGCGGTGCAGAAAGCCTGGTAACACAGCCTTGCACAACCACTCACCATGGCCTGACGGTTGAAGAACGCGCCCGTCGCGGCATTTCCGACGCCATGTTGCGCTTGTCGGTCGGCCTGGAAGATGCCGATGATTTGATCGCTGATCTGGAGCAGGCTCTGGGTTAAGTGATTCGATCTGGCGATGGCATTTCGGTGTGCGACCCGGCGGCTGGCAAGGTGGCAATCATTGAACGCGACAGGCGATTGAGCATCTGGCGCACTTCGGCGTGGTCCTCCGGTGACCAACGTTCAATGAACTGCGACAGTCTCTTGCGATATTCGCTGGTCATCTTGTCAAACACTTGCTGACCAGCGGCCGAGACGCGGATTGCGCCATCGGGCTGGCGCTTGGCCATGCCATGCGCGAGCAGACGAGTGGCGATGTTCTCCACCCGGGTTAGCGGAATGGCAAAACGCTCGGCAATCGCAGCGCTTTCGAGTGCACGAGCAGCCCGGCACAGATGGACCAGCAGCCAGATTTCATCAGGCGCCAGCGGGACACTCGTCCTGGCGGCAACCCGAAGATAGGCCGCCCACTGATTCTCCGGACGCTCGAGCCGCAGAACGATCGATTCCAGCTCTTCCAGCGAGGTCGCATCCCGCGGCATGGCAAAACTTTCGCCCATGGTCTCTGCCCGGTTGGCGTCACGCAGCGGCACTTCACGCAGGAACCAGCAGAGCACGAAGCCCACTGCGGCGATCATGGCGGCAAAGAAAAATATCGGCTGGATGGCATTGGCATAGGCCTCCAGATAGGCCCCGCGAATGGCTGCCGGCAGCGCCTGCACGGCCATCGGGCCAACCGATGCCGGAAGCGCCATACCGTGCGGGAGTTTGGCAGTCAGTTTGACCGCCAGACCGGCGGCGAAGATGGCGCCAAAGACTGAAACGCCTATGGAGCCGCCGATGGACCGGAACATGGTCGTTCCGGAGGTGGCGACGCCAAGATTCTGATAGTCGACCGAATTCTGTACAGCAAGGACCAGCACCTGCATCACCATGCCGAGGCCCAGACCCAGCACCAGCATATAACCTGAAACCAGCAACACGTCGGTGTCGGTGCCCAGTGTGGACAGCAGCGCCAGTCCAACAGTCATGACCGCCGTGCCCAGGATCGGAAAGATCCGATAACGTCCGATCCGGCTGATGATCTGACCGCTGGTGATAGAGGTAACCAGCACGCCGGCCATCATCGGTGTCAGCAGCATCCCGGCCGCCGACGGGCTTTCCCCCCTGACAACCTGCAGATAGACCGGCATGAAGGTGACCGAACCGAACATCGCCATGCCGACAATGAAACCGACTGCGCAGGCCACGACGAAGGTCCGATTGGTGAACAGCGCCAGCGGCAGAATCGGTTCAGTGGCACGGGACTCTGCGATCACAAAGGCCACCAACCCCACGGTGGTAATGGCGATCAGCCCGATGATTTCAGGGGAGGTCCAGACGAGGGTATGGCCGCCGAGGCTGGTAAACAGAATGAGTGCGGTCAGCGTGATGGCCAGCAGGCCGGCACCCGCCACATCAATGACCTGGCGGTGGCGTGCCGCGGGTGCCGTGAATGCCCAGCCAATCACCGCCAGTGCGACGATCCCCAGCGGAAGATTGACGTAGAAGATCCACCGCCAGGT
Source organism: uncultured Chromatiaceae bacterium (assembly GCA_964371995.1). Lineage (GTDB taxonomy): Bacteria > Pseudomonadota > Gammaproteobacteria > Steroidobacterales > SHZI01. The sequence goes on along the minus strand of CAYJPG010000099.1, from coordinate 343 downwards.
CAGATGCTCTACGAAAAATCCGCCGATCAATGGCCCAAGTACGGTGGAAAATCCGAAGACGCCACCGAAAATACCCTGATATCGGCCACGTTCACGCGGCGGAATGATGTCGCCGATCACTGCCATCGTCGTGACGATGAGACCGCCGCCGCCCAGTCCCTGTATCGCGCGAAATACGATAAGTTCGCCCATGGAGCGACTCATTCCACACAGTGCCGAGCCGGCGAGAAAAAGGATGATTGCCGCCTGCAGCACGATCTTGCGCCCGAAGAGGTCGCCGAGCTTGCCGTAAAGGGGCGTGACGATGGTCGTGGCCAGAATATAGGCCGTGACGATCCACGAC
>CAYJPG010000098.1:2587-11160 GCA_964371995.1 uncultured Chromatiaceae bacterium | reverse complement strand
GCTTCAGTGTGTCGAATCTCGACATGCCCGGCTGGCGGCAGCCCTGGGAATACAGTCCGGGCCGACCGGAGCGCATCGCGAGCCCGTTGCAGATCATGCTCGAGGGGCCGATCGGCGCAGCCTCGTTCAATAACGAGTTCGGCCGGCCGAACATCGCGGGCTACTTTCGGACCTTCGAGCAGCGCGATGTGACGGGCAACGCATCGGCGCGCGGTTATCACAAGCCGATAATGATTGCCGGTGGCCTCGGCAATATTTCCGGCCCGGATGTCGAGAAGGTTGAGGTGCCGGTCGGTGCCCTGCTGATCGTACTCGGTGGTCCGGCGATGCTGATCGGCCTCGGTGGCGGTGCGGCTTCGTCGGTCGGCAGCGGCACGAGTGCCGCCGATCTGGACTTCGCTTCGGTCCAGCGCGGCAATCCTGAAATCGAGCGACGCGCACAGCAGGTCATCGAAGCCTGTCGCGCGCGCGCGGCGCTCGATGGTGTTGCGAACCCGATGCTCATGCTGCATGACGTAGGTGCTGGTGGTTTATCGAATGCAGTACCGGAGCTCGTTGATCACAGCCATCGTGGCGCGACCATCGAGCTGCGCGAGATTCCGAATGCCGAGCCGGGAATGTCGCCGCTGGAGATCTGGTGTAACGAAGCTCAGGAGCGCTATGTACTGGCGATCGAGCCGGCTGATCTGGACTGGTTTGCCGCCGTCTGCGCGCGCGAACGTTGCCCGTATGCCGTGCTCGGCAGTCTCGATGACAGCGGCCGGCTGATCGTGACTGACCGCGAGCTGGGTGGCCGGCCGGTAGATATGGCGCTGGAAACCCTGCTCGGCAAGGCACCGCAGATGCGGCGCACGATTGAACGTCGCGCGGTGCCGGAGGCGCCGCTGGATCTGGGTGGCATCGATCTGGCCGAGGCCTGTCAGCGTGTGCTGCGTATGCCAGTCGTCGCTGACAAGTCTTTCCTGATCAATATCGGCGACCGCACTGTCGGTGGCCTGGTCGCGCGCGATCAGTTCGTGGGTCCATGGCAGGTGCCGGTGAGCGATGTGGGCGTGACTGCGCTTGGCTTCGAAACCTTTGCCGGTGAAGCGATGGCGATGGGCGAACGTGCACCGGTTGCGCTGCTCGATGGGCCGGCCTCCGGCCGCCTCGCTGTCGCCGAAGCGTTGACCAATATTGCTGCGGCCTCGATTGGCGATCTGGCAACAGTGCGGCTCTCCGCAAACTGGATGGCAGCAGCCGGCAGTCCGGGTGAGGATGAGCGCCTCTACGACACGGTCGATGCCGTCAGCGCGCTGTGCCGGGAACTGAAGATCGCCATTCCGGTGGGCAAGGATTCGCTGTCGATGCAGACGCGCTGGACGGAGGCGGGCGCGAGTCACGCGGTCGTGGCGCCGGTCTCGCTGGTCGTATCGGCCTTCGCGCCTGTCGATGATGTGCGCCGCACGCTCACCCCGCAACTGGTGCAGGAAACCGGCTCGATGCTGCTGCTTGTCGATCTGGGCCGGAGCCGCAATCGGCTGGGTGCATCGGTGCTGGCACAGGCTTTCAATCGTGCTGGCGGTTGCCCGCCCGATCTCGACGACCCGGGCCAGCTTGCCGCCTTTTTCGCCTGTGTACAGGAGCTTCGCACGCGGCAATTGCTGCTCGCCTATCACGACCGCAGCGATGGCGGTCTGTTCGTCACGCTGTGCGAGATGGCCTTTGCCGGCAAGACCGGGCTCGACATCAGGCTCGCCCCGGCGCCTGCCGACGCACTGCTCGGCGTCCTGTTTGCCGAGGAACCCGGTGCCGTCCTGCAGGTACGGGATTCTGATCTCGCCACCGTGCAGTCGGTCCTCGCGCTGCATGGTCTGGCGGACGTCACGGCGACCGTGGCCGGCGTTACCCTGGCTGACCGGATCCGTATTCTCGCCGGCGATGAGCTGCTGCTGGACCGGACGCGTACCGAACTGCGTCGCTGCTGGTCAGAGTTGTCGTGGCGCATGCAGGCGCTGCGCGACAATCCGGATGCTGCGGCAGAAGCCTGGGATGCCTTGCTCGACACTGACGATCCGGGGCTCACCCCACGGATGAATTTCGATCCGGGCGACGATGTGGCGGCACCGCTGATCCACATCGGACGGCGCCCGCGCGTCGCGATCCTGCGCGAGCAGGGTGTCAACAGCCAGCTCGAGATGGCTGCGGCATTCCAGCGTGCGGGTTTCGAGGCGGTTGACGTACACATGACCGACCTGCTGTCCGGACGCCAGCAGCTGCGTGAGTTTGCTGGCCTGGCCGCTTGCGGCGGCTTCTCCTACGGCGATGTGCTGGGTGCCGGCGGTGGATGGGCCAAGTCGGTGCTGTTCAATCCGCGGGTACGCGAGGAGTTCGCAAGCTTCTTGGCCCGCAGCGACAGTTTTACGCTGGGCGTATGCAACGGTTGCCAGATGTTATCCGTGCTGGCCGAACTGATACCCGGTGCCGCGCACTGGCCGCGTTTTCGCCAGAACCGGTCCGAACAGTTCGAAGCGCGCCTCAGCCTGGTGGAAGTGCTGCCTTCACGCTCGGTCTTGCTTGAGGGCATGGCCGGCAGTCGCCTGCTGGTGCCGACATCGCACGGTGAGGGGCGGACAGAGTTCGCAACACCGGCCGATCTTGTGGCCTGCGAGAGTGCGGCCCAGCTCGCAATCCGCTACGTCGACAATCGCGGTGCGCCAGCCGCGCTATATCCCGCCAACCCCAACGGTTCGCCGGGCGGTATCGCGGGGCTGTGTTCCGCGGATGGAAGAGTCACGATCCTGATGCCGCATCCCGAGCGCGTGCAGCGCACCGTACAGCATTCGTGGCATCCGGCTGGCTGGGGGGATGAGGGCCCCTGGCTGCGCCTGTTCCGCAACGCGCGGCTGTTTGTGAGCTAGCAGGAGCAGCTTCAGCCGCGATTCCTGATAAACACCCCGATGATCGCGCCTGAAGGCGCTCCCACTGAAGGCGCTCCCACAGAAGGCGCTGCTACCGGAGGTTGCTGACCTTGTGACCGCTTGACGGCTCCGGCTCTGTATCGTCGATCCCCGCCGCCTGATCTGCAAAGAAGCGCCGCACTTTCAGTGCCTGACGCAGCTTGGCCTTGCGTACGTAGGTCTGGTTGAGCAGGTCCTTCATGGTTTCGAGCAGTGCCGCAGCCTGCCGGCGCTCGAAAGCCGGTTCGGTACCGGCGACTTTGGTATTCGTGTCGAAGATCACCCGGCAGACCGCAGTAAAAGTCGCCTCGTCGATTTCGCCGAGTTGCTGGATCTCTGTCACCGTATCGAAGACGCGCAGGCGCCCGGATTCGCCGACATCATCGAAGATCGCCTGCGCCGTCTGCCGGCACATGGCGGCGAAGGCCTGCCACAGGCCGGCGCTGTAGCAGGCCAGCGCTTCACGAAAGCGCGTGGCGACCGGTGCGGGCAGATAGCCGAGGCTGAAGCGTTCGGGTGGATGCTCGACTGGCTGCGGCAGCGGATGCAGTTCAACCCGGTCATCGCGCCAGGCGCGCGTCCGGTAGCGCAGGAACACCGGCGACTTGCAGGCCGAGCATTGCAGGACGACGCCGATCTGTGCCGGTCGCTCAGCCTTGAGCCGGCTGAAGGGCGGGAAAGCAGTGACGCTCATCGGCACCACGGCTGCGCACTGCGGGCACTCCATGGCGCTGATGCCGCCGCTGCGTTCGAAGCGGTTGTCCGCGGTGATACAGGCTGTCATGTCGTCGTACTCCGTTGCAGAGAACCTAACGCGTCAGCGGCTTGTAGCGTATCCGGTGCGGATTGGCCGCGTCATCGCCGATGCGCCGGCGCAGGTCGGCAGCATAGTCCGCATAGTTACCCTGAAACCATACCACCTGGCTGTTGCCTTCGAAGGCCAGGATATGCGTGGCGATGCGGTCAAGGAACCAGCGATCGTGCGAGATCACGATGGCGCAGCCTGGAAATTCGAGCAAACCTTCCTCCAGAGCGCGCAGTGTTTCGACGTCCAGATCGTTGGTCGGTTCGTCGAGCAGCAGTACGTTGCCGCCTTCCTTCAGTACCTTGGCCAGATGTACACGGTTGCGTTCACCGCCGGACAGTTCACCGATCAGCTGTTGCTGCTGAGTGCCCTTGAAGTTGAAGCGTCCGCAGTAGGCGCGTGAAGGCGTCTCGTATTTGCCGATTCTGATGATGTCCTCACCGCCGGAAATTTCGGCCCACACCGTCTTCGTGTCATCCAGCGAATCACGTGACTGGTCGACCGCGGCGATCTGCACCGTTTCGCCGATCCGGATTTCACCGCTGTCGGGTTTTTCCAGACTGGTCAGCATGCGGAACAGCGTGGTCTTGCCCGCGCCGTTGGGACCGATGATGCCGACGATCGCGCCGGGCGGGATCTGGAAACTGAGATCATCGATCAGCAGCCGGTCGCCAAAGGCCTTGCGCAGGTGATTGATCTCGATCACCAGGTCGCCGAGACGTGGCCCGGGCGGAATGTAGATTTCCTGTGTTTCCTGCCGGGTCTGGTACTCCTGCGACACAAGTTCCTGGAAACGGCTGAGCCGCGCCTTGCTCTTGGCCTGCCGTGCCTTGGGATTGGCTCGTACCCACTCGAGCTCGGCCTTGATAGCCTTCTGTCGCGCGGCTTCGCCTTTTTCCTCGCGTTGCAGACGCTGCTCTTTCTGGTCAAGCCAGGAGGAGTAGTTGCCCTCCCAGGGGATGCCGTGTCCGCGGTCGAGTTCGAGGATCCAGCCCGCGACGTTGTCGAGGAAGTAGCGGTCGTGGGTGACGGCGATGACAGTGCCCGGATACTGCTCGAGGAATTTCTCCAGCCAGGCGACCGATGAGGCGTCGAGATGGTTGGTTGGCTCGTCGAGCAGCAGCATGTCGGGTTCGGAAAGCAGCAGTCGGCACAACGCCACGCGGCGCCGTTCACCGCCGGACAGCTGCTCAACTTTCGCATCCCAGTCGGGGAGGCGCAGCGCGTCGCCGGCGATTTCGAGTTTGCGCTCGATTTCCCAGCCATTCTTTGCTTCGATGGCGTCCTGCAGTTTCGCCTGCTCTTCGAGCAGCTTGTTCATCTCGTCGTCGTCGAGCGGCTCGGCAAACTTTTCGCTGATCTCGTTGAAGCGCTTCACCAGCATCATCATTTCGCCGAGGCCTTCCTCGACGACCTGCCGCACGCTGCGGCCGGCGGGCAGATCCGGTTCCTGTGCCAGGAAGCCGATACGGATGCCGGGCTGCGGGCGGGCTTCGCCCTCGAAATCCTTGTCGACGCCGGCCATGATCCGCAGCAGAGTGGACTTGCCCGAGCCGTTCAGGCCGAGCACGCCGATCTTGGCACCCGGGTAGAAGCTGAGTGAGATGTCCTTGAGGATGAAACGCTTGGGCGGAATGATCTTCGCCACCCGGTTCATCGTGTAAACGTATTGCGCCACTGGATCTGCCTGCCGGATTGCTGTGCGGGAAATGCCGCGCGATTATCCGGCAAGCGTCCGGCCTTGCAAAGTTATAATCCCGGGCATGGAAGACAGTCGCAATGCCGTGCTGGTACTGAAGGGTGCCAATATTGCCGCTTATGGATTCGGCGACGGCCATCCTTTCGGGCCAGACCGCCACGCCGCTTTCCACGATGAGCTCGCCGGGCGTGATTTCAGCCGCGAAGTCCGGCTGGCGATGGCGAGTGAAGCGACGCATGCGGAGCTGACCGCCTTTCACACGCCGGGCCATGTGGCGCGTGTGGAGGCATTGTGCCGGGAGGGCACCGGCTGGCTGGATGGCGGGGATACGCCGGCACGGCGAGGCCTTGATGCAGCTGCTGCAGCGGTCGTCGGTGCATCGGTCTTTGCGATGGAAGCCATCATGGCGAGGCAGGCGCGGCGCGCATTCGTGCCGATCGCCGGGCTGCACCATGCCGGCCGCGATAATGCTGCGGGTTTTTGTGTTTACAACGACTGCGGTGTGGTGATCGAGTTGCTGCGCGCCCGCCATGGCCTCAGCCGTATTGCCTACGTCGATATCGATGCCCATCACGGTGACGGCGTTTATTACGCATTCGACACCGATCCGGCGATCTGCTTTGCCGATATCCATGAGGACGGTCGCTATCTGTATCCGGGCACCGGGGCCGCGGATGAGACCGGCGGCGGGGCTGCGGCGGGCACCAAGCTCAATATCCCGCTGGCACCGGGTGCCGGCGACGAGGAGTTCCGCAGTGCCTGGGAGCGCGTCGAGGCCCATCTCGCCGCCGCCCGGCCTGAATTTATCGTCGTTCAATGCGGTGCCGACAGTCTGGCCGGTGACCCCATCACCCATCTGCGCTATTCGCCGGCAGCGCACGCTTATGCCGCTGCGCGTCTGTGTGCGCTGGCGGACCGCTGCTGCGAAGGGCGCCTGCTCGCCACCGGTGGCGGCGGATACAACCGGCGCAATCTCGCCCTGGCGTGGACCGCGGTGGTTGAGGCTTTTGTCGAGGCTGGCCGGCCCGCCTGAGCCGGATTGTTTCCGCTGCCGATGGCCGCCAGACCGGAGGCCTCGGGTAGAATGACCCGCTTTTCCAGTGGAGGCCACCCAGAATGTTCAGGCGGGATTGCGCGATTGCCGGGTTTGATCCTGAGCTTGCCCGGGCCATCGACAGCGAGCGTGGCCGGCAGGAAGACCATGTTGAACTGATCGCATCGGAAAACTACGCCAGCCCGCGTGTGCTTGAGGCGCAGGGTTCAGTGCTGACCAACAAGTACGCCGAGGGTTATCCGGGCAAGCGCTACTACGGTGGCTGCGAGTATGTCGACATCGCCGAAAACCTGGCCATCGAGCGCGCGAAGCAACTGTTTGGCGCCGCCTATGCCAACGTCCAGCCGCATTCCGGATCGCAGGCCAATGCCGCGGTATATCTGGCCCTGCTCCAGCCGGGCGACACGGTGCTAGGCATGAGTCTCGCGCATGGCGGTCACCTGACACACGGTTCGCCGGTGAATTTCTCCGGGCGTCTGTTCAACATTGTTTCCTATGGTGTGGATGCAGCTACGGGGCTCATCGACTACGGGCAGCTCGAAAGCCTTGCGCGCGAGCATAAGCCGCGCATGATCATCGCCGGCTTCTCCGCCTATTCGCGGGTAGTCGACTGGCAGAAATTCCGCACAATTGCCGACAGCGTCGGCGCGTATCTGTTTGTCGATATGGCGCATGTCGCCGGACTGGTCGCGGCGGGGGAGTACCCGAATCCCGTATCGATTGCCGATGTGACGACCACCACCACACACAAGACGTTGCGCGGTCCGCGCGGCGGCCTGATCCTGGCCCGGCAAAACGAAGAGATCGCAAAGAAGCTCAACTCCCTGGTCTTTCCCGGCACCCAGGGCGGTCCGCTGATGCACGTGATCGCAGCCAAGGCCGTGGCCTTCCTCGAAGCGCTGCAGCCGGAATTCAAGACCTATCAGCGCGAGGTCAAGAGCAATGCCCGGTTGATGGCGCGCTGCCTGACGGAGCGCGGCTACAAGATCGTCTCCGGCGGTACCGAGAATCACATGTTCCTTCTCGACCTGATCGACAAGGACATCACCGGCAAGGATGCCGATGCCGCACTCGACCGGGCCAACATCACGGTCAACAAGAACGCGGTGCCGAATGATCCGCGTTCGCCCTTTGTGACCAGTGGCGTGCGTATTGGCACGCCGGCCGTGACCACGCGCGGCTTTCGCGCCGCCGAGATCGAACAGCTCAGCGGCTGGATTGCCGATATTCTCGACAATATCCAGGACGAGGGGCGTTCGGCGGCGATCCGCGGCAAGGTCATCGAGCTGTGTGCGCGCTTTCCCGTCTACCAGTAGGCTGAAGGAGGCAGACCGGTTGTGCATTGCCCGTTCTGCAGCCATCCTGAAACCAAGGTCATCGATTCGCGGCTGGCCGGCGAGGGCCTGCAGGTGCGCCGCCGTCGCGAGTGCCTGGCCTGTGCCGAGCGCTTCACGACTTTCGAGACGGCCGAGCTCGTCTTGCCGCGCGTGATCAAGCGCGACGACACGCGTGAGCCTTTCGATGACGGCAAGCTTCGCAGCGGCATGGTGCGTGCGCTCGAAAAACGCCCGGTCGACAGTGAAGCGGTGGAGGCGGCGCTGGCACGCGTCACGCACCGGCTGCAGACCATGGGCGAACGCGAAATCGCCTCGCGGCGCATCGGCGAGCTGGTGATGGAGGAGCTGCGCGCGCTGGATGAGGTGGCCTATGTGCGCTATGCCTCTGTCTATCGCAGCTTTCAGGATGTGGAGTCTTTCCAGGAAGAGATCCGCCGCATGCGCGAGCTGGGTGACAAGGACCGGCGGCGGGATCAGCTGCCGCTGCTGCCGGATGAGTCCTCGTGAACGCTGTTGCGCCGGTCTGGAGTGCTGCAGATCACCGTCATATGGCTCGCGCCATGCAGCTTGCTGCGCGTGGACTCAACAGCACGCCGCCGAATCCACGCGTGGGCTGCGTGATTGCGACGGGTGAAACAGTTGTCGGTGAAGGCTGGCACCGCCAGGCTGGCGGGCCGCATGCCGAGGTTTATGCACTGCAGGCGGCCGGCGACAAGGCGCGTGACGCAACGGCCTATGT
>CAYJPG010000098.1:0-2577 GCA_964371995.1 uncultured Chromatiaceae bacterium | reverse complement strand
ATGTGACTCTTGAGCCCTGCTGTCACCAGGGACGCACACCGCCCTGTAGCGAAGCACTGCGGAAGGCCGGCATCCGGCGTGTGGTGTATGCCGCACAGGATCCCAACCCGCAGGTGAATGGCGGCGGCGGGCATGCCCTGCGTGCTGCCGGCATTGAGGTCAGCAGCGGCCTGCTGGCCGCGGAGTCAGAGCGGCTGAATGCGGGTTTCTTCATGCGCATGCGCCGCAGTCGGCCACTGGTACGCTGCAAGATTGCCGCCAGCCTCGATGGTCGTACAGCGCTCGCAGACGGGCGCAGCCAGTGGATCAGCGGGGAGCCGGCCCGGCTGGATGTGCAGCGCCTGCGTGCGCAGAGTTCGGCGGTGCTGACCGGGATCGGTACGGTGCTGGCCGATGATCCGCGGCTCAATGTGCGCAGACTCGCCGATGACGGGCTGGCGGACGAGACAAGCCGGCAGCCGCTACGCGTGATTCTCGATTCCGGGTTCAGGACACCGCCAGATGCGCTTTTGCTGTCGACGCCTGGCGAGGTGCTGATCTTCGGTGCGGGGCGTGCGGAAAAAAAGGCTGTGCTTGAAGCGCGCGGCGCGCGTGTGGAAACGTTGGCCTGTACGGACGGTCGCGTGAGCCTGGCGGCAGTGATGGAGCGTCTGGCCGGTCTGCAGGTCAATGAGCTGCTGGTGGAAGCGGGGCCGATCCTGAATGGTGCGCTGCTCGCAGCACGGCTGGTCGATGAGCTGATCGTCTATCAGGCTGCGCACGTGCTGGGTTCGACGGCGCGCAGCATGTTCCAGTTGCCGCCGCTGCCGGCAATGAGCGAGCGACCGGGCTTTGAGTTGCTGGAGGTGCGGCGCGTGGGCGCGGACCTGCGCCTGACCTACAGGCCGGCAATGGCAGGAGGAAGGACAGGCTGATGTTTACGGGAATCGTGCAGGCGCTGGGCAGGGTCGTGACAACGACCGGGACACCATCGGGCCGCCGCTGTGAGTTTGCGCTGGGCGCGCTGGCCGGTCGCCACTTCAATCCCGGTGACAGCATTGCGGTTAACGGTGCATGTCTCACTGTCGTTACGCTGGATACAGACCGCTTCGGCGCCGACATCTCGGCCGAGACCTTGCGGGTCACGACGCTCGGCAGCCTGGCGGTGGGCAGCCCCGTCAACCTGGAACCGGCGATGACGCTTAATGACCCGCTGGGCGGGCACCTGGTGACCGGCCATGTGGACGGCATCGGTGAGGTTGCGGAGCTGAGCCGGGAAGGCGGCACGGCGATTGTCCGCTTTGCGCTCCCCGAGGCCCTGCGCCGCTATGCAGCCCGTAAGGGTTCGATCTGTATCGATGGTGTCAGCCTGACCGTAAACGATGTTGCTGACGACCGCATACTGGTAACGCTCGTGCCCCACACGCTCGGACAAACTATCATGCAGCACTATGTGGTCGGCACGCGGGTCAACATCGAGGTTGATCTGGTGGCGCGTTACGTTGAAAGACTGCTGGGAACGGTATGAACCCGATACAGGACACGAGACGAGGGACAACTGAGCGGCCAGAAAGCGGCTTTAGTCCGATTTCGGCCATCGTCGACGATATCCGGCAGGGACGGATGGTGATTATCGTCGACGACGAAGACCGTGAAAATGAGGGCGATATTCTCATGGCCGCCGCCAAGGTGCGCGCCGAGGACATCAACTTCATGGCTCGCTATGGCCGTGGCCTTATCTGCCTGACCCTGACGCGGGCGCGCTGCCAGCAGCTGCGTCTGCCGCTCATGGTCGGTGATACCGATCGCGAGCACGGCACCAATTTCACCATTTCGATCGAGGCCGTCGAAGGCGTTACCACCGGTATCTCGGCGCACGATCGCGCGCGGACGGTGCGGGTTGCCGTCGGTCCGGATGCGACGCCGGAAGACCTGCGTCAGCCGGGACATGTGTTTCCGCTGATGGCCCAGCCAGGCGGTGTACTTACGCGCGCCGGCCATACCGAGGCAGGTTGCGACCTGGCCCGGCTTGCCGGGCTGGAAGCCGCGGCCGTCATCGTCGAGATTCTCAATGAAGACGGAACGATGGCGCGCCGGCCGCAGCTCGAGGCTTTCGCCAAAGAGCATGGTCTGCGTATCGGCACCATCGCTGACCTGATCAGGTACCGGCTGCGGCATGAGGAATCGGTCGAGCGTATCGCCGATCAGCAGATCCAGACCGAGTTCGGGGAATTCCGGCTGGTCTGTTACGAAGACCATGTCACGCGCAATGTGCATCTCGTGCTGATCCGCGGTGACCTCAGCCGGCCGGAGCCACCACTGGTTCGCGTTCATGTGCAGGACACGCTCGGCGATGTAGTCGGTGTGCTGAGCGCGGAGCTGGGCTGGCCGCTCCGCGAGGCGATGCATCAGATCGCATCCACAGGTCACGGTATCGTCGTCCTTCTGCGCTATGGTGAGTCGCCGCGCGAACTGATGACAGCGGTGAAGTCCCTGAGCCGGCCTGAAGGTGCGGAGCGGCCTGCGCCGGCAGGCGGCGCTGTACTGCGCAGTTACGGCATAGGCGCACAGATCCTGCGCGACCTGGGCGTGCAGCGG
>CAYJPG010000097.1:7129-11583 GCA_964371995.1 uncultured Chromatiaceae bacterium | reverse complement strand
AGGCCGGGCAGCCCGAGCGCGGGACGATCAGGTTGAAGGTTGAAGTATCTGCCGGGCTGGCCGTTGATGCTGTTGTATCGCTGCCTTCGAGCAAGGCGCGGCACTGCTCACGCCATTCCCGCTCCATCATCAGCGGCAGGCGGTAGATCACCACGTTCAGGAAGCTGCCGACCAGCAGGCCGATCAGGCCGGCAAAAGCTGCCAGCAGCGGCAGGGTGGGCGGCAACGCGCCGGGCTCGATCAGATGACCGAACCCATCTTGAAGATCGGCAGGTACATCGCGATGACGAGGCCACCAACGAGTACGCCGAGAATGGCCATGATCAGCGGTTCGAGCAGGCTGCTCATGCTGTCTACCGCATTGTCGACATCCGCCTCGTAGAAGTCAGCGACCTTGGCGGACATCTCGTCCAGCGAGCCCGACTCTTCGCCGACGGCGATCATCTGGATCACCATGTTGGGAAACAGGCCGGTATTCTCCATGGCCCGCTGCAGGCGCTGGCCGGTTGATACCTCATCGCGCATGGCCAGCACGGCTTTCTCGTACACGATGTTGCCGGTTGCACCGGCGACCGACTGCAGGGCCTCGACCAGCGGCACGCCGGCGCTGAACATGGTGGACAGCGTACGCGCGAAGCGCGCGATGGATGCCTTGACGAGAATCGAGCCGACGATCGGCAGCTTCAGGAACAGGCGGTCTTCAAATTCACGCAGCTTCTTTGAACGCTTTTTGGTATAGACATAGAAGGCGCCGCCGGCGCCGACCACAATAGCGACAGCCCAGCCCTTGCTCTGCACGAACGCCGAGAGGTCGATCACCATGCGGGTAAAGGCCGGCAGATCGGCGCCAAAGCCCTTGAACAGCGCCTCGAACTGCGGGATCACGAAGATCAGCAGGATCAGCGTCACGATGAAAGCCACGACCAATACCGCCGCCGGATAGAACAGCGCCTTCTTGATCTTCTTCTTGATGGCCTCGGTCTTTTCCTTGTAGGTCGCGATCTTGTCCAGCAGGGTATCGAGTGCACCGGCCTGTTCGCCGGCAGTCACCAGGTTTACGAACAGGTCGTCGAAGTACAGCGGGTGCCGACCGAGCGCTTCCGCGAGCGCGGTGCCGGACTCGAGGTCAGCGCGGATGCCGAGGATCAGTTTCTGCATCGCCGGGTTGTCGTGTCCGGCGCCGACGATATCGAAGGCCTGTACCAGCGGGATACCGGCCGCGAGCATGGTGGCGATCTGGCGGCTGAAGATGGCGATGTCGCCGGGCGTTACCTTGCCGCCCTTGAACAGGGTGGATTCCTTGCGGATGCGTACCGGCACGACACCCTGCTTGCGCAGCACGGCACGCACCGCGGCCTCGCTGGAGGCCATGGTCTTGCCCCTGATCTTGTTGCCCCGGTTGTCAGTCCCTTCCCAGGTAAACCCGACCTGATTGATGGCGACGCCTGCAGCCATAACCCCAACTCCGAATCGCTAAGCCGCGGAAAAACCCGGTCAGGCAGCCCATGCCCGACCCCCGCACCGTGGTTTATCAAGACTCGATTGTAACCCTATTGATTTCCTCAAGACTTGTAAGCCCGTCCTTGACTTTTTGCAGGGCCGACCGACGCAGCGACCAGACCCCGTCTTTTTCGGCCTGTTCCGCGATCTGCACGGCGTTGCCGCCTTCGAGGATGATCCGGCCGATGGTTTCGGTCACCGGCATGACCTGGTAGATGCCGACGCGGCCCTTGTAGCCATCGTTGCACTGCTTGCAGCCGATCGGGCCGAAGACGCGCAGGCCGCCGCGAATATCCTCCTGGGTGAAGCCTTCCAGCAGCAGGGCGTCATCGGGAATATCCCGCAGTTCCTTGCATTGCTCGCACAGGCGGCGGGCCAGGCGCTGGGCGATGATCAGGTGCACCGAGGTGGCGATGGCATAGGGCTTGACGCCCATGTCCACCATGCGCGTCAGGGTGCGCGGTGCATCGTTGGTGTGCAGGGTCGAGAGCACCAGATGCCCGGTCTGGGCGGCCTTGATGGCCGTCTCGGCGGTTTCGAGATCGCGGATTTCGCCGACCATGATCTCGTCCGGATCCTGGCGCAGGAAGGCCTTGAGGGCCGCGGCGAAGGTCAGTCCCACCTTGGGATTGACGTTGACCTGGTTGATGCCGGGCACGTTGATTTCGACCGGGTCTTCGCAGGTCGAGATGTTGCGGTCCTCGGTGTTCAGGATATTGATGCCGGTATACAGCGACACGGTTTTGCCGCTGCCGGTCGGGCCCGTGACGAGGATCATGCCGTAGGGCTTGGCCAGCGCGTCCAGAAAAAGCTTGCGCTGGAAGTCTTCGTAACCGAGCACCTCGATGCCGAGTTTCGCGGCGGTCGGGTCGAGGATACGCAGCACGACCTTCTCGCCGAACAGCGTCGGACAGGTGTTGACGCGAAAATCGATGGCGCGATTTTTCGACAGCCGCAGCTTGATGCGCCCGTCCTGCGGCACGCGACGCTCGGCGATGTCGAGTCGCGACATGACCTTGAGACGCGCGGTGACCTTGTTTGACAGCGCGAGCGGCGGCGCAGCCACCTGCTTCAGCACGCCGTCGAGGCGGGTGCGCACGCGGTAGTTTTTCTCATAAGGCTCAAAATGGATGTCCGAGGCGCCGCGCTTGATCGCATCGAGCATGATCTTGTTGACGAAGCGCACCACCGGGGCGTCTTCGATGTCGTCGCGCGCGACATCGTCAGTGACCAGATCGTCATCGCTGCTGACCTGCAGGCTTTCGAGGTCAAAGTCGTCTTCGTCAAAGCTCGACATCGAGGTGTCGACGGCCTCAAGCGCCTTGGCGACCATCGCGTCGAGCTTGTCCTGTTCGACGATGATCGGGTCGACGCGGACGCCGGACTGGAACTTGATCTCGTCGATGGCGGCATGGCTGGTGGGGTCGGAAACACCCAGAAAGAGCCTTTTGCCACGCAACAGCAGCGGCAGGACCCGGTGCTTGGCCAGCAGGCGCTGGTCGACCGACTTGACCGCCTCCATGTCCAGATCCAGGGCATCGAGGTCGAGCAGCGGCACACCGAATTCGGACGAGGCGGCGACGGCAATCTTGGATGCCTCGACCAGCTGCCGGTCGACGAGGTAGGCGACCAGGCCGATATGCTGGGCTTCCGCCCCCTTGATGGCGTGAATTACCGCGTCTTCCGCGATCAGCCCGTCCTGGACCAGTCGTCGGGAGAGGCCGCTGAGCGGCGCATTGGTGGCGGATACGGCCATCGGCTTCCTTGGGTGACCGGAACGGTATTAGGGTAAGTGCGTAGTGTTACTAAGGATCAGCGCCCGGCGCAACCGCTCAATTCGCCACTTTCGCACTTTTCTTCCGGTGGCCCCCAAAAAAGAAAAGCCCCTGCCTTGTGGCAGGGGCTTTCCAGGTCGTCGATCGTCTGGCCGGGGGCCAGGCGCTTAGCTGTCGTCGCGACAGGACTGGGGCAGGTACTTCTGGTCCACGGTGGTCGCGCCAGCTGCGTCATCCGACGCATTGCCGCCCGTGTCGTCCGCCGTCAGGGTGGTGGTTTGACTAGCGGCAGTGTAGTAGCCGCAGAGCCAGACCACGTCGTTGTTGTCACTCAGCATCGGCTGCAGGGCAAGGGTTTCGGTCTGGATCGAGCCGTTGGCGTTGTTGCCAAAGGTGATGATGATAGTGCCAGTGCCCGTGATGTCCACGTCGTCCACGTACTTGCCGGACGGATGATTGTTGGCGTCGCCGCCGGCCAGCGTCAGGCTGGTGGGCCAGTTGCCGGTATTGGCGAAGGACTCAGCTACGCCCGTCTTCACGGCGCTGGCCAGATTCAGACCTTCCGTGACCTGTGCACGGATCGTGTAGTCCTGATACGCCGGAATTGCGATGGCGGCCAGGATGCCGATGATGGCAACCACGATCATCAATTCGATGAGCGTGAAGCCCTGTTGGATTTTCTTCATGAGTGAACTCTCCATATGGTTGCGAACTGGAAGCTGCGGCCCTGAGGGTTGTGAACGGGGCCTGCGGGCCAGTACGTTGCAGGATCTGTGCCAGTTGCCAGCGGCCGCACCGCAAGTCCATGGCACACAAAGGAAAATTCATGAAGAGCCGTTTTTGCTTTGGCGGCTGCACAACATAAGGCCAGCCCCTGGACGCCGCCGACCGGACGCCCAGCGTCACTTTCTGACGTTTTTGTGTCAGAACCGGCCTCAGTCGATGCCGAGCTTCTGCATCCGGTAGCGCAGGGCGCGCAGCGTCAGGCCGAGTTTCTTTGCGGTGACGGTCTTGTTGTAGCGGTTCTCTTCCAGCGCCTTGACGATGGTTTCGCGTTCCAACAGCTCCAGGCGGTCGCCGAGATGGGGGGTGGTGGGAGCGGCCGTAGGAGCGGCTTCAGCCGCGATCCCCGGCCCGATCGCACCTGAAGGCGCTCCTACCGGGATCGCGGCTGAAGCC
>CAYJPG010000097.1:0-7119 GCA_964371995.1 uncultured Chromatiaceae bacterium | reverse complement strand
GGCCTCGGGTGTGGGGGGTTACCCCGGCTCCCACGGTGGCGGCGGGTTGCTGGAGGTGGATGTCGTCGGCGGCGATTTCATCGCCGGAGAGCGCGATGGCCCGCTCGAGGATGTTTTCCAGTTCACGCACATTGCCGGGAAAGCGGTAGCCGGCGAGCCTGGCGCGCGCGCCCGCACTCAGTTCCGGCGGCGGCAGGCCCATGCCGGCGGCCAGACGCGCGAGGATGTGGCGGGTGAGCAGCAGGGTGTCATCGCCGCGTTCGCGCAGCGGCGGCACGCGCAACTCGATGACATTGATCCGGTAGTAGAGGTCTTCGCGGAAGTGGCCGCTGGCCACCAGCGCGCGCAGATCCTTGTGGGTCGCGGACAGGATGCGCACATCGACCGGCACTTCGGCCGTCTGGCCCACTGGCCGCAGCGACTTTTCCTGGATCACGCGCAGCAGTTTTACCTGCATGGGCAGCGGCAGGTCGGCGATCTCGTCCATGAACAGCGTACCGCCCTCGGCGGACTGGAATAGTCCTTCCTTGTCGCTGACGGCGCCGGTAAAGGAGCCCTTGCGATGGCCGAAGAACTCGCTCTCCATCAATTCGCCGGGAATCGCGCCGCAATTCACCGGTACGAAGGGCGCCTCGGCCCGTGAGCCCTGCTCGTGGATCATGCGCGCCACCAGTTCCTTGCCGGTGCCGGACTCGCCGGTGATGTGCACTGGTGCCTGGCTGCGTGCGACCTTGGCGATGGTTTCGCGCAATTGCTCGATGGCAGCGGAGTTGCCGAGCAGCTGCGCCTTTCCGCCGGTCACGCCGGTGTGTGGCACTTTCAGTGCGCTGCCGACCAGCTTGCGCAGCACCTTGATATCCACCGGCTTGGAGATGAAATCGAAGGCGCCGGCCTTCAGCGCACGCACGGCGGTTTCCACATTGCCGTGGGCGGTGATCACCGCCACCGGCGTGCCGATGCCGCGCAGCTGCATCCACTCGATCAGGTCGATGCCATCGCCGTCCGGCAGACGCATGTCGGTCAGGCAGAGCTGGAATTCGCGTCGCGTCAGCTGCGCCTTTGCCGCAGCGATATCGGCACAGGCACAGACATCGATATCCATGCGTTCCAGGGTGATGCCGAGCAGTTCCCGGATATCGGGTTCGTCATCGACGACGAGGGCGATTGGTTTTGCCACGCTGGTCTCCGCTGCTTCAGTTTTCCCAGCGCGCCGGATCAGCGAATACGATCCGGAACACGCTGCCGCCGCCGCGGCGGGCTTCATACACTAGTGCAGCGCGATTGCACTCGCAGAGTTCGCGCGAGATGAACAGGCCGAGTCCGGTGCCGCCGCTGCGCCCGGTGGCGAAGGGCTCGAAAATCTGTTCACGCATTTCTTCGGGGATACCCGCACCACGATCGCTGACCTCAAGATACGGTCGACGGTTGCCGGACTGACGTCCGAAAGCGATTTCCACGGCGATGCCGCCGTTGCTGCTGCCGTATTTGATGGCGTTTTCGCACAGGTTCCAGACGATCTGCCGCAGATGGCCGGGATCCACGCGTACTTCGACGTCCTCGGTGCTCGTGACGCTGATCTGGCCCTCGTGCAGCTCCAGCGTCGAGCTGAACTCGGCCGCAAAATCACGGCTCCAGCCGGCCAGGTAGATCAGCTCGGGACGGCTGGTCTCGCGCCGCGAAAGCTGCAGCACGTTTTCGATGATCTCGTTAACCCGTCCGGAATTGGTGCGAATGATGTCGATCAGTCGCCGGTCGTCGGCGCTCAGCCGGGGCGATTCTTCGAGCAGCTGGCTGGCATGACTCAGTGCGCCGACCGGATTGCGGATCTCGTGGGCGATGCTCGCCGACAGCCGGCCGAGTGCCGCCAGCTTGGTCTGCTGGACCTTCTGGCTGAGCAGCCCCGCATCTTCGAGAAACATGAGCACCGGACCGTCTTCCCCGCCGCCGAGCGGTGCGAGATAGGCGTTGATGCGCGTGCTGCCGTCGGCGGAAAGGAAGGACGGCGGTTGCAGGAGCGGATTCCCCTGCCGGCGCCAGTCGCTCAGCATGCGGTGCAGATGTGGTGCCAGCTGCGCGAGATCCTGGCCCGGTTCGCGGGTGCGGATACCCGTGTGCTCGGCGGCGGATTGATTGATGAGCCGCACCCGGTTGGCTGCATCCACCACGACGATGCTCTCGCGCAGGTTCTGGATGATGTAGTCATTCAACTGGGCGAGATTGGCGAGATCGATACCGCGTTGCCGGGCCAGCGCCTCGCTTTCCTCGAGGCGCCGGGCCAGCGGATAGGCAGCCGAGGCGATCATGAAGATGATGGCGCCGAGCACGCCGGCGGCGACGAAATCACCGCTGGGCGCACCGTGCTCGAGGACGCGCAGCGACTGCTCGGCGAGTACGGCGAGGGCAGCGATGGCGGAGCCAAAAAAGGCCTGCCGGCCCTGGAGCGACAGGCTCGCTGCACCGACAAACACCACCAGCAGGCCGCCGAGACCGCTGCGTACCCCGCTGCTGGCGTACATCAGCAGGCCGATGGCCAGCACGTCGATGAGCAGTTCCACCAGCACGAGACGGGGCACGATGACCGGCCGGCGCCACTGCCAGACCAGCAGCAGCAGGGCAAACAGGCAGTAACTTGAGGTGCTGGCCAGAAACAGCCCGGCGTCGCGGATGCCGAGCAGCTGCGGATCGCGGAAACCGAGCGCGATCGCCAGCAAGACGATGGCGACCACGGCGCGGAATATCGCCACAAAGCGCAGCATGCGGCGCGAGGTATCGTTGCCGATGCTCCGCGCGGCGGGTTCCGGTGCGGCGCCGGTTGGTGCGGTCAGTGTGTGTTCAGCTGTCGCCATCGATCCGGTTTGCGTGTTCCAGGAGACCTGAGCAGACACATTATGTATGCCCGCTTCCCTGAAAGCGTGACGCCTTTCCCACTTCCCCCGCTGCCTGGCCCAGGTCGATGTCTCTGCCCGGCGGGTCAGGCTGCGGTTTGACAGTGCGACTGATTCGCCCACAATACGCGCCTTCCCCGCTCAGGCGCGCGCCATGAATCTGCACGAATACCAGGCCAAAGAACTGTTCCACCGTTTCGGCATCCCGGTCCCCTCAGGCGAGGTCGCCAGCACCCCGACCCAGGCGGCTGATGCTGCCGGGCGTATCGGTGGCAAGGTCTGGGTGGTCAAGGCCCAGGTCCACGCCGGCGGGCGCGGCAAGGCTGGCGGCGTCAAGCTCGCGCGCAGTGCCGAGGAGGTCGGCCAGCTGGCCCGGGCCATGCTCGGCACCCGGCTCGTCACGAAGCAGAGCGGCCCGCAGGGCATGCCGGTCAACCAGGTCTATGTGGAGGCGGGCAGCGAGATCGACCGCGAACTCTATCTGAGCCTGCTCGTCGACCGCTCCCGCGAACGCATCGCCTTTATCGCCTCGTCGGCCGGTGGCATGGATATCGAGGAAGTTGCGGCGAAGACCCCCGAACAGATCCTCAGCGTCGCGATCAATCCGGGCGCTGGCCTGCAGCCCTACCAGGCACGCCAGCTGGCTTACGGGCTGGGCCTCAATCACGAGCAGGTCAAGCAGTTTGTCGATCTGGCCACCAAGCTTTACCGGTTGTGCAACGAATGCGATGCGAGCCTGGTCGAGATCAATCCGCTGATCGTCACCAAGGCCGGTGATCTGTTGTCGCTGGATGCCAAGATCAACATCGAAGAAAACGCCCTGTTCCGTCAGCGCGAGCTGCAGACCATGCGCGACCCGAGCCAGGAAGACGAGATGGAGCGGCGTGCTGCCGAGCACGACCTCAACTACGTGTCGCTCGACGGCAATATCGCCTGCATGGTCAACGGCGCCGGTCTGGCGATGGCGACCATGGACCTGATCAAGCTGCACGGCGGTGAGCCCGCGAACTTTCTGGATGTCGGCGGTGGCGCAACGCCCGAGCGGGTAGCGGCAGCGTTCAAACTGATCCTGTCCAACCCGGACGTGAAGGCCATTCTCGTCAACATCTTCGGCGGCATCGTGCGTTGCGACCTGATCGCCGAGGGCGTGGTGCGCGCGGTGCGCGACGTAAAGGTTGCGGTGCCGGTGATCGTTCGCCTTGAAGGCACCAACGTCGAACAGGGTCGGGCGATGCTGAAAGACAGCGGCCTCGCCATCATTCCGGCCGACGATCTCGCCGATGCAGCCCGCAAGGCTGTGGCAGCGCTGTCATGAGGTTCCCGGATACCGCGCCTTCTGTGGGAGCGGCTTCAGCCGCGATTCTTCAGCCTAATATCGCGCCTGAAGGCGCTCCTACGCTTGTACAAGCAGAGCAATCAGCATGAGCATTCTCGTCAACAAGAATTCCCGCATCATCTGCCAGGGCCTGACCGGCAGACAGGGCTCCTTTCACGCGCAGCAGTGCATCGAGTACGGCTCGCAGATCGTCGCCGGTGTGACGCCAGGCCGTGGCGGTGAAGAGCACCTCGGGCTGCCGGTGTTCAACACCATGCCGGAAGCAGTGCGCGCAACAAGCGCCGATGTCAGCATGATTTTCGTGCCGGCACCGGCAGCGGCAGACTCGATACTCGCGGCGGCCGATGCCGGCATCAAGCTGATCGTTTGCATCACCGAGGGCATTCCGGTGCTCGACATGGTGCGCGTGAAGGCCGGTCTCAAGGACCACGATTGCCGGCTGATCGGCCCCAACTGCCCGGGCATCATCACGCCGGGCGAATGCAAGATCGGCATCATGCCCGGCTTCATCCACAAGCCCGGCAAGATCGGCATCGTCTCGCGCTCCGGCACCTTGACCTACGAAGCGGTCTACCAGACCACGCGCACCGGCATCGGCCAGTCCACCTGCGTGGGCATCGGCGGCGATCCGATCCGCGGCATGAACTTCATCGACTGCCTGAAGCTGTTCCAGCAGGACCCGGCCACAGAAGGCGTGATCATGGTCGGCGAGATCGGTGGCACGGATGAAGAGGCCGCCGCCCGCTACATCCAGAAGCATGTCACCAAGCCGGTCGTCGCTTACATCGCCGGTGTGACGGCACCGCCGGGCAAGCGCATGGGCCATGCCGGCGCCATCATCTCCGGCGGTGAAGGTACGGCAGACGCCAAGTTCGCCGCGCTTGAAGCAGCGAAGGTACGCACCGTCCGCTCACCCGCCGAACTCGGCAGCGCGATGCTTGAACTGATGCGCTGATGCGCCGATGCCAGGCTCACCGGAACTCCGTATCGCGCTAGCCCAGCAGGATTTCCCGGTTGGCGATGTCAGTGGCAACACCGACAAGATCATCGCCGTGTTGCATCAGGTCCGGCAGGCAAAGAGCGCCGACCTGGTGGTCTTTCCCGAACTCGCCATGTGCGGCTACCCGCCGGAAGACCTGCTCTTCCATGCCGGACTGAGGCGGCAGCTCGCCGAGGGCCTCGATCGAATCTGTGCGGAGAGCGGTGAGATTGGGGTACTGGTCGGTTATCCCGAATTCGCGGATCAGCGCATCTATAATTCCGTGGCGCTGTTCGCGGGCGGCAGGCAGCTCGCCAACTATCGCAAGTGCTGCCTGCCGAACTACAGCGTGTTCGACGAGCAGCGCTATTTCACACCCGGCGGCGGTCCGGTGGTTGTTGAATTTCGCGGCTTCAAGCTCGGTCTCGGCATCTGTGAAGATATCTGGCAGCCCGGCTTGCCGGCGCGCTCCGTCGCGGCCGGAGCGGAACTGCTGCTGGTCGTCAACGGCTCGCCCTTCGAAACCGGCAAGCAGGCACGTCGCGAAGCGGTGATCGCGGCACGCGCTGTGGAAACCGGCCGGCCGCTCGCCTATCTCAATCTGGTCGGCGGCCAGGACGAGCTGGTCTTCGACGGCGGCTCCTGTGTCGCTGATGCCGATGGCCAGATCGTGTTTCGTGCGCCGGCTTTTGCGGCCGGACTGCATTTGCTGCGCTTTCGCCGTGAGCCAGACGGGCGGCTTGCACCGGTGTCGGGCACCGTCGTGCCGCTGCTCGACGATGTGCCCAGCGTCTATGCGGCGCTGCTCACGGGCATACGCGATTACGTCCACAAGAACGGTTTCCCCGGCGTGGTGCTCGGACTGTCCGGCGGCATCGATTCTGCGCTGACCCTGGCGCTGGCGGTCGATGCGCTGGGTGCGATGGCGGTGCAGGCGGTGATGATGCCCTACCGCTATACGGCGGCGATGAGCATCGAGGACGCTGCCTTGCAGGCGCAGCAGATGGGCGTCGACTACCAGGTGCTGCCGATCGAGCCGATGGTCGAGGCCACGCGCAACTCGCTGGCATCGCTGTTTGCCGGGCTGCCGGAGGATGCGACCGAGGAAAACATCCAGTCGCGCTGCCGCGGCATCCTGCTGATGGCGATCTCCAACAAGAGCGGCCGGATGGTGCTGGCGACCGGCAACAAGAGCGAGATGGCGGTCGGCTACGCGACGCTCTACGGCGACATGGCCGGCGGTTTCGCGCCGATCAAGGATTGCACGAAGACCCTCGTCTACGAACTGGCCCGCTATCGCAACAGCATCGGCGCGGTGATTCCCGAGCGCGTGATTAGCCGTCCACCGAGCGCCGAGTTGCGTCCGGATCAGCAGGACAGCGATTCACTGCCGCCCTATCCGGTGCTTGACGCAATACTCGATGCGCTGATTATCGACAACCGTTCGGTGGACGAGATCGCCGCGCACGGCTTCGACCGGGAAGTGGTCGTGCGGGTTCTGGAGATGGTGCGTCGCGCCGAGTACAAGCGCCGGCAGGCGCCGCCGGGCGTACGGATTTCCGGGCGGGCCTTTGGCCGCGACTGGCGCTATCCGATCACTTCGGGCTACCGCCACAAGGCGTAGGAGCGGCTTCAGCCGCGATTCCAAATCTTCAAGCCATGATCGCGGCTGAAGCCGCTCCTACCAGAACTTGTACCAGGGCTTCTTTTCTTCCTTGACGACCTGCTTGAGCGTGTCCGGGTAATTGCTGGCGATCACCAGTCGCACGTCGTCGGCCTGGTCACGCATGCCGAGTTGCCGGTAGGCATCCAGCATGATCTTCAGCGACTCGGCCACGGCCGGTGCCCCATCGTAGTGTTCGACGATGTAGCGGGCACGGCTGGCGGCTGCCAGCCAGCCACCGCGACTCATGTAGTAC
>CAYJPG010000096.1:0-11623 GCA_964371995.1 uncultured Chromatiaceae bacterium | reverse complement strand
GGATTGTCCAGTGGCGTACCCATGTAGCGTTCGGTGTAGTGCGTGTCATAGTGCTGCCAGCTGGTGACCGGGGCGCCGGCGACCGCAGCTGCGAAATAGCCAGGTGCCTGCATCGCGCACATCAGCGCCATGTAGCCGCCGTAGCTCCAGCCGAAAATACCGATGCGCGCCGGATCCACGTAGGGCAGCGTGCGCAGGAACTCGACGCCGCGGACCTGGTCCTCGACCTCTACCGATCCCATGTTCCGGTACAGTGCCGTCTCGAAAGCGACGCCCCGATAGCCCGTGCCCCGGTTGTCCAGACTGAAAACAATGTAGCCATTCCGGGCCAGGATCTGCCGGAAAAAACCGCCGTTGCTGCGCGCGGAGCTCCCCCAGGCGCGACGCACGGTCTGCGATTCCGGGCCGCCGTACACTTCCACGATCACCGGGTAGCGGCGTCCTGGTTCAAGCACCCGCGGCCTGGTGATCTGGTAATGGAGCGTCTCGCCATTCTGCGCTCTCAGCGTGCCAAATTCCGTCGGGGCGTGCTCATCGAGATACGGTGCATACGGGTGCCCGGCGTTCAGCTCGTTTGGCACCATGATGTCGAGGATCATCCCGGTGGCCGAGCGCAGCGTTACAGAGGGAGGCTGCTCCGGTGTCGAAAACGTGTCGAGAAAAACCTGCGCATCCTCCGCCATGGTGACCGAGTGCCAGCCGGCCCCTTCGGTCAGGCGTCGTGGACCGGCTTCCGGTTTGCGCATTGACACCGAGTACAGCTGCCGCTCAACGGGTGTGTCGACATTGGCCGTGAAATAGACCAGCCCGCGTTTCTCGTCGACGGCCTTGAGTGCCCGACGACCGCCATCGCCCACCACATTCCAGGCACCACCGGTCAGGGCACGAACCAGCGTACCGTCGCGCTCATAGAGATAGAGGTGGCGGTAGCCTGACCGGCTGGAGGACCAGATGAACTGCGCCGAGTCTTCAAGAAAGGTGAGTTCGTCATTAAGGCCTACCCAGGCATCGGCCTTTTCGGTCAGCAGTTCCCGCGTCGTGCCGCTGGCCGGATCCGCGGCGAGCAGCGTGAGGGTCTTCTGATCCCGGCTCTGGCGCTGAACGGCAATAGCGCTGGCATCCGGAAACCAGTCAACTCGCGCCAGGTAGATATCCGGATCGGCGCCCAGATCAACTCTTAGTGGTGCCGGATTGGCGATGTCAGTTACGTAAAGCTCGACGAACGCGTTGCGGCCGCCCGCCTCCGGGTAGCGCTGGCGAACGACCTCCACGTTGTCGGCCAGGATTTCAAAACGCTCGGTTTCCGCGACGGGCGATTCGTCAACGCGGGTGTAAGCGATATGTGTATCGTCGGGAGACCACCAGTAACCGGTGTAGCGGCCCATTTCCTCCTGGGCGATGAATTCGGCCATTGCAAAGCTCAGTAGGCCACCACCGCCGGTCGTCAGCGCACGCTCGGCGCCGCGTTCCAGATCGTAGATAACGAGATTCCGGTTACGTACGAAGCTCACGTACCGGCCGCGGGGCGAAAATCTTGCGTCAGTCTCGTAGTCATCGGTGTTGGTGATCCGCCGCACGGCCTTGTCCGGTGCGGCACGCAGATCATAGACATAGATATCGCCACCCAGAGGCACGAGCAACCAGCGCGAATCCCGGGAGAACTGGTATTCGACAATGCCTGAAAATGCGGCGGACCGCTGCCGTTCGCGGCGCTGGCTCTCTTCTGCCGACAGGCCTGCCGGCTGCGAGGCAAGGGCCGCTGAATCAACCAGCAAACGGTGGCGACGCGCCTTGATGTCATAGGCCCACAAATCGAGCTGGCCCGCGTTGCCCGGCTTGCCGCGCAGGTAGGCGACCAGCCGCCCATCCGGCGAAATCTGCGGCGAGCGCAGGGTCGCGCCAGACAGGTCTGGCGCGACGTACAACCGCTCGAGTGTCAGTTTCTCGGCACGTACACCCCCACTGACCACGAGCATCGCCAGCGCAATGAACGAAGCATGGCGGAACACCTTGCGCCCCCTGGCAGTCGACCTGCTGGCAGATGAAAGCTCAGGTCTGGCCGCGGAGTACTGGCGGATCAGGCCCATGTCACGGCACCGTGTCGGTTGGCAGCCGCACCGCCTCGTGGAGTCTGTACACCGGGTATTCCATCGGCTGCGGGATCCATTGAAACGCGATGTAGCGGTCGAAGAAATTCCAGACGACCATACCATCGGTACTTTCCGGCTCCAGCAATTGCGCTGCCACGTTAGCCAGCGGCTGCGCCATGCTGACGTAGTAACTGCCAGCCGGGAACGCCACTTCCTTCTGCGAGTATGTGCCCTCGACTGTGCTCGGGTAGTGCCCCTGGTCGGAGTACTGCAAGCCGGTGAGTTTGGTGACGCTGAACGCCTCCACGTTGAGGGTCACTGGGGCGACAAGTCGCTGCACAACGATTCCATGCTCGCGGAGCTTGCCAATCACGGCCTTGTCCTGCACGGCGATGAGATAAGCACGCGGCAGCTGTACCGTGCGCTTCGGAACGTATTTCGCAAGATACGGGACGTCACTGTAAGTGCGCCTGACGTCGGTCGGGTGGACCTGGGGATAGCGGCTGCCGGTATCGGTCACCTCCATTTCGAAGCCCTGGATCGTGAGCTTGCGGTCGATCGCGGCGGGCTCGGCATCGATCACAAAGACATCGCTGGCCGTCGGGTTCGCACCGCGTACGATGGTACGGCGATCGGCCTTGCTCACCAGCGCGACCACCTCGTCACGATGGGTCGCCAGAAAATCCAGGAACGAACGCATCAGGTTATGCGCACCCTTGACCCGGGTCTCGAAGTCCACGTAGGGATACTGCTCGTCGAGCACGGCGAGCCGATTGCGCAGGCCGACATAATTCGAGAGATAGCGGGGCTCCGGGCCGAGCGGCACCCAGCCCTGGGCCGGGTTCTTCACGTCCTGGAAATCACCGTGGGGAATCGTTGCCGTGGAATAACGCTCGCGCATCTGTCGCTCGACGGCGGGCCACACGGTGCCGGCCATGTAGTCGAAGATAGCCGGGTCGCCGTTCGGGTTGAGGCCCCACACCCAGGTGACGGGCTCCTGATGATAAGAGCCATTATGCGTGTGCGCGTCAAGAAAGAAGACCGGATCCCAGCGCACCAGCACCTTCTGTACCAGCCCCTGAACCTCAGGCGTCTCGAGCTTGATGCCGTCGCGGTTGAGATCGAGGTTCTGGCCATTGAATCGCACGCCGACCCCGCCTGCCGGACCATTCTGGTTGGCGCGATTCACGGTGCTGATCCGCTCATTGCCGTCCGGGTTGAAGATCGGCGCAATCAGCACCACAAGCCGGTCCAGGTACTTCGAGGCCTCGCCCAATGTGAGCTCGCGCGCCAGCATCAGTGCCGCCTCCTTGCCTTCAACTTCTCCGGCATGGATATTGGCCTGGAAATACACGACGGCGCGTCTGTCGTAACGCAGGTCTGCCGGCGACGCCGGTGCCGGGTCGCCGATAATCAGCAGCGGAATATCGCGGCCCTCCGTGCTGGTACCGAGGCTCTCCACCCGCATGCGGTTGGTTCGCTGCTGCAGCTCGTGGATAAACGCCATCACATCCGCGTGAGTGGAGGTCGCGGTGTAGCCGCTGGACTCCGCTTTCGTCAGCGGCATATCCGCTGCAAGCAGCGGCGTGATCGAGGCAGTCAGCAGGATGCCAATCGACGCCGAGCGCAGGCATGTCACCAGATGCATCATCATTCAAGGATGGCAATGCCAATATAGCCATGCATCTGCGCGTAACCCCAGCCGCCTTCTGCCTGGAGTTGCTTGCCGAGCCGCAGGTGATTTTCCGCTTGTTCGTACAATGCCTGTTGTCCCGGAGTCCGCTTTTCCGGCAATTTTTGTATTGCCATTTCGAGACGGTCCAGTACGTCCGCAGTCCTGGCTTCCTGGTCCGACTGATAGGCGCGCCTGACATCGAGCGCCATTTGTTGCGCTTTTCTGGCCTTGCTGATCGCATGCTGGGCGGAAATACCGCTTTCTTCGAATCGCCCTTGCTCGAAGGCTTCTTCAGCTGCCGACAAATCGCTCGCTGATTCCGTCATCAGTTGACGTGCGTTTGCATGTTCATCGTAATCGGAAATATCCAGCGCAGCGGCCGTGGCGATGTCTCGTGCCAGCTCAATCGCCTGCGCCGCATCCCGATAGCCCTCGTAACCCGGGACGTCCATAAGGGTTCTGAATCCCAATGACGGACCGGACTCGTCCGGCTTCTTGATACCCCGATCAGCGCCTCTCGCGCTGCCGATATCGCTGCCATAAGAACCGCCGCGTACCGACAGGTATGTATCATTGAGGAAACGCAGGTTCGCCCGATTCGCCGGCGCCCCCGGGTAGGATGCGTACCAGGTGCTGGTCCATTCCCAGACATTTCCGGCCATATCGCACAGGCCGTATGCATTACAGCCTTGCGGATGAGCATCGACGGGTGTCGTGGTGGCTTGCCCCACATTCGCCTTGTGTTTATCGAACTGATTGCCCCACGGCCATCGCAATCCTTCCGTACCGCGTGATGCTTTTTCCCATTCCTGCTCTGTCGGCAGGCGACGACCTTTCCAGGCGGCGAATGCAGATGCATCAGCGTAGTTGACGCCGGTAACGGGATGCATTGCCTTGCCGGCAGGGATTTCTCCGGTATCCGGCCAGTACCGGGGCGGCCGGTGACCGGTGGCCTCGACGAAGGCTTTATAGGCCTGATTCGTGACCGGGTAGATATCCATATAAAAGGCCGGCAGATTGACAACATGCCGGGGTCGCTCGTCAAAGTCATTGTCGTAAAAATCGTTGTTGTTGCCCATCTGGAAAGGACCAGAGGGAATCAACACCATGCCTTCCGGCGCGGGCGCTGTTGTCTGCGCGATTGCGCCGGTAATGATGAACATCATTACCGTGATCATGAACAGACCGCCGCGCACAGTCAGATCTCCCATTACCGGTCGCATGGCATAGCCGATCATCTCTGGCCTTTGTCGCCCCGCTTCACCCGCCACGCAGCGAAGTCAGGATCCGGCTTCCAGCCGGCTGGCGGCCTCGCCGTCGGCGGGACACCCTTGTAGTTCTCCGGGCCGAGGTTCAGCGATGAGACATCCATGACGTAGGAATACAGGGCATGGCTGCCCGGATCGCTACGGGTAAATACCATCTTCTTGCCGTCCGGGGAGAAGGCCCCCATGCCGTCCCAACCCGGATTGTAGGTCAGCCGCAGCGGGTCGCCGCCGGCCATATCGGCGAGGAACAGTTCCCAGTTGCCATGTTCGAGAATCCGCACAACCAGAAAATGCCGCCCGTCTGGTGCCGGGAACGGGGCCCAGTTCGTATCGCTGGTGAAGGTGCGTGGCTGTACATCGCGATCGGGACCGATGATCTTCATCGAGTAGATATTCATCGGCGTCTGTGATCGCGTGCCGTTCTTTTTGTCCAGCTCTGCCAGCCGCTCCTTCGCGCTTTCTTTCCAGGCCCGGAAGATGACTGTCTGGCTGTCGGGCATGAAATAGGCCTCGCCTTCCTGCCAGTCGCTGGTGAAGGTGAGCTGCGTCTGTTCTGTCCCGTCGGCCTTCATGCGCCAGAGATCGGCATTGCCGTCGATCTGGCGGCCGAAGACAATCCACTTGCCGTCCGGAGAAACCGTCGCTTCGGCGTCGTACAACTGGTTGTTGGTCAGGCGCTGAATATTCCCGCCGTCCAGATCCGACGCATAGAGTTCAGCGCCTTGCGGGTAGTCACCGTCGTCCGACCAGTTGCCGGGTGGCAGGTCGTCGGGATGATCACGGGTCGAGGTCCAGAGCAGGCGTTTGCCGTCCGGAAAAAACCAGGAGCAGGCGTCCTGACCGCGGTCATTGATGCGGCGGATATCCGTGCCCGTATCGGTGAAGGTATAGGTCAGCGCACCACCGACCTTGCCCTTGCCGGGCTGCTGGGCGTCCGGGTCCTTGACCTGGGCGATGAGGTGCACGCCGTCAGGCGCGTAATAAGCCTCGCCGCTTTCGGGAAGGTTGGGGATCCTGTAGATCGGCAACTCCCGGCTGCCTCTCCCGGCCGATGCGGACTCCGCAGCGTAAAGGTTGACCGCCACAAGCGTCCCGGCGGCGACAGTCAATAAACTTATCAGCGGTAGTGCGCGCATCGACATCTCCTCACAAAAGCGGCGCGGTAAACTGACTACCGGCCCGTCGCAGGTGCCTTCTGTCGTACCACCGTAAAGTCGGATACCAGCAACGCATTAGCCGGCACCGGCGTCACCGGAATGCCCTTGTAGTTTTCCGGACCGATATTCAGCGATGAAAGATCCATCACGTGCGTGTACAGCCCGGGATGTTCACCATCCGTGCGGGCGAACAGCATCTTCCGGCCATTGTGCGAGATGGACTTCATGCCATCGAAACCGGCGTGGTAGGTCAGCCGCACGGGTGCACCGCCGGCCAGGTCACCGAGGAAAAGCTCGTGGTTATTGCCATCGATGATGCTCGTGTACAGATAGTGGCGCCCGTCGGGGGTCGGCGCTGGCCCCCAGTACATACCCCGATCAAAGGTGCGCTGGGTGAGTCCGGTTCCGTCGTGCTTGATGGTGAACACGGTCATCGGTGTCGGCTTGACCTTGCCGTACTCGCTCTTGCGCCAGCCCTGGAACATGATGGTTTCGCTGTCCGGCAGGTAGATCGGGGCACCGGGCTCCCAGTCGTCAGTAAAGGTGATCTGCTGCTCGTCGCTACCGTCCGGTCGAATGCGCCACAGGTCGATATTGCCGTTCATCTGCCGGGCGAACACGATCCACTTGCCATTCGGCGATATCGCTACCTCAGCCTCGTACCACTCGTTGTTCGTCAGGCGATGAATATCCTTGCCGTAAAGATCCGAGGTATACAGCTCCGCGCCTTGCGGGTAGTTCTGCGGATCGGACCAGTCGCCGAGCGGCATATCCATCCGGTCCCTGGTTGAGGTCCAGAGTACGCGTTTCCCGTCCGGGAAGAACCACGAGCAGGCGTCCTGGCCGTGGTCATTGATCCGCCGGTTGAGCTTGCCGTCGTCGGTGAAGATGTAGATCAGCGCATTGTTTCGTGCGCTGCCTGCCGGCTTCTGGGCGTCAGGGT
Organism: uncultured Chromatiaceae bacterium; assembly: GCA_964371995.1. Lineage (GTDB taxonomy): Bacteria > Pseudomonadota > Gammaproteobacteria > Steroidobacterales > SHZI01. The sequence goes on along the minus strand of CAYJPG010000096.1, from coordinate 4,490 downwards.
CCTGCGTCTGGACGATCAGGTGATAGTCGTCAGGCCCGTAGTAGGCTTCCGCCGCAGCGGGGATGTCGGGGATCTTCCGGACCGGCAGCTCCTTGCTGCTGTCTATCACAGGCTCACCCTCTGCCCAGCCCGCTGCCGTGAACAGCAGGGAACCAAGCAGGAGAATGACGGGACGGAACATGAAGGATTTGCTCATGGTGTGACGCTCCCAAAACTACCGTATCACCTGCATAGTAACGCGGTTCGTCAGCCCCATGCTGCTGCCGGGCCGCTCGGCCGAAAGTGCCCACTGATGATCGGCGCCAGCGTTCTGTATCGTTGCGCCGGCTCTTTGCGCCCGGCTAGGCACAAACAGTATGGTGCGCCTCTGATACTGCGGTATCAGCAGACACGGCGGCAGGAGCGACACAGCTCCCGGATCTGCTCAGGTAAACGTTCTCACCGACCTGCCATTCATGGTCAAAGCCGCTGGATCTGGAATAGAACCTGCGACTGCATCCGGGCCTGGTGCGATCATGAAGTTCGATGATCAGCGCACCGACCTTGCTGATCCAGCGGGACGGGTCATCGAACACTTCGTACTCAGCGCCTTCGATATCCATTTTCAGGATATCAATCCGCTCCAACCCGTACTTCTGCATGATTGCGTCGACAGTGATTGCCGGTACCTGAGTACTTGATTCATCGCCCGGTGCGCACGTTCGCCTCCCCGACCGAACCATGAAGCCCCAGTGACCCAGGCCCGGATCGACAATATCAACGGTCGAATTGTCGTGCCAGAGCGCAGCGCGTACCGGCGTGATATTGGGATACGGCGCAACATTGCGCTCCAGAAGTGCAAAGTTTCCTGCCTCTGGCTCGATAGCGATGATCCTCGCCCGGGGGAACCGGTTTGCAAGCAGTATCGACGCCAGACCGATGTTGGCGCCGGCATCGAGAATCGATACCGGATGCCTGGCAACATCGAAGCGGTATTCCTGCTGGACGAAGATCTGCTCAAGCGTCCAGGCATCCGAAGACGGCAGCCGGAGAAAGAACGGATGCCGCAGACCCGGCCGGCGCGTCCGGACAAGGAAGGATGTTCCCGTCAGCTTTCCGGCGATTGCAGAGATGACACCATGGACTCCCGCCGCATGGAAACAGACTCGCAAGGTATCGATCATGAGTAGATGCCTCTTCGCCAATAAATGACGCTGGCTTACCCCCCCGAGTCGCTTGATTATCGTATCAGGCTGCAGAACCCTGTGAAAGAAATGGATATTGCGGCGCGGCCCGGCCTGCCCCGAACGGGGCGGGGCGGGCCTCAGTTACGACTTATGTCCAGCGGCGCTGGCCCCGACCGCCCACCGCGCAGAACAGACTTACTGCTCAGCGCCCCCAAAACGCATCTTCGCGACCAGGCCGTAGGTACGCAAACTCGGGTAGGACACCGACATGCGCAAGGGCGGGAAGTCGTCGAAGTTCGAGGCAGCTCTCACGTTGGCCGGATTCTGTAGCCCCTGAATATCGTCGTCGTTGGTCCAGTAGATATCCCGGAACGCTGCAATCGGACTGTCGTTCTCGAACAGGTTGCGCACCCAGAATTCCAATGAATAACGGGGCGAGCGTATACCCAGACGCAGGTTGGCGTTGGTGCGGGCAGGCAGCCATCCCTCGTTGTCGTTACCGACATAGATCTTGCCCAGGTAGTTTGCATCGGCGCGTGCGAACCACGACCAGTCACCACCGAGTGTGTTGATTGAAAGTGGATGCTCGTAACTGAGCGACCCGCTCGCCGTCCATTCGGGTGTGCGCATTTGCGTATTGCCGGACACATCGCCGGAAATCAGCTGGCACTCCGCGGCCTTTGCATCCTGCTCGCCTGTCGGCAGGCCCTGTATTGCAGCCGGCGCACAGCTTGGCTCGGTTGTGTAGAAGCTCGGAAAAAGGGAAAAAGTATCCATGCGCGCATTCGTCAGTCGCGAATCAGTCCAGGCCGCTGTCAACCGACCGGAAAGATTGTCGGTGATATTTAAATTCGTGGTCATTTCCCAGCCCGTTACCTTGGCGTCTCCGGCGTTGAAGTTCAGCGCAGTCGGCTGCGTAAATTTCAGGCCGCTTGCCGGAGATGTCTCGGTGAGCTGGCGCAATACGATGTCAGTCCAGTCCTGGTGAAAAATCGCGAAATCAAGGTAGATCCGCCGATCCGACGTATAGCCCTTGATGCCCAGTTCATAGGAGGTCAATTTCTCCTGGTCCCACGAATTGTTGACCAGCTCCCTGGCAACGGCTGTTGAGTTAATGACCTCGGTATCGATGAGCTGGAGGCCACCCGGCTTGTCGCCCCGGGCAATGGAGCCATAAGCCATCCAGCCACTGTCGAAGGTATATTTGAGGCTGACGCGGCCAGTGATGGTCTGGAAGCGCTCCTTCCCGAAGTCAGATCCGCGCAAGCAGTCCAGATAATCACCAGACGTCGCATCATATTGGCGTACGCAGGGTTCCATTACCCGCAGGTCGTAGACATCGTCGCCGCAAGCCGCCGCCGGCGCGTCGTTGAACGGAAACAGATCAGGATTACCACAAGGCGCATAGCCGTTGCTGATCACTTTCTGGGCTTCTTGCGAATAGCGAAGTTCAGCACCGGCTGTCCACCGTTCCGCAAAATCAAAGTCCACGGATCCGAATACGGACCAGGACTCTGTCTTGTCCTGTGAAGCGATGCGATTCAGCGGGTCGAGCCCCCCGTCTGGCGTCAAGGACGGGCCAAAGATATAAGACCCGATGGCCAACGAGGTGGGGTACGCAATTGGGCCGACGCCGATATCGCTCATGTTAGCGGGGATCTGCGTCGTGGCCAGCTGGGCGCCGGGATAATTCTTCTGGTCCACATGGAAATAGTAGGCCCCTGTCAGGTAGCGCAGCGACTTATCCTGCGGGCTTGTGAACCGGATCTCCTGACTCCACTCCTCGACGGTGGCACCGTTCTCGATGTCTATCCACCCCATTGGCGCACGTGCGTAAGCGAAGGGTGCGTTACAAAAGGGCGGCGCTGCCACGGTGTTGGCATCGGGACAATAGATCAGGGGCAAGGAGTCCCCTGAAGTGCGGCTGAAGTCAGAGATGCTGTTCTGCTCGGTATCCGAATATCCGGTCAGGAAATCGAGCGTTCCGACATCGAGATCCCAGGCGATATTGAGGTTGCCACGGACGAGATCGCGGTCCTCACCGAGCGCCTGAGCCAGCTTGGGCATGGAATCACTGGTTATGGAATTCGGCAGCAGTACCATGTTCGGGAACTGCGCAGGATCCAGTCGATCCGGCAACGCCGCGAGTTTCGGGATCTTGCCACACCAGTTCTGCAGGCGAGGGAACGGCTCGTTCGTAGCGTGCTCTGTCGTCGTCTCTACCTGGTCCTCGCAATTGACCGGGAGTCCGCCGATTGCCGCCTCATCGATCTCATCGTTGGAACTGTACAGGCCCAGATTGATATCGAGTCTGTCTGTAGGCCTCCAGCGAAGACGACCCTGCAGGCTGCGATAGCGGTAGCCACCGATGTCGTTTTCCGGGGCGATCGTGTTGTCGTAGGACCCGTCCCACTCGTCATACAGGGCCGAGACACGGCCGGTCAGGGTTTCTCCAAGAATAGGGCCGCTGATCTGGCCCATGACGCGCTGCTTGCCGCGGTTGCCCAGTTCCGTCTCGGCCTTCGCCTCGAACTCGTCACTCGGCGCCTTGGTGACATAGTTGATGGCGCCAGCGAAAGCATTGCGCCCATACATGGCGCTCTGCGGGCCCTTGACCACCTCGATGCGCTCGACATCGAGCTGGCTGAAGTTGAGGCCCTCGCGCCCGGAAACGTAAACGCCGTCAACAAAAATTGCGGTGGCGTTGACGCCGAAAATATCCTGGGGGACAACGCCGCGGATGACCGGAACCGGCAGGTTCTCGCCCATCGCATTGAAAAATGACAGGCCCGGCGTCAGGTCGGCCACGTCGCCCATGCTGGAGATTGCAGCCGCTTCAATCGTGTTGGTATCGAAGGCGGTAATCGCCAGCGGTACATCTTGCAGTCGTTCCTCTCTCCGTCGGGATGTGACAACAATCTCTGTAATTTCCGCCGCCCAGCCAGCGCTCGGAGAAAGTCCCAATCCAGTGCCCAGCGCCGCCAGGACGGCGAGCGACAAGCCGGTCGCGCGCTGGCTGCAATTCAGGTTCGTCGTCATGCCTAAGCCCCCCAACAAAGCTTATATGAGAATGCCCGCGACACCTGTCGCGGGCATTCACTCAACTATCAGTGCGCGGCGGGCCGCTCTAGCCCTGACCGCGATCGGCAGTATCCGGAATCGCGAGCCGCTTGCGGCGCAGTAACAAGAGCCCGGCGAGCAGCGAGAGGCTCCACGGGTCGACTGCGCCCCCGCCCGGCAGACTGACGCCGCTACCAGCGCCGCCACCTGCGGAATTGACCGTGACGGTGATCGTAGCCGTATCGGCATCACCATCACCATCGG
>CAYJPG010000095.1:0-11685 GCA_964371995.1 uncultured Chromatiaceae bacterium | reverse complement strand
CGGGGTGACTGCCATTGTATGAGGATGGCAACCAATATCGATCATGCCACGAAGGCCTTCCGTTCCGCCCTGGCTCTGCCGCGCTGCCGAAATTATGGCCGGGCTGGCGGCCTGGAAATCCACGTTTTGTCCCTGAGGATCTCCACACATGATTGAAGTCGTCCCCAACTGGCACCCGATTTTCGTTCACTTCACGATTGCCCTGTTGACGATAGCGGCCCTGCTGTTTCTCATCTCCGCTTTCAGGGGCCGCAACCACTCTGCGCACGGCATTGAAACCACCGCAAACTGGAACCTGTGGCTCGGCGCGGTCCTGACCGTACTGACAGTTGCAGCAGGCCTCCAGGCTGCCGGATCAGTCACTCATGATGATGCCGCCCATCTTGCAATGGAGAACCACAAGTTCTGGGCGCTTGGCACAGCCGCCTCGTTTTTGCTGCTGGCACTTTGGAATGTCCTGCGCGTACGTCGCGGGCGGGGTGTCGGCCCGGTCTTTGCTCTCGTCATGCTCCTTGCCCTGGCCGGTCTGACCGGCACCGGACTGCGCGGTGCTGATCTCGTCTATCGCCACGGACTCGGCGTCATGGCCTTGCCGCAGGTCACCGCTGAAGGGCATGACCACGAGTCCGGCGCAGAGCACTCGCATACTGAAGCAGATCCGGCTGAGGGAGGCCATGCGCCTGCTGCCGCAGCAACCCCGGTCGCATTGACCGGGAACGAGCTGTCACCTGCAGAAGCCGAAGTGGTTGCAGTACTGACCGCCTACCACGCTGCACTGACCTCAGGCGATGCCGCGGCTCCGGAAAAATTCGTGCTGGCTGACGAGCGCTTTCTGATGATCGAAGGCAAGCATCTCAACCAGGGCTGGGCGGACTTCCGCGACAATCACCTCAAGGGCGAACTGGCTGATCTCGCCAAAGTACGCTTCCGCCTGTCCGTACTGCACGCTCATGTCGAAGGCGATCTCGCAACCGTCAGTTTTATTTTCAATATATTGCCAAAATCAGGCCCCGAGATGGATTTCGGCAGCGGTCGCGCGACAGCCTCCCTGATCCGTACCGGCGACGGCTGGAAACTGCAGCAACTGCATACTTCCTGAACGGTTGAATCCAGGCTGCCGGCTGCCACTCAGCTTGTACAGCGCATCCAGGAGTTCGAAGCAGAGCACGAGTTCCTGCTGTTCAGGCTGCCATGCCGCCTCCGGACGACCACAGGAACGCATGTGCAGCGCAATTTTCCGTGGCAGGATAATCCGCTCGCGCATCGCACCAGCTACCCGTTCGAGCATGCCGTCTTTCTGCACGGCGCTCAGCAGCTCTGCCGCAACCAGGGTCTGCGGCACATCGTAGATGACGGCAATCTCCGGACCAGCGGCTTCACCGGGTTTGCGCCCGAAATTGTCCAGCAACCAGTGAAAGGACTGGTCGGCCTTCTGCCACTCGGCTGCACAGCCCTCAGCCCGCGACGCCGGCATGCCAATCGCTGCCGGCAAGTCAGCGTAGGCTGTGGGATCGTTGCCGTAGAGCAGGCAGGCGATCGAGTAGAAGCGCTGGATGTTGAGAGAGTGATTGTTCCAGTACGGAAGTTCGCCGACACGCGCTGTGCCGGCAGTCCACGAAAGCCTGAGCCCTTCGGCAGCGGCCAGTAACCAGGTATTGGCGCGCCGGTAGCTGACCGGATCATCACGCGTGGTATTCAGGAACGCAGTTGCGGCGAGATAGTCAGCCGCGTTTTCTTCTGGTCCGAGTACCGGCACCTTGAGCTCGCCGATCACCACATGCGCCAGCTCGTGCAGCAGTACGAATTCGAAATTACCCAGCACAAAATTGACGGTTGAGGTATCTAGCCCCTGCGCCCGATAGACAGGCGCATCGGCAGCGTCAGCAGCCGCGAACAGCGCCAGGCTGGCGAGAAGCGCAGCCCGGGTACACGATGCGAGACGGTGCATCACCCGGTGCCCGGACATGCGCGTCAGCCAGCCGGCCCGAACCCGGTGCCGCCATTCTTGCGCGGCAGGGCCGAGTGCAGCTGCTGCATCGCTGCTTCAGGCCCACTCGCCGTGAGCAGCTCAATGGCCTTCAGGCATTCGCTGAGCGCCTCGACGATCTCACTGCGCTCCTGCTTGCCCGGGGCATGCAGTACATAGTCTGTAACCAGATCCTTGTGGCCGGGGTGGCCGATGCCGATGCGCAAGCGCATGAAGTCGGGCCCGCAGCTGGCGAGGATGTCGCGCAGGCCATTGTGTCCACCGTGTCCGCCACCACGCTTGAGACGCGCACTGCCAGCCGGCAGGTCGAGTTCATCGTGCAAGACCAGCAGCTGCTCCATCGGGATGTTGTAATAATCGAGAACCCGCCGGACACACTGCCCGCTGCGATTCATGTAGGTCGAGGGCTTGACGATGCGCACTGCCTTGCCGGCAATAAGGCCGCGGCACTCCTCACCCTGCAGCTTCTGCGCAGTCGAAAATGTTGCGCCGATGTGAGCAGCAAGCAGGTCCGCCAGCCAGAAGCCGACGTTGTGGCGGTCGCCGGTATGCTTCGGACCGGGATTACCAAGCCCCACGATCAGCACTGGCGTATCCCTCCGGGTGACTGCAGGAAAGCCGGCGCCCAGCCGCGGGCGCCGGCATCCAGCTTACTTCTTGTCTGTCTTCGGCTTCTCGCCAGCCTTCTCGGCGCCGGCTGCAGGCGCTGCAGCCGCTTCGGACGTGGCAGCAGCCGCCTCGGCCACCGGTTCTTCAACTGCATGCAGGACATGCAGATGCACGACCGGCAGATCGCTGTCGGTATGTGCAACGAAACCGGGGATCACGACGCCTTCCGGCAAGTTCAGGTCGCGCAGATGCAGCATGTCGTTAAGCTCCATCGGCTCGATATCGACCTCGATATATTCCGGCAGGTCCTTCGGCAGACAGCTGATCTCGATTTCGGTCATGAGGTGCGAAACGGAACCGCCACCCAGCTTGACGCCCTTTGACAGCGCTTCGTTTATGAAGTGGAGCGGAACCGTCATACGCAGTTCTTCAGTAGCCACGACGCGCTGCAGATCAAGGTGCAAAACCGCACGCCGCGCGGGATGGGGCTGATAGTCACGGACGATCGCCTGCAGCGCCTTGCCGTCCAGCGTGACGTTGAGAATGCTGGAAAGAAACGCCTCTTCAGCCATGCCCCGGTGCAGGGCATTTGCGTCGAAGGCGATACCAACGGGGGCTTCTCCGCCGCCGTACATGATGCCGGGAATCTTGCCTTCGCGACGCAGGCGGCGGCTCGCACCTTTCCCTGCATCACGCCGGCTTTCCGCGGCGATATTGAACTGATGTGCCATGTTTATTCTCCTGGGTTGACCCGCCGCCATGAAAAAACTCCCCTGCGACCAGGGAGCCGTGACGGAAGGGGCGCGGATCATAGCACGGCCGGCGGCACTGAAAGTGCCCGCAAGCCGGTGGTCAGTCCAGATACATGGAGCTGACTGATTCAGCCTGGCTGATACGCCGCATGGTCTCGGCCAGCAGTTCGGCAACACTGAGCTGCCGGATACGGCCCGTGGCGATGGCCGGTACCGACAACGGAATGGTATCGGTGACCACCAGTTCGTCGAGCCCGGAACTGGCGATCCGGTCAACCGCCGGACCGGAAAGTACCGCATGGGTGACATAAGCCACCACGCGGCTGGCGCCATGATCCTTTAGAGCCGAGGCGGCATGACACAGCGTACCGGCCGTATCCACCATGTCATCGATGAGCACGCAGACCTTGTCCTCAACCTCACCGATGATGTTCATCACCTCGGACACATTCGCGCGCGGCCGACGTTTGTCGATGATCGCAAGCTCGGCATCGTCCATGCGCTTGGCGATTGCCCGGGCGCGAACCACGCCGCCGACGTCGGGTGAGACGATGACCATCGGCTCGTACTTGCAGCGCCACAGGTCGCCGAGCAGCACGGGCGACGAGTAGACATTGTCGACCGGGATGGAAAAAAAGCCCTGTATCTGGTCAGCGTGCAGGTCGACCGTCAGCACATGCTTGATCCCCGATTCGGAAATCATTCGCGCCACCATGCTGGCCGTGATCGGCACGCGGGCAGCACGCGGGCGACGATCCTGACGCGCATATCCGAAATAGGGGATGACCGCCGTGATACTGGCCGCCGAAGCGCGCCGGCAGGCATCGGCAAGCACCAGCAACTCGATCAGGTTGTCGTTAACCGGAGGGCAGGTGGACTGCACGATGAACACATCACGCCCGCGTACGTTCTCGTATACCTCGACCAGCACTTCGCCATCGCTGAACTTGCCAACCTGCACACGGCCAAGCGGCTGCTTCAGGTGGCGGGCAATGCGCTGGGCGAGTTCCGGATTGGCATTACCGGCAAGAATCGCAATATTGGGCAGTTCCATAGGACTCTCTGTATTCATCTGATGCTGGCTGGGGCGGCAGGATTCGAACCTGCGGATGGCGGGATCAAAACCCGCTGCCTTACCACTTGGCTACGCCCCAAGATCGCATCGGCGCATGCCGGGGCGCAATCTTACGCTTTCATGACGGTGAGGGGCAGCGGTCAGAGCAGCCACGTGTCGATCACGAAGCGCACGCGCACCTCTTCCCGCTCGATCACCAGCTTGTGCGGCAGCCACGTAGCGGCGCCCTGTGCATAGTCTTCATAACGCACGACCCAACCGGATTGCCGCAGCTCCCGGAGCCTTCCCGCGGCATCTGCCTGTTGTACCGCCGGTGTTGCAGGATCAGCGAGGCCGAGCAGCCAGTAGCGCACGCTGCTCACCGGAAAAGACCAGCCCACCTGCTCGGCCAGAAATCGCTCCGCTGCATCCGGCCCCAGATACTCGAGCGCCGCTTCGGCACCGCGCGAATGGACGGTGATCTGCCCGGGCATCCAGTTGATCTCATAGGCGCCGGCGCCAAACGGTCCACTGAGGTGAATCCGCGCGGCAGCACCATTTTGCAGCCACTGCAGGCTGCCCTGCCCGCCCTTGTCCGCAGACTTGAAGGCGACGCGACCACGCGCTTCCCACTGTGCCAGCCCGAGCAAACGTTCCTGGCGCACGGCCGCTGACTCGGCGCTGACTGGTGCTTCCACACGCTGGGTGGCACAGCCGGCCAGCAGCGGCAGGAACAAGGACAACAGGCGCAGGGTTGTCAGACGGCCCCGCTGACCGGTACACATGATCAATGCAGCAGCCGCTCCGCAGTCTGTTGCGCCGGCTTGCTGTCTGGCCAGGCCTCAAGCGTCGCATTCAGGAGTTCGCGAGCCCGGTCGCGTTCCTGCAGTTTCCAGTAGATCTCGGCAAGGTGGCTCGCGAGTTCAGGATCCTGCAGCAGCGCGTATGCCTCCTCGAGATAGCTGCGCGCCTCTTCGTAGCGGCCCATCCTGAACAGTGCCCAGCCGACACTGTCGAGGATCGGTGGATTGTGCGGCACCAGCTCGAGCGCGCGTCGGACATGGATCCAGGCAGCCCGGCTCTGGTGCGTTCGATTGGCGAGAATGTAGCCGTAGGCATTGAGGACCAGGGCATCGTCCGGCGCGATCTGCACCGCCCGCTCGAGATCGGCCAGCGCATCATCAATCCGGTCAAGCTGTTCCAGGAGGCCACTGCGCGAGAGCAGGATTTCAATTGAGGCAGGTTTGTACTCGAGCGCCTTGTCGTATACCGCGAGTGCCTCGGCCGGACGTCCTGCGAGCTGCAGCAGCTCGGCCTGATACCGGAACACCTCCCAGGCTTGCGCCGGATGATCCTCACTGAAAGCCTCCAGGCTTCCGATCGCGCTGTCCAGTTTGTCCTCGCGCCGCCAGGTCTCGGCGATGGCGAGTTGTGCCAGCACCAGATAGGGCCCGGAACTGATCCGCTGATAGTAGCGGCGTGCGGCATCCGCATCGCCCTTCTCGACGGCAACCAGCGCCCGGTAATAGAAGCTTTCAAAGCGATCCTGGCCGGTGGGCTCCATTTCTTCAAAGCGCCGGTCAGCTGCGTCCAGATCGCCGGCAGCCAGATCCATGAATGCCAGCGTGCGAATGATTTCATCACGCATACCATAGCGCGACACCAGCCCGTCAAGCCGGGCACGCGCCTCATCAGTCTTGCCGGCATCAGCCAGCAGCCGCGCATAGGCGAGGTCAGACAGCGGACTCTCGTCTTCGGCCACCAGCGCATTGACACGCTCCAGACCTTCATCGGTCCGCCCTGTCGCAATCAGCACGCGCGCGACCAGCAGCTTCGGTTCGGTCCAGCCCGGATCGTCCTGGGCCGCGCGCTCGCCGGCAGCCATGGCGAGTTCCGGATTCCCGGAGCGCAGTGCCGCAGTGCCGAGCGCGAGCTGCAGGCCCGGCGCCAGCGGGTCCTGTGCCGCAAGACGCGACAGAAGCCGGGTCACCAGTTGCGCATTGCCCTCCGTGCTCAGGTCACTGGCGAGCGCGAGATAGACCTCGTCGCGACGCGGCTCTACGGAGCCGAGCGCAAGCTCAAAACTCGCGGTTGCTGCATCGACCGCGTGTCGCCGTAACTGCAGTCGCCCGCGGATCGCGTGCGCGATCTGGTTGTCCGGCGCAAGCACCGTCCAGCGTTCTGCGGCACGCTCCGCCAGCGCATCAAAGCCGACGCCAAGCGTAAACTGGGTCGCCCGCTCGACCAGTGTCACGTCGTCACTGAGTTCGGCCGCAACCGTGAACTCACGGGCAGCCGTAACCAGCTCCTTGTCCTGCAGGGCCTGCTCGGCCAGCTGCATATGGAGATCCGGACTATCCGGGGAAACGGCAGCAACTGATCCGGCATCTGCAGCGACCGCGTTTGTCAGGACAGACAACGCAAGTAGCAGGAGGACCGGGGCAATGCGGTAATCTTGTGGGTCAGCGCGATGCTTCACGTCAGAGATAATAGCCGTAATGCAGGCCTCCATTGTCGGAAAACTCGAGAAACTTGCCGCCCGCTCCGAAGAGCTGGGTGGATTGCTGACCGATCCGAAGATACTCGGTGACCAGGCCCGCTTCCGCGACCTGTCCCGCGAATACGCGCAGATCGAACCCGTGGTCAGCCTGTTTCACACCTGGCGGAAAACCGAAGCCGACCAGGCCGCGGCAATGGACATGATCAATGACAGCGATGCGGAGCTACGCCGCCTGGGACAGGAAGAACTTGCGCGCACACGCAGTGAGCTCGATGCCATCGAGTCGAAGGTCCGGTTGCAGCTGATAGCCAAAGACCCCTACGACGACAGCAATATCTATCTGGAGATCCGCGCGGCTGCCGGGGGCGACGAAGCGGCGATTTTCGCCGGCGACCTGTTCCGCATGTATTCAAAGTATGCGGAGTCGCGCGGCTGGCAGATCGAGATCGTGAATTCCAGCGCCGGCGAACACGGCGGCTACAAGGAAATCATCAGCCGGATCATCGGTCGCGGCGCCTATTCACGGCTCAAGTTTGAATCCGGCGCCCATCGCGTGCAGCGCGTGCCGGAAACAGAAGCGCAGGGACGCGTGCATACCTCTACCTGTACGGTCGCCGTGCTGCCCGAACCGGAGGAGATCGACGCCATAGCGATCAACCCGGCAGAGCTGCGGATCGACACCTACCGGGCCTCCGGGGCCGGCGGACAGCACGTCAACAAGACCGACTCGGCAGTGCGCATCACGCATCTGCCTTCGGGACTCGTCGTGGAATGCCAGGACGAACGCTCGCAGCACAAGAACAAGGCCCGGGCGCTCGCCCTGCTCAAGGCCCGGTTGCTCGACTCGGCGCTGCGCAAACAGCACAGCGAACAGGCCGAGCGGCGCAAGAGCCAGGTCGGCACCGGCGACCGGTCCGAGCGCATCCGTACCTACAATTACGCGCAGAGTCGTGTCACCGATCACCGCATCAATCTGACGCTGTACAAGCTCGACTTTATCCTGGAAGGTGATCTGGACCAGGTGATCGAACCCCTGATCAACGAATACCAGGCGGAACAGCTCGCCGCCCTGGATAACTGAAGACTTGCCGCCGAATCACTCTGCACAGAAGCTCGACATGACCCGGCCCGCATTCACCCGACTCGTGGACTGCATCGGCAACACGCCGCTGATCCGCCTCAACCATTTCTCGGCTGCCACCGGCTGCGAGATCCTCGGCAAGGCAGAGTTCATGAATCCGGGTGGTTCGGTCAAGGATCGCGCTGCACTTGGCATCGTGCGCGATGCGGAACGACGCGGCACACTGCGACCTGGCGGTACCATCGTCGAAGGGACCGCCGGCAATACGGGCATTGGTCTGGCGGTGGTCGGCAACAGCCTCGGCTATCGCACGGTGATCGTGATGCCTGACAACCAGAGCCGGGACAAGGTCGATACGCTGCGCGCCTATGGCGCCGATGTACGGTTGGTACCAGCCGTCCCCTTCACGAACCCGAACCACTTTGTGCATCAGTCGCAGCGGCTGGCCGCAGAACTCGACAAGACCGCACCACAGGGTGCGGCTTGGGCCAACCAGTTCGACAACACTGCCAATCGCGACTGGCACGAGCAGACCACGGCAGCCGAAATCTGGGCACAGACCAATGGCTCCGTGCATGCCTTCATCTGCTCGGTTGGCACCGGCGGAACGCTGGCGGGGACGGCACGCGGACTCAAGGCACGCAATCCGGCCATCCGGATCGGCCTGGCGGATCCCCAGGGCTCTGCGCTGTACAGCTACTACACGCATGGCGAGCTCAAGGCCGAAGGCAGTTCGATCAGCGAAGGCATCGGCAACAGTCGCGTTACGGCCAATCTCGAAGGCACACCGGTAGATACGGCTTTCCAGATCCCGGACAGCGAATCGATCCCGCTGGTCTATGAACTGATCGGCAAAGAAGGCTTGCTGGTCGGCGGCTCAAGTGCCGTAAACGTCGCCGGTGCGGTGCGCATGGCAAAACTGCTGGGTCCCGGTCACGTGATAGTGACCCTGCTGTGCGACTCAGGCTTGCGCTACCGGCAGCGGCTGTTCAACCGGCAGTTTCTGGCCGAAAAAGGACTGACGCTGCCTGACTGGCTGAAGCTTGACGCCTGAAGCGGAGCCTCAACGCGTCATGCGCATCAGATAATCGAGCATCTGGCGATCGCGTTCTGCGCTGACTTCAAAACCGATCATCGGCGGATATCGCATCCGGTTATGCGGCACCACGGCCTTGTTGGCGGCGATGAAAGCAGCCAGCGTCTCGGGTGTCCAGACCAGTCCGTTGTTGCGCGCATCGATAAACGCCTGCGAGTAGACGAAGTGCGGCGCGACGGCGGCCGGCTTGCCGACAATCCGGTGGAGGTTCGGACCGACCCGGTTCTCACCACCCTCTTCCAGCGTGTGACAGAAACGACACCAGGTGAAGGCAACCTTTTCCGCCTCCAGTTGGTCAGCGGAGATCGGCGGCAACGGTTCGGCGTAGTAGTCGGGCAGATCCTTGCCCGCCAGCAGGCGCTCGATCTCGGCCTGCGGTACTACGTTGTCGGTCCCGAAGGGGACTACGCCGAACCAGAGATAAGGGAAGTACACCGCGAGCGCCAGGAACGCCAGCAGCACCATCGAATGAAAAATACGGGTACCCGCTGAGACGCTCAACTTCTGCTCTCCGCAACGTCGTGATTCAGCACCATGAATTCAGACCCGGGTGCCAGGCAGCAGCCTGCGCAGGCCGACCTTGTAGCGCCAGTGCTGATAAAAACCGAAGCCAAACCAGATGGAAAGCAGCATCAGATAGTAGAACCCGAGCGAACTGTGCAAATAACCCATGGGAATGCGCACCGCTTCCCCACGCGCCACCATGGCCGGCAGAGTAGCGCCAAACAGCACGATGTCGCGCCCTTCGCCCCATGCATAGATGAAGCCGATCACTCCGGTGACCGTATAGGTCGCGTAGAGGAACACCAGAATGGTCCGGTTGAAGGCAAAGGAATTCTCCGGCAACCCCGGCGGTGGCTGGGGCGCCGGGTCACGGTAGTACCAGTACAGTCGGACAGCCGCCAGCAGCAGCACGATCAGGCCGAGACTGTCGTGGACCAGCCGCAGCGTGGCCCGCTGATCGAGCGCGGTTCTCGGCAGATTGATGATGTTTATGAACAGCAAGAAGAACAGCAGCGCGAGCACATAACCCATGATCGTCGAACGCCGGTCCTGCATGCCTGGCGCCAGTTGCTTGCTCATGCCATGTCCTGCTGTTGAGGGCTCACCTGATCCGGGGCCGCATCTTGACCCCGGCCGGTCCTCCGGCTAAACCGTGGCATTCCGGCCTGGAACAACCTTCGCACCCGATGCGCCGGGTTCCCAGATCTGCCGCGGCGCGTAACCTTCCTTGCGCATGAAGTGCTCGGTATAGACGATCCGGTCGGGATCAATGCGCAGCAACTGGCCGCGGGGTGGTTGCGCATTGATCTTGCCAAGCTCGAAACTTGAGGACACCCACTTGAAGACCTTCATCCCGTGCTCCCACTCCGGCGTATCCGGATCCAGCAGCGAGCCCTTGCCGAAAAACTGCGCACCCATGACGCAAGCCCAGCCCGCCATGGGGTTGGCTACCGCGAAGCTAAGCCGGGGATCGCGGCGCAGGGCCATGACCTTGGGGCTGTTGGGTTGCGGAAAAATGTACACCGCGAGCCCGTCCGCATAGAACTCGACCGGACTGACGATGGGTGAACCATCCTTTCTGACCGTACCCAGGTAACCGATGTTGGTCATGGTCAGCACCCGCTCGATACGCGATTCGAGCAGCGGCTTGGGCATTACCGTTGTGGGCCATGGTTCCTGTTCAAGCCATTTGTGGGCAACACTCAACACCTTTACTCCTGTCGTTGGGACATCAGCCAATGCTGAGCCCGCGCCGCACGCGACGCAAGTCACAACCGGTATCAGCACGGGAGGCCACCCGCCACTGCAGAACGGGACGTCCGTTAACCGGATTTTGATACGGAGGTTGTAGAGCACCGGGTGACTCAAGCCACCCGGTGTCAGTGAAGTGGAATCAGCGGCTGCGAATCGCCCGACGGCGGCGGCGGAGACCTTCTGCGCTGAGCAGGCCAATGCCGAGTACCAGCGCAAGCGCCTGGGTACCCGAGCTCGCATCAATTTCGGGAACTTCGCGTATGACCTGCGTGCATATCCGTGCAGCGGGGTATCGTTCGCAGAATTTGGCCAGTATCGCCTCACGATCGATGTTGATGCTCTGCCAGTCAGTGCTGGACTGCGCGTTCACGCT
This sequence comes from uncultured Chromatiaceae bacterium, assembly GCA_964371995.1. Taxonomy (GTDB): domain Bacteria; phylum Pseudomonadota; class Gammaproteobacteria; order Steroidobacterales; genus SHZI01. The sequence continues at coordinate 475 of CAYJPG010000095.1, read as the reverse complement.
ACCGGACATGACCAGCAAGGTTGCCATTGCTGCGATGCTTAAAAATGATTTTTTCATTGTGTGAATCCCTTCTTCCGCCCTGGCGTCTACTCGTGGTTTCTTTTAACACATCAGCAACTTGGCTGGCTACTCCTCCGGAGTGCACGAGCATTTGGCCGCCTTGCCTGAATGGCGAGCAAATTCCGCGCCACCATCCGTCTGAACACCGCAGAATTTGACAGAAGCCGGGATATTGGGCCGAAAAGTGTGACGGCGATCACAAGGTGGTCGCCATGACAGGCGAAATCCGGGCCAGCCCGCCGTGCGGCCTGATCGTGCGTGGCGGCATTTGTATAGCCAGCCGACACGAGATCGGACAGTTACAGACGCCGTTGAACCAATACGAGGACAGACTGATCGAAAACAACAGCTTGGGCCTTCGGCCTTGCTGTACAGAAAGCCGGCAGCAGCCCTGATTGCAACGCAGAGCCTGCAG
>CAYJPG010000094.1:6945-12049 GCA_964371995.1 uncultured Chromatiaceae bacterium | reverse complement strand
GTGCCGAGCAGCTCGATGGCTTCGACCACGTTGTCGAGATTGTGGGCTGGTTCACCCATGCCCATGAACACCACGCGACGCACGCTCCGCCGGGCACGGGCGAGTGCTACCTGCGCGACGATCTCGGCGCTGCCGAGCTGGCGCAGCAAACCTTCACGCCCGGTCATGCAAAACAGACAGCCGACTGCACAACCGACCTGGGTAGAGACGCAAACACCGGCCGGCGGCAGCAGCACGGTTTCTACTGTCTGCCCGTCGGCAAGCTGCACCAGCAGTCGCTCGGATTCGTCTGCCCCGGCGTGTCCGGAATGCAAGCGCCCGAGTGCGGCAAGCCAGGCAGAAATAGCCGGCAGAGCGGCAATCAGCTGTCTGGGAAACGCTGATTCGGGTTTGTGCGCCCAGGTATCTGGCGCCAGACCTCGCAGCCAGGCACGCAATAGCAATGCCTCATGCCGCGGCCGGGCGCCGCTGCTGCGCAAGAGTTCACGGAGGGTCTGAATACGCATGGGAGCGGCGCGAGCCTAGCACGCTGGAGGCTTTAAGCAGCCCTTAAGAATTGAGGTCTACAGTTGCCCCATACCAGCAACACGGGGCTTCAGGACATGAGACAGACGGTATTTATCGGCGGGCTGACGGCCTTGCTGTTCGCGGCCAGCCTGGCCCGGGCCGCCGACCCGCTCGAGGCAATAACGGCTGCAGCACGGGCAGACAGATCCTTCAGCGGCTTCTCGGCTGTGCGTGGCGAAACCCTGTTTCGCACCAAAGGCAGCGACTGGAGCTGCAGCACCTGTCACACCACAGACCCCCGCAATCCCGGGCGTCACACCGTGACCGGCAAGACGATCCAGCCGATGGCGCCGGTCAGCAACCCGACGCGCCTGACCGATCCGGCCAAGGTGGAAAAGTGGTTCAAACGCAATTGCAAAGATGTTTTCGACCGCGAATGTACGGCCCAGGAGAAAGGCGATGTCATCACCTGGCTGCGATCACTGACACGTTAATAGAGGAGCTTTGGCCATGAACACTTCGAAGGCGTCCGCCGGCATCTGCCGCTTCGGCACCACACTCCTGTACCTGGCCGTCATCAGCATGCCGTCGGTCGCCTGCGCAGACGGCGCAAAAAAGCCGGCGCCCACCAATCCGGTCTGGCAGGAAGAATGCGGCAGCTGTCATATCGCCTATCCACCCCGCTTCCTGCCGGCCGAATCCTGGCAGCAGCTGATGGGATCGCTGGAGGATCACTTCGGCACGGACGCCAGCATTGATGCCGGAACAGCGGCCACCATTGAGGCATTCCTGACGCAGAACGCCAAACGCAGCAAGACCGATACCGGAGCAAGCGATGCGCCCTTGCGCATCACCGAAGCCAGATGGTTTCGCCGTGAGCATGACGAGATCGCAGCCGCGAAATGGAAATCAGCTGCGATCGGGAGCGCCGCCAACTGCGGTGCCTGTCATCGCGAAGCCGACAAGGGCAGTTTTCGTGAACGGGACATCAAGGTTCCCTGAAGGAGAGTCATCATGCAGGCCAAAACACTGATATGGGATCTGCCCGTACGGGCATTTCACTGGACACTGGCCACGAGTTTCGCCGGCGCCTGGTTGCTGGCCGACGGCGAACGCTTGCGAAACATCCACGTGATGTTTGGCTACACCGTCCTGGGCCTCCTGTTGTTCCGGCTGATCTGGGGCTTCTTCGGCACCCGCTACGCACAGTTCCGCTCCTTCATGTATCGCCCGCGCGAGATGGTGGCCTACCTGCGGGGCCTTTTGCGCGGGGAACGTCCACATTACGTCGGTCACAACCCGGCTGGCAGCTTTGCCATCTGGGCGATACTGATACTTGCCGCGCTGACCGGCCTCAGCGGTTACGCGACCTATAACGAGTTCGGCGGCGATGCCCTTGAGGAACTGCACGAGTTATTCGCCAACACCTGGATGCTGGTTGTCGGCCTGCATGTAGGCGGGGTTATTGTTTCCAGTCTGCTCGACCGGGAAAACCTTGCCCGCGCCATGGTGACCGGATACAAACGGGCTGAGCCGGCAGCGGCAATTCGCTCCGGCGTCTATGGACTGGGCTCCCTGCTACTGGTCAGCGTGCTCGGTTTCTGGCTGTGGACACTGGTGGCCGCCTGACAGCCTCAACTACGCCATATATTCGGCAATACCGGCCAGGGTGCGCTGTGGTTTGGCAAGCCCCGTGTCGATCTGGCCGAGGATCTTGCCGGTCTCCAGATCAACTTTCGACATCACACCGGTGAAGATGTTGGTGGTGAATACATGCCGTTCATCACGCGAAGCCGTGATCATGGCGTAGCCATATTCATCTAGTTCGATGGTGCGCAGGGATTTGCCTTCCGGGCTGATGAAGTCAATAAAGCTGCCCCTGAGCAACAGCAGCGTGCCGTCCTGCCGGTACGCCACACCCGTGGTCCACTTGCGCATGTACTCGGGGCCACCTGGATAGGTCACAAGATCGGGCAGGCGCTTGCCGTTGACCACATCGAAGCGATGCACCTTCATGCCGAGATCGGTGATGTAGGCAATCGACTTGCCATCCGGATGCATCACGGTATGCGTCACGCCATGAAAGCCGGTCATCGAGGGTGCGGTTTCAGCGTCGTATTCGGCGACTGGTCGCATATTCGCATCGAATTTTGCAAAGCGGCCGTAGCCAACGAAATTGGTGCCGGGCAAGCGGCGCATGTCGCCCCCCTCATAGGGCTTGTCGCCCTTCAGGTACTCCCCCAGCCAGATGCTGCCATCGGGACCAAAACATACGTTGCCCCAGGGGCGCACACCGAAATCGCCCGGCGGCAACTGCTTGCCCTCCGGGGACACGCGCACAACTGCATATTCAAAAGGATCGAAGCCCCACAGTGTGCCGTCCGGAGCAAAACGCAGGTTGATGATCAGGTGGCTGGTCCCCTCGGTGTACAACGTGCCCTTCGGCACCATGTTGCGGTCAAACTGCAGGATGCGGCCTTCGCCGGCGTGATCATCGCCCGGCACGTTCATCAGATAGGTGCAGCCCAGAAAAATATCGCCCGGCGCAAAGGGCTTCATGGTCGAGGTCTTGGTCATCGCAAAAACTCCGCATCTGATTGTTGTTTTGGACTGGTTCTTTGTCGACAGATTTTGCCTGTTTGCCAACCATAACGGATTTCATCTCTTTTGGGCATAGCCCGCACCGATGAGACACACGTCGCAAAAATCCGTACCGCACCCCGTTCCCGGCCCGGGAACGATAAAGCTCCCGATTCGCGAGCCGACTAGCCTCCCATGCGGAGTCTCCGTTCAAAAATCCTCGCGCTTGCGGCTCTGCTTGTCGTCCTCACCCAGTTCAGCACCATCGGCGCGGTCCTGTTGACCAGCAACCGGGAGGTCTCGAACCGGGCCGACCAGATCCTGCACAAGGCAGCCACCACCGCCGGTCAGCTCTCGGTCGGCCGCCATACGCGGCTGCGTTCTGCAGGCGCTGTGCTCGCAGCAGATCCCCGGTTCCGCGGCACCGTGAAGAGCCGGGACATCGCCACGATCAACGAACTGCTCGGTGCCCATCGTTATCGCACCGAGATTGATCTTGCCCTCCTCCTCGATGCAGACGGCCGCGTACTCGCCGGTACGGAACCGATCGGCGCAGGGGAACTGCGCTATCCGGAGCTGGTCAGGCTCGCCATGACCGACGGGGCTGTGCCAGCCCATATGACGGCTTTCGACCACAGCTATGAAGTGGTCACCGTTCCGGTCGGAGATGCCGCGCCGATTGCATGGCTGGTCAGCGGCGTACTCGTGGAAGAGGACTTCGCGAGACGCCTGTCTGCGCTGACAGGTCTCGACGTCACGCTGCTCGCGCGCACGCACGACCGTCCGTCGATACTCGGCAGCTCGCTCGACGCACTCGACAGCGCAATACTGCTGCAGGATCTTTCGGCGGCAGACCCGGATGCCGACCGCCCCCTGCGCATCAGGACCGGCAACGGCGAGCACCTCGCGCTGCTCCAGCCGCTGATTTCCAGCCGGCCGGACATCGAGGTTTTGCTGTCCGAACCGCTGGACACGATCATGGCCCCGTACCGCACCCTGCGTTACGCCGTGCTGCTGCTTGGTGCGATCGCGCTGTGTCTCGCGATTCTCGGCAGCCTGCTTCTGTCCCGTACGATCACCCGCCCGGTCAATACACTGGTACAGGCAGCCCGCCGGATTCGCGATGGTCACTACAACCAGGCGGTTCAGGTCGAAGGCAAGGGCGAAGTCGCGGAACTGGCCAGCGCGCTCAACGCCATGCAACAGAGTATTGCCGACCGTGAAGAGCACATCACCTTCCATGCCCGCTTCGATGCACTCACCGGCCTGCCCACGCGTCTCTCGGCGCTCGATGAAATCGAGGCGGCCATCCTGCGCGCTGCAACGAATGCACAGCCCGTTACCGTACTGCTGGTCGATCTGAACAACTTCAGCGACATCGGTTCATCGCTGGGATACGACATCAGCGATGCGCTGCGCTGTCAGGCTGCGGAGCGGCTGCGTGCCGGGCTCGATGCGCGGCACATGCTGGGCCGCATCGAAGGCGATCAGTTCGTTGTCGTGCTCGACGGTCGCGATGTCGACCAGGCAACGGAAATCGCCGAGGACCTGGTGCGCCTGCTCGGCGGGGGCCTTTCGGTGCGCGACATCAACGTGAGTGTCGAGGCACGGGTAGGCATTGCGAGCTTTCCGCAGCATGCGGCGGACGCCGAGCAGCTGCTGCAGCGTGCAGCCGTGGCCCGCAACGATGCACGAAACTCGGACGTCCGGATCCGCATCTACCAGGAGGGCAACGACGGACGGAACCGGCGTCAGCTGACAATCCTCGGCGACCTGCGCAAGGCTGCCCGGCATGACGAGTTCCGGCTCTATCTGCAGCCGAAGGTGTGCCTCCCGGATGGACGGGTCTGCGGTGCCGAAGCACTGGTACGCTGGCAGCATCCGGGACTCGGATTCCTGACGCCGGACCAGTTCATACCCATCGCCGAAAAGTCCGGCAACATCTCGCTGATCACCCACTGGGCACTGGCAACCGCGATCCGCGAATGCCGGCTGTGGCTCGAGGAAGGGCTTGATC
>CAYJPG010000094.1:0-6935 GCA_964371995.1 uncultured Chromatiaceae bacterium | reverse complement strand
GGCTTGATCTGCCGGTCTCGGTAAACCTGTCGAGCCGCGACCTGCAGGACAAGAACCTGCCGTGTTTCATTCTGGAACTGCTGCGCAACCATGACCTCCCGGCGAAAAATCTGGTCCTGGAGATCACCGAAGAAGCCGTTGTACTCGACTTCAAACACGCCACGCTGATCCTCGAATGCCTGCGCGACATCGGCATCCGGATTGCAGTGGATGACTTCGGCACGGGCTACTCTTCCTTGTCGCTGATCAAGCGGCTGCCGGTCGATGAGCTGAAAATAGACCGGTCCTTCGTCACCAACCTGCCGGACGACAGGGACGACGTGGCCATCGTCGGCGCGGCGATCAATCTGGCCCACAATCTGGGCCTGCAGGTCATCGCCGAAGGGGTTGAAACACAGGCCGGGCTGAGCTGGCTGGCAGAGAACGGCTGCGAACAGGCACAAGGCTATCTGATCAGCAAACCGATGCCGGCGGAGGAGTTCTCCACCTGGGTCAGAACCTATACCGCTGCGGGCTTCCGCCGTATGGCCAGCAATGCAAGCGCACCGAAGCCTGCCAGCAGAACGAACAACGAAAACAGCGTGCCGAGAACCGGCACGGACTGCACGACAAGTGCAAACACCGTCACTGGCAACAGCAGCACCAGATCCCGCCAGACCGGACTCCTCCCCGCGACTGGCACCGGCTCCTGAGCCGCAACCCGGATCCGGATCAGCTGCACCAGCATCAGCAGGCCAAGCAGTCCGGAAAGCAGCACTGCGAGCAGGTACGCCGTCAGTAGCAGCAGCCCGAACAGCCAGCCAAACACTGATACAAACAGCACGACGATCAGCAACGGCGTCAGCGAGATCGCGATGGCGCCGGTGGCAAGCGTGCGCACGGGCGACGCATTCAACAATGCGCCTGAACGCTCGACGAGCGCGGGGCTCAACCAGAACACGCCAGTGGCGGCGATCATGATCGCAAGGCCGAGCGCCCAGCCGCCGAACGCCGGTGCCGTTTCAGGCAGCTCATCGACGGACTCAGCTACGCCCGCTACCTCGCCCATGATCAGCGCGTCTTCGGCAATCAGCGGTGGTCGTTTGCTGTGCCAGACCAGATGACCGCCGATGGCGGCACCGGGCTCGATGCGGATTTCCTGCGCCGTAATCTCGACATCCCCCCGGATCTGGCCGCTGATAACGGCAGTCCGGGCGAACACCCGAAGGTCAGCGCCAATCTGGCCAGCCATCTCCAGCGTACCGGCTGCAATCCAGGTGCGCCCGGCAATGGCACTGCCCTCTGCGATGGTGACTACACCGCCAGCGATGACCGCATGGTCGGTGACGAACCCGCGCAGCGTTACGTCGCCGCCAGCGGCACGCAGATCATCACCCACGCCACCGGAGATTCCGATCTGCCCGCCGGCAACGTTCACATCACCATCGATATCACCGTCGATGGCGACGGTGCCGGCAGCGAGTACGGCATCGCCGGTTACAGAGCCATCGATCCGCAACCTGCCGCCGACGGCGTAGAGGTCTTCCGGGACAGTCTCGCTGATGACGATGGTGTCACCCACACGCGTATCGGCACGGACTGGCGCCACGAGCAGTGTCACCAGAAATGGCAGGAGGAAGACAAGCCGCAGCTGCATCGCCTGATCCGGTCGCTGCTTTCGTTTCAGACTGCAGCGGGCTGCAGATCCGAAAGCGCCGCCGGCAGCAAGGCATATACCCTGGCGTAGAGCTGCTGCTCCAGTGCGGTTTCAGCTTCGGTGCTGCCGGCCATGTATGCCCAGTCGGCTTCGCTGAACAGCTTTGCTGCCAGCTCGGTCGTCGCGCCGTGATGCCCCATGTTCGCCATGATGTAGGCTGTGTAGGCTGCACTGGCCTGCTCGAAGCGCTCAAGCGCATCGGCACCTTCACCCTGAAGTGCGCTTTTTGCAGCTGAGAAAACTGTCAGGTGGGCCTGATTGCCGGTCAGGCGTTCGTGCAGTTCGTCGAGTGCCTGTTTCGCCCTGTCATCGATCGTTACCAGCTTGCGGCGGATCATGTCACCCATCTTCACATCCTGGGCGTGCAGGCGGTCCATGGCCGCTTCGATATAGTCGCCCAGGGCAATATAGAACGGTACAAATGACTGGTTGCCGCCGGACTTGCGCTCCACGGCAGTCGTCAGCAGCTGCCGCACCGACTTGAGGCGGCGCCGTTCGCCGGCGATCTTCTCACTCTGTGTCGTCATGTCGGGTACTCCTTCCCAAGTATGGATTGCAACAGGCCCGGCGTCAGCCGACCTGACCGGACTCAGACATTGAGGGTTCCCAGCATGCTTTCCGGATAGCGCTCACCCTGCACCAGATCATCCGGGATCGCATGCACAACCGCAGCCAGCTGTTCCGCTGAAAGCTGCAGATCCGCGGCTGCAGCGTTCTCCTCGAGCCAGCGTCGTTTCTTGGTACCCGGGATTGGCAGCACACCCTGCCACTGGCCGAGCACCCAGGCCAGCGACAGCTGGGCTGGCGTACAGCCGATGCCGCGCGCCAGCTCCCGCAGTCGTTCTGCCGCGGCGAGATTGTGCTGGAGGTTGTCCGCCTGGAAACGCGGGAACATACGCCGCGTATCGCCTTCCGGAAAATCCGCAACACTGCTGATCGCCCCGGTCAGGAAGCCGCGCCCCAGCGGACTGTAGGCGACAAAGGCCACGCCGAGTTCCTCGCAGGTCTCCAGCGCCGTACCACAGGCATTGCGCGTCCAGGGTGAGAGCTCGCTCTGCAGGGCCGCAACCGGGTGTATAAGGCAGGCACGACGCAAGGTCTGCGGGCTCGCTTCCGAGATGCCTGCAAAACGGATCTTGCCGGCCCGCACCAGCCCGGCCATCACCCCCATCGAGTCCTCGATCGGCACCTGCGGATCGATACGGTGCAGATAAAAGAGGTCGATCTGCTCCACGCCCAGCCGCTGCAGGCTCTCGTCGCAGGAAGTGCGGATCGTGGCAGCCCGGTTGTCGGCCGTAATCCGCCCTTCGGCTGTGCGCGAAAGGCCACACTTGGTCGCGAGGAACACCTCACCGCGACGCCCGCGGATCGCTTCGCCGACAAAACGCTCGTTGGCGCCATCCTGATAGACCGCAGCCGTATCGAGATGATTGATGCCGAGATCAAGGGCCCGATGCAGGGTAGCCCGTGCCTCAGCATCATCGCGCTGGCCATACCAGCCCACCATGCCCATGCAACCGAGTCCGAGCGTCGACACCGATTCACCGGTATTGCCGAGTTTTCGCTGTTTCATGCGTTGATCATACCCGCGTCGGCGGGACTCGCGCAGCCCGGTGCAGTTGGATATGCTCAGGGCATATTTGATGGAGAACCTGCCCATGTCCGTGACCAGAAAGTTCGCCCTGATCGGTAGCTGTGTATTGGCCCTTGCCGCCTGCACGAGTGGCACAGCGAGTATGTCGGCAGCACCCAGGACCGTACTCGTGGCAGGCGCTACCGGGCGCACCGGCACAGCGGTTGTCGGTCAATTGCTGGCCGAGGGCTACACCGTGCGCGCACTGGTCCGTGATCCGGTGAAAGCGAAGGCCGCCTTTGGCGAGCGGGTAAGCTATTTCATCGGCGACGTGACCGACCCGGCCACGCTGACACCCGCCATGCAGGGTGCAGATGCAGTGATCTCGGCGATCGGCGCCAAGGGTGCAAAAGGCCCTTCCCGGCCCGAAGTGATCGACTATGAAGGAGTCAGAAATCTGGCGGCTGCGGCGTCAGTTGCCGGCGTCAGGCAGTTCGTACTCGTTTCCTCGCGCTCGGTAACCCAGAAAGACCATGCCCTCAACCGGATATTCGGCAACGTCCTCATATCGTAGCTGAACGGTGACGACGAATTGCCCGCCAGCGGCGTGACGTACTCGATCATCCGCCCGGGCGGACTGGGGAATGGCGAACCCGGCGAGAAGGCCTTTGTCATCGAGCAGGGTGACAAGTCTGCAGGGCAGACCACCATCGCACGATCAGACCTGGCCACCATCTGCGTACAGGCGCTGCAGTATCCTGAAGCGCTCAACCGGACCTTTGAGGTCAATACAGTCGAGGGATCGCCGGTGACCGACTGGCGCGCGCGGTTCGCTGCGCTGAAACCAGATCCGTCAATGTAGCAAGGCCTCGCGATGCCATTGGCCGTCATGCCAGACGATCTGGTATGGCGGCCAGTAGGTGTCGTCCAGCCTGAGCGTCAACACTTCGACCTGGCCATTCCAGGTAACAGTCGTGAGACGCACCGAGTCGCGGTTGCGTTTGCCGCTGACCACGACAATGAACTGGTCCAGGTCGGCAATGGCTGTGCCATCTACGGCCGTAATCCGCCGTCCGGCAAGCAGGCCATAGCGCGACGCCGGTGAACCAAAGGCGAAGTACGACACGTACACGCCGGTCGGCTCGACACCGCGTTGGGCCGCCATATCCCGGTATGGCGCCTGCAACAGCGCACCTGCCCAGAGCAGCGCACGACGTATGCCGGTGCCGTCGAGCGGTACCGTCGCAATGTCGACACTGAGTACCTGACTGTTGCGCAGCACCTCCACTACGACCGTCGGCTTTTGTGTGAGCCGCTCGACTTCACGAAAGCGCGTCGCCACTGCGCCATCGATGGTCAGCAGCAGGTCGCCAGGCTGCAGCATGTTCGCCGCCGGCGATCCGGCCACGGTGCGTGTGACACCCAGGATCTGACGTCGTTCAGGATCCTGCCCGGCAATGCGTTGCGCCCAATCCGCTGGCAAACCCAGCCGACGCGCATCAGCCAGCGGCATCTGCGCCCATTCCACTTCCAGGGAATGCAGCATCTGGCCGGTGCGGGCGATTTCGAGCAACTCGGCAAGATACTCGGCGGGCATGCCGCGATTTTCCTGCCGCAGCTGGCCGTTACCCTGCCAGGCAAAGCTCGACCAGAGCGATACCACCTCGCCCCGGCGGTTCGTCACCACACCGTCGATGTCGCGGGGCGGGCTGACCAGCGCCAGGGTTTCCAGGTTGCTCTCACGAAAACGCATGGTGCGCGAGAGCGGATAGCTCACCGGCTCCAGCGACGAAAATGTCGTCGGCTGCGCCGCCAGCTTGTCGCCGCCGCGCAGGCCGATTACCCACAGCTCGTCGCCGGGCTCCGGAACAGTGCTGTTCAGGCGCGCGGACTTCACCGGCGTATCACCGATCAGGGCCGGGTCGTAGGCGAGCAGCACGAGGTTGTGCGCGGGATGCACGAAGACCACGCGTGCCGGTATCTCCAGCGTGCCGCCAAAGGTGATCCGCACATCGCCCATGGCCTCGGGAATCGTATTGCGGTCGACGACCACGAAACCCCGTTCTGCATCCAGCACGACGCCAGTGCCATAGTAATGCTGCTCGGACACGCCAGACACCACATACGGCATATCGAAGTTGACCAGCACCAGTGAGGGTGCGATCCGGCGCAGCCTCGAATCGCGCTGCGGAACCAGGCTCACCGTACCGCCTTCCGGCGGCCGGGCCGGCGGCCCGGCGACGAGATCCCTGCACGGCCACTCGCCACGAACATCGTCACGGTGGCAGCGCACAGCCGGAAACCAGCGCCGGTCCATGCGGATCACGCGCAGCCGGCTGGAGCCAGGTTCTTCGACACTGATGATGCGAAGTGCGACCTGCTGCTGATCGGCGAGGCCCGCCAGCACCTTCTCGAGGTCATCGATGGTGTTGATCACCTCACTGCCAGCGGCAACGATCAGCGCACCACGGGGTATCCCTGCCGCTGCCAGCGTGAAGCCGGGGTTGGCCACGTACACACCTTCGGCAGCGCGGTTGAAATAGCGCGCCAGTTGCCAGGACAGGTTGTTGACGACCGCATCGCCGAACTGCAAATACTCGTCGGGGTTGAACCGGTGCAGATCCTGCACCGCCATACGGAGACTCATGACCTGACCACCACGCTCAACGACCAGATCGACCGGCTGGCCCACATGCGCATCGAGCGCATCATCGAGCGGCACAAATTCCGACACGTAGTCGCCACTCACCTTGACGAGAATATCCCCGACCTGCAGTACCCCGGCCGCCGCTGTTCCCGGCAGAATCTCGCTGACCACCAGCATGCCGATGCCATCGGGGAAACGCCGGCGCACCGCCGTTTCACTCGCCTCACGCAAACCCAGGCGCCGCAGTTCGTCAAAAGCCGTATAGCTGAATATGGCCCCCAGCGTACCGCGTGCGACCGGCTGATCCCTGCGGAGCAGCGTCAGTGCCCGTTGCACACGATCGAGTGGCAGGAAAAAACTCGAGGCGGTCGCATTACTGGCCCCGGCATTCAGCGCCACCACATCGCCATCGATATTGATCACCGGGGAACCCGATGAGCCACCCGAAGTGCTGGATGCAGCCTGCAGGTAGAAGGTATTGAAGTCGTTGTACTTGCCCCGGCCATAGTCCGGAGCTTCGCGACGCAGCCTGGCAATGGTCCCGGACAGGATCGACAACTGCTCGCCGCCATCGTTACCGACCACGCGGATTTCACGGCCGATCTGTGCGGCAGCCGGTTTGAGCGAGAGGGTTTTTGGCCGGATGTACTTCAGCGCTGCCGGATCGTAACGATAGAAGCCGAAGTCGTGTACCGGATCGCGATACACCGGGGTCAGTTCAACTTCTTCCTGGTTGGTGAAGATGGCGACTGCCCGCACCGGCCCCGAGGTGACCACATGTCGATTGGTAAGTATCAGGCCGCGCTCTGCATCGACCACAAAACCGGTCGCCTGGGCTGATTCATTCCACTCGGTGTCGAAGGCGCGCGTCTCGTCCACCTGGATGGAAACGACTGCGGGTGAAATCCTTTCGATGGTATTCCGCCAGGTGCCAGCAGCAGTATCGTTTGCAGCTGAAAGCGCCGGCGCCCGCGCCGGCGCCGCCCGCCACACCGGCAACGCGCATATCCAAAAAGCAG
>CAYJPG010000093.1:0-12133 GCA_964371995.1 uncultured Chromatiaceae bacterium | reverse complement strand
TATCAGGACCATGCTATCGCTCCAGGCCCGACACATCACGCGGGCCGCCTCCGTCGCGAGGAGTGACGGTGCAATCGCCAGTCCGGTGGTGGGCAGGCTCAGCCAATCGCCGAAAAACAGCAGTTCAGCAGCACCAGACCGGGCTGGCCGGCCCGGCGCAAGCGCTGAGCTGAGTACCGCTGCATCGACATCACCCGCGCGCAGCAGGCCGAGGCGCGCTGCGTCATCGCGGACCGGCAGCAGCGTGAGCTGCTGCGCCAGCCCGGGTGCGGCGAGCTCCAGTACCAGCGGCAACATTGCCGCCGGCGGCGCACCATCCGGATAAGTTGCAACACGCCCGCCGGCCAGCGCGTCCAGGCCACCGAGACCCGGTCGACCGTAGAGCCAGAACATCGGGCGCTGTGCAGCGATGAAGATCACTTTCCGTGACAGCTCACCCCGCAACCAGTCGCCAAGCGCCAGCCCGCAGGCGGCATGAAACTGCGGCCGGTCAGGCGACTCGCTCGCCGCCCCGATACCGTCACGCAACCGCACCCGCAACCCGTGGCGCGCATAAATCCCCGCCTGCCGCGCGACAAAATGACAGGCCAGCTCATGCGCATCAAAGCCCCGAAAAACCAGCTCAACTTCCTGCATGGATGATTCTGTCAGTGCTGCAGCGGGCGCATGACCTGCGCGGCGAAGGCCTGCAACTGCGGCAGCGGTTGCGCCATGCCGAGCGGCCAGACAAAGCCATCAAGCCCGAGCGCGGCGAGATCACGGAAGCGCTGCACCACCTGGTCCGCCGTACCAACGACCGTGATCGCGTCGAGGATGCGATCCGTAAGCAGTGCCGCATGGTGGGCCTGGTTGCTGCCGTGCTCCGCGTAATCATAGGCTGCCTTGAAGCGCACCAGATCATCCCACAGCGGTGCGTCGAAATATTTACGCGGCACAGTTGCAAAGGTCGTGCCGGCGGCAATCGCAGCGTAACCGCGCACTTCGCGGCGCGCCGCCTCGGGATCGGCAGCGAGAGCACAGGCAATGCGCATATACAGCTTCAGATCAGCAAGCGTGCGGCCGGCGCGCGCCGCACCGGCTTCGATATTCTCCAGCGCATAGGCGACGAAGCGCGGATCGGAGCCAACCTGGAACAACACCCCGTCTGCGATCCGGCCGGCCAGCTGCAATGACTTCGGCCCGGAGCAGGCCATGACGACGGGTACCGTGCAGTGCGACCAGGGCATGCGGATCGCGGTACCCTCGCAGACCACCTCGTCACCGCGAAGCAAAGCCCGGATCACGCGGATCTTTTCCTCAAACACAGCCAGCTTTTCCGGTTTCAGTCCGAGATTATGCACCGCGCTCTCGCCCACGCCGATCCCGAGTATGGCGCGCCCCGCGGAGATTTCATGCAGGGTGGCCCAGTGGTTGGCGAGTACTGCCGGATGCCGGGTCACGGTGTGGGTCACGCCCGTGGCCAGACGCAAGGTGTGCGTGCGTCCGGCGAGCAAGGCAAGAATGGCGTAGGCATCGCGCATGATCGAATGCGAGTCGGCCACCCAGACACCGTGATAGCCCAGACGCTCGGCCTCAATGCCGAGTTCCACGCACTCGCTCACCGGGCGGTTGGGGAGAATACCGATATGAAATTCCATCGCGCACTCACCACGGAGACTTCAGCAGACATTCGAAAAAGGAGCGAGTCGGCCGATAAGCCGGGTTCTGTCGTGGACAACCATTCCTCTGGGACTGCTGTCACCAGCAGCCTCAAGCGACCTACCCGGAAGCCCGCGGGGCGACGGTGCCTTCCTTGCGGAATGCTGCTTCCCTATTTGGTCTTGCTCCGGGTGGGGTTTACCTAAGCCGCGAAGTGTTGCCACCCGCGCGGTGCGCTCTTACCGCACCTTTTCACCCTTACCGGGGTCTTGCGACCCTTAGGCGGTTATTTTCTGTGGCACTTTCCGTAGGCTCGCGCCTCCCAGGCGTTACCTGGCACCCTGCCCGCCGGAGCCCGGACTTTCCTCCCGCGTGCATGCACGCGAGCGATTGCCTGGCCGACTCGCCGGGGAAGTATAGGGGCAATCCGGTCGCCGCCTCAGGACTTCTCGATCCGCGTTGGATGCCGCTGCCGGGGCTGAAGCCGCTCCTATGGGCGCTTCTGCACCAAACGGTAAGCATCGCGCCGCGGTGCGCCAGTGATCCGTGCAGCGAGGCTCGCCGCCTGCGCGGCTGGCAGCTCGGCAGCGAGCAGATTCACGATGCGGGCCAGGTCGTCCTCGGCCGGTGCCAGCGGCGCCGGGCTGCCGCCGATCAACAGCGTGCACTCGCCGCGCTCACCGCCCGGATCCGCCTGTACCGCGCCCAGCACATCGGCGAGGCTGCCTCTATAGATGGTTTCATGCAGCTTGGTGAGTTCGCGCCCGACCGCCGCCGGTCGCGATTCGCCCAGCACGCTGATCGCATCCTTGAGGGTTTCGGGCAAGCGATGCACGCTCTCGTAAAACACCAGTGTCGGCCCCACGCCAGCCAGTTCACCGAGACGGGCCAGCCGCGCAGCACGCCGCGCCGGGAGAAAACCCTCGAACAGGAAGCGGTCGGTAGGCAGGCCGGCGACCGACAGTGCAGCGATCAGCGCACAGCAGCCCGGTATCGGACTGACCGGCAGCTCAGCGACCCGTGCCGCAGCCAGCAGCCGATAGCCCGGATCAGAGATGAGCGGCGTACCCGCATCGCTGACCAGCGCGATGCTGCTGCCGGTTTTCAGCAGCACCAGGAGCTCATCGCTACGCTGCGCTTCGTTGTGTTCGTGCAGCGAAACGAGGCGCGCACTGATGCCCAGGCGCGTTAGCAATTGCCCGGCGTGGCGGGTATCCTCCGCAGCGACCAGGCTGACCTCCGCGAGGACCTCCCGGGCCCGTGGACTCAGGTCATCGATGTTGCCGATCGGAGTCGCCACAACGTACAGGGTTCCTGACTGGATCTTCACGGCAAACCCTCTGCGCGACCGGTTCCGACTCTGCTCCGCGACACTATAGACAGGAACGAGCAAACGAGCCGCATGCATTCAGCCCCGAAAAAATGCCTGTTCGCACTGATGCTCATGTCGGTCATTGTCGGAGCAGCCTGCCAGCCGCTGCAACCTGCCGACGCGACGCAGGCAACCGGACAGAAGCAGGCCGTCAGCCAGACCCGGGCTTCCGGCCAGACCGGCACCGCAAGCAGCACGGTAAAGGTCCCGGCCTCACCATCAGCTTCCCTGACCGTCCCGGTCTGGCAGGTGGACACCGCCCAAAACCTCAGCGGACCCGTAGCCCTGCTGCTGCCGCTATCGGGCCCGCAACAATCGGCCGGCACGGCAGTTCGCGACGGCTTTATCGCCGCACATCTGGGTTCAGCCCGCAGCCAGCAGCAGCGGGTGCTGGTTTTCGACGTCGCCCTGCTCGGCGTAGCCGAGGCCTCCCGGCAGGCGGCAGATGCAGGGGCCGGCGTCATCGTGGGTCCACTGCTGCGCGAGTCGGTACAGGACCTGAACCGGACCGCCGGAACGATTCCGGTGCTGGCACTCAATTATCTGCCGGATGGCGAAGCGGGACGAACGGGCTTCTGGCAGTTCGGCCTGGCACCGGAAGACGAAGCCTGGGAGATCGCCGCCCGGGCCGCGTCGCTCGGTCAGCTGCGTGCGATCTCGCTCGCACCGGACACCAGCTGGGGCAGGCGACTGCAGACCGCCTTCCAGGAAGATTTCACCGCGCTTGGCGGACAGGTGGTTGCAGCCCGTCTGTACCCGCCGGGCGCCTCGGATTTCTCACCGGAGCTGCGGGCTGTACTCGCATATCAGGATAAATCACCGACTTTCGAGGCGGGACGGCGGCAGGATATCGATCTAGTCTTTCTTGCCGCAAACAATACGACCGGCAAACTGATTTACCCGCAGCTGCGCTTCTACGGTGCGGGCGATCTTCCGACCTACAGCACTTCGGCAATCTGGGAGGATGGCGACCATGACGCCAACGATCTGAATGGCATCAGCTTCCCGGACGGACCATGGATGATTGCACCGGACAGCCGCAGCGCGCTCCTCAGGTCACAGCTGACGCGCTACTGGGGGCCACAATCGCTGGCGCTGTCCCGCCTGTATGCGCTGGGTTACGACGCCTGGCAGCTGCTGCCGGCAGTTCGCAGTCAATCCGTGCCGGGGCCATTCCGCGGTGCTGAAGTCCAGGGCGTCACCGGCACACTGCAGGCCGACTCCATGGGGCGCATCCACCGGCGCCTGCTGTGGGCCACCCTGCGCGGCGGGCAACCCACCCCGGCCGTGCTGCCAGCGGGCGAGTTTCAGCCGGTATCCGGCGAACGCTGAGTCCTGACACAAGCCTGTGGCCAGGCACCTGGAACACGGTCGACGCGCAGAGCGGCTGGCTGCCGGTTACCTGGTTCGTCAGGGCCTCATAGTGGTAGCGAGCAACTATCAGGCCAGGGTCGGCGAACTCGATCTGGTGATGCGCGACGGCCAGACGCTGGTCATCGTCGAAGTTCGGTCGCGAACCAGTACACGGGTGGCGACACCGGCCGAGACCATCGACAGACACAAGCGGCGGCGGATTATCCTGGCCACCCGGCACTTCATCCTGCAGAACCGGTGCTACAGGGAATGGCCGCTGCGATTCGATGTGGTCGCGGTCACCGGTAAGCTGGATGCGGCAGAGATCAGGTGGATCCGCACGGCATTTACGCTGAACGACATGGCCAGCCGCTGAGCACTGGCCGTATCATGCAAGCTGCAGAAAGATCTGAACGGGGTTAGCGATGTCCGCCGCCGACAGCATTCGCAGGCACTTCGAAGACAGCATCGCCGTGAAGCAGGCATCGCTGGCGGTTCTGGTTTCGCCGATCGCAGCAGCAGCCGGATTGCTGGCGGCGGCGCTCCGCAGCGGCAGCAAGATCCTCAGCTGCGGCAATGGCGGCTCGGCCGGAGATGCGCAGCACTTCGCAGCAGAACTGCTGAACCGCTTCGAGATGGAACGGCCGGGGCTCGCCGCGCTGGCGCTGTCTACCGACACCTCGACACTGACGTCGATCGCCAACGATTACTCCTACGAACAGGTTTTTTCCAAGCAGCTCACCGCACTTGGCCGCACCGGCGATGTCCTGCTGGCGATCTCGACTTCGGGGAATTCAGCCAATGTCATCGCCGCTGTGCATGCAGCTCATGAGCGCGGTATGCGCGTCATCGGACTGACCGGCCGGGATGGCGGCAAGCTGGCCAGCGCGTTGCGCAAGGACGATATCGAAATCCGCGTGCCAGCCCAACGCACAGCACGTATCCAGGAAGTGCACCTCGTAGTGATCCACTGCCTCTGCGACACGATCGATCAGGCCTTGTTTGCCGGGCCAGCGAACAGCCAGACCTGATCGCGACTGCAGGCCGGCTACTTGACGACCTTCAGGCTGGGGCGACGTCGTGGCGGCACTGCCGGATCGGGTTCCGGTTCGGCCGGTGTGGAATCGGCAGCCGTATATTCATCAATTGGAAAGACGAGTCCCTCGCCGCTCTCCCGCGCATAGATGCCGAGCACTGCGGGCATGGGAATGAAGATCCGCCGCGCAGCGCCGCCAAAGCGCGCATCGAAGCTGACCTCATCGTTGCCCATCGCCAGATTGCTGGTGGCCGAATAGCTGAGGTTGAGCGTGATCCGGTCATCCTTGACGTGCTCTTCCGGCACGGTAACACCGGGATATGCTGCATCGACAACCAGATAAGGCGTCTGGTTATTGTCGGTCATCCACTGGTGCAGGGCCCGCAGCAGATACGGACGTTTGGGCGGCAGAGGCGGCTTCGGAACGGGCGGTTCAGTCACTGCGTGTGAATGGCAGTTTACTGCCGCATCTCGCGTTCGGCTTCGGTGAGACTCTCACGAAAAGACCGCGTAGCGAAGATTCGGTCCATGTATTTACGGATCGGCTGTGCAGCACTGCCGTTGAGTTCGATGCCCAGCACGGGCAGGCGCCACAGCACCGGCGAAATACTGGCATCCACCAGCGAGAACTCGTCGCTCAGAAAGTATTTCTTCGCGGCGAAAATCTCTGCGCTCGACAGCAGGCTCTCCTGCAGGATCTTGCGCGCCTGGGCAGTCTGCTTTTTTTCAGTGGCGCGCTCGATCTGCTCCACCACCGCGTACCAGTCTCGCTCAACCCGATACAGTGCCAGCCGGACATGTGCCCGGCTGACCGGATCTACCGGCATCAGCGGCGGGTGCGGAAAGCGCTCGTCAAGGTACTCCATGATCACGCGCGAGTCGTACAGCACAAGTCCGCGATCAACCAGGGTAGGCACGCTGTGATACGGATTGATATCGAGCAGATCTTCGGGAAGATCGGGCCCGTCGACATTCACGATATCGATGCCGATACCCTTCTCAGCCAGCACGATGCGCGTGCGGTGGCTGAGGATCGCGGTCGGGCTGGCGTACAGCGTCATGGCCGCGCGCCTGCCCGGCCCCAGACCAGTACTGCTCCAATCATCTGTCACGGGTCAAGCCTCTTGCCGGAGTTCCGGGCATCCGTGATGAGCCAGTCATAAGGATCCCGGCGGCCGCCGGAGCGCCGGGACAGGCAAAGGATGCGAATCCGATTACCTGACGTCTCGCCAGATCTCACGCTTCAGGAGATACGCAAGTACAAGAAAGACGACCAGGAACGCCATGACCAGGATTCCCAGGCTCTGGCGCTTCTGCTTCACGGGTTCGCCAATGTAATCGAGAAAGTTGACGGTGTCCCGGACGAACTCATCATACTCCGCAGGCGTCATCGAACCCGGGCTGACTTGCTCAAACCTGTCAAATACGTGCTGAACGGTCCCGTTGACCTCTGCTTCCCTGAAAATCGCCCGCTGGGTGCCCTGCAGCGTGACCAGAACGTGCGGCATGCTGGCACCCGGTAACATCAGGTTGTTCACACCCGTGAACCGCGAGGGGTCGAGATAGAAGGAACGCAGGAAGTTATACAGGTAGTCCGGCCCCCTGGAACGCGCAATCAGCGAGAGGTCAGGCGGCATCAGGCCGAACCAGCGCTGTGCATCCTCGGGACGCATGGCGATCTCCATGGTCTCGGTCGGCTTGGCGGCAGCAAACATCAGGTTCCTGACCACCTGGCCTTCCGACATCTGCAGATCGCGGGCCAGCTGGTTATAGCGGACGTACTTTGCCGAATGACAGCCCGAGCAATAGTTGACGAAGTTGCCAGCCCCGCGCTGCAGCGACGGGATATTGCTGATGTCGTTGTTTGCCGCATCATG
This sequence comes from uncultured Chromatiaceae bacterium, assembly GCA_964371995.1. Taxonomy (GTDB): domain Bacteria; phylum Pseudomonadota; class Gammaproteobacteria; order Steroidobacterales; genus SHZI01. Next base: position 4,857 of record CAYJPG010000093.1, on the reverse strand, counting down.
CAAGGCACCCTCGCCACTGGCGAAAGCGGGACTCAGCGCCAGAACGGCAACCAACCCTGTAACAGCAACCAGACCGGACAGTAGCCTGCGATTCATAGCTTTGCTCACCATGGCGATCAGTGGTGTCCGTGGTAAACGACGCGATCCGGAACCGGTTTGGTCCGTTCACGCGCGGTATACAGCGGCATGAGGAGGAAAAACGCGAAGTAGAGAACGCCAAATAACCGTGCAGCGTAGACAAACACTGGCGTGACTGGCTGCATGCCCAAAAAGCCCAGTGCGAGGAAGCTGACAGTGAAGACGGTCAGGGCAATCTTGTAGGACCAGCCGCGATAGCGGATCGACTTCACCTTGCAGCGATCCAGCCACGGCAGCAGGAACAACATGACGATGGCCATGGCCATCAGGAACGCGCCCCAGCCCTTGCTCGGCACCGCACGCAGAATCGCGTAGAAAGGCGTGAAGTACCACACCGGCGCAATATGCGGAGGTGTCTTCAGCATGTTGGCCGGTTCGAAATTGGCGTGCTCGAGGAAGTAGCCGCCCATCTCCGGCGCAAAGAAGATCACCGCACAGAAGGCGATCGCAAAGATGATGATGGCGACCAGATCCTTGGACGTATGGAAGGGATGGAAGGCGACGCCATCCAGCGGTATGCCGTCCGGACCCTTCATCTTCTTGATTTCGATGCCATCCGGATTCAGCGAACCGGTGGTATGCAGCGCGAGGATATGCACGACGGCGAGGATCATCAACGCCAGCGGCACGGCAATGACATGTAGCGCGAAGAAGCGGTTCAGGGTGATGTCGGAGATGAAGTAGTCGCCGCGGATCCATTCGACGATCGCATCACCGATCACCGGTACCGCGCCGAACAGCGACACGATCACCTGCGCGCCCCAGTAGGACATCTGGCCCCACGGCAGCAGATAGCCGGTGAATGCCTGTGCCATCAGTGCCACATAGAGCAGCATGCCGATGACCCACAGCAACTCGCGCGGCGACTTGTAGGAGCCGTACATCAGCGCACGGAACATGTGCAGGTAGACGACGATGAAGAACGCCGAAGCGCCGGTGGAATGCATGTAGCGGATCAGCCAGCCCCAATCGACATCGCGCATGATGTACTCGACGGAAGCAAAGGCGTCCTCGGCTGACGGCTTGTAGCTCATGGTCAGGTAGATACCGGTCACGACCTGCAGGATCAGCACCAGCAGCGCGAGCACACCGAACACATACCAGGCATTGAAACTCTTGGCTGCGTAATACTCGGTGACATGCTCTTTCATCATGGCCGTCAGGGGGAAGCGCTCATCGACCCAGTCGATGAACCGGGCAAAACGTCCGCCCTGGGAACCGCCCGCAGCTTTGGTACCTGCTGCACTCATGCGCTTGCTCCGGTGTCTTCGCCGACAATGATCATGGTGTCTCCAACGAAGCGGTACGGCGGCACCACGAGGTTGGTGGGTGCCGGTACACCGGCGTAGACCCGGCCGGCGAGATCGAACTTCGATCCGTGGCAGGGACAGAAGAAGCCACCCGGCCAGTCCGCGCCGAGCTCGGCATCCGCGGGCTGCAGCTTCTCGATCGGCGCACAACCCAGGTGCGTACAGGTACCAATGACGACCAGTATTTCTGGCCGTATGGAACGCGTGGCATTGACCGCATAGGGGGGTTGTATCGATTCCTTTGAATCCGGATCGCGCAACTTGTCGCCATGATTGCCCAGAAGTGCCAGCATCTCCTTGCTGCGCTTGAGAATCCAGACCGGCTGGCCGCGCCACTGGACACGCACCATCGAACCTGTCTCGAGCTTGGAAATATCCACTTCAATCGGCGCACCGAGCGCCTGGGCGCGGGCGCTGGGGCGGAATGAAGCGATGAACGGGGCCGCCGTCATCGCCAGACCTACAGCTCCGGTAACGCTGGTGGCCACGGCCAGAAACCGACGACGACTGACGGACGCCTCTTCGCTCACGAGCTATTCCTCTTGAAATTCCTGGTTGCCAGCGACCCGGCAACGACAAGCCCGGTCGATTCGGACGAGCGCCCGGCAATCCCGGTGGGTCTGCGAAAGCCGGCAAATTATACACACGGCTTGCACAGGTTGCCTACCGGACATCTGCGTACTGCTCACGCGATCCGGCGGATCTGCGCACCGATCTGCCTGAGCTTCTCCTCGATGCATTCATAGCCGCGATCGATGTGATAGATGCGATCGACCACCGTTTCCCCCTCTGCCGCCAGGGCCGCCACCACCAGACTGGCCGAGGCACGCAGGTCGGTCGCCATTACCGGCGCGGCATGCAGGGCACGGACCCCCTGCACGATCGCGGTATGGCCCTCGATCTTGATGTTCGCGCCCATGCGCTGCAGCTCCAGCGCATGCATAAAGCGGTTCTCGAACACATTTTCGATAATTCTTCCAACCCCGTCGGCAATACAGTCGAGCGCCATGAGCTGCGCCTGCATGTCGGTGGGAAAGGCCGGATAAGGGTCAGTACTTATATCCACGGCCAGCGGTCGCCGGCCCTGCATGTCGAGATCGATCCAGTCCGGACCGGTGCTGATGACTGCGCCTGCAGCACGCAGCTTGCTGAGCACCGCTTCCAGATTCAGCGGACTGGTACGACGGGCCCGGACATGGCCGCCGGTGATCGCCGCTGCGACCAGAAAGGTACCGGTCTCGATGCGATCGGGTTGTACCTGATAGCTGGCACCATGCAGGCGCCGGACGCCGTTGATGACGATACGGTTGGTGCCGACACCTTCGATCTGTGCCCCCATCGCGCAGAGAAAAGCGGCCAGATCGATCACCTCCGGCTCACGTGCCGCATTCTCGATTACGGTTTCGCCGTCGGCCAGACAGGCGGCCATCATGAGGTTTTCGGTACCGGTAACCGTCACCTTGTCCATCAACAGGTGCGTACCGCGCAGGCGACCGGAGCGCGCGCGGATATAGCCGTCCACGATTTCGACTTCGGCCCCCATCGCACGCAGGCCGGCCACATGCAGGTCTACCGGCCTGGCACCGATCGCACAGCCGCCGGGCAGCGAAACGTCTGCCTGTCCGTGGCGCCCGAGCAGTGGCCCGAGTACCAGTATCGAGGCACGCATGGTCTTCACCAGGGCATAGGGTGCGGCACATTCGCGGATCGTCCGCGCGTCCACCTCGACCTGCATGTCTTCATGCACGGTGACGCTCACGCCCATCTGCCCGAGCAGGCTGATCATGGTGGTGACATCATGCAGGTGCGGAATATTGCCGACCGTCACCTCGTCATCGGCCAGCAGGCACGCAGCGAGTATCGGCAGGGCGGCATTCTTGGCGCCCGAGATGCGCACCTCACCCTTAAGCGGCCCCTTGCCGGTTATTGCCAGTTTTTCCAAGGCTTTCAGTCCTGCCGCAGCCCTCAGGGCTGTCGGGCACTCCATTCTTCCGGGGTGTATGCCTCGATCGACAGGGCGTGGATCTCCGCACCGATGCGGCTGCCGAGCGCCGCATAGACCAGTCGATGACGCTGCAGGGTGTGCTTGCCGGCAAAAGCCGGGCTTACCACCACCGCATCGAAGTGCACCCGGTCTTCTGACCTGACGCTGACGGTCGAGTCACTCAGGTGCGCATGAATCAGGGTTTCTATTTCTTCAGGGTTCATCCGGGTACCGAAAAGCGGTGATTGAGGCGCGCGAGTATAGACGGCGACGCCCGCATATCGTGATGACATACAATGCGGCCGAGGCGATTTTGACAGCAGGACCCCGGCAGCGACCATGAGCAGCGGCCAGCACGACTTCAGATCACGGGCCAGGCGGGTTCTCGAAATCGAGGCCAAGGCCATAACCGGCCTGATTCCGCGCCTCGACGCCAGCTTCGACCGGGCCTGTCAGCTCTGCCTCGATTGCCATGGCCGGGTCATCGTAACCGGCATGGGCAAGTCCGGCCATGTCGCGGGCAAGATCGCCGCCACGCTCGCCAGTACCGGTACCCCGGCCTTTTTCGTGCATCCGGGTGAAGCCAGTCACGGCGATCTGGGCATGATCACCCGGGCAGACCTGGTCATCGCCATCTCCAACTCCGGCGAAACCGCCGAAATCGTCACGCTCGTGCCGCTGCTCAAGCGCCTGGATATCCCGCTGATTACCCTCTCCGGCAACCAGCGCTCCACGCTCGCCGCCGCAGCCACAGTAGCGGTCGACGTCGGCGTCAGCGAAGAAGCCTGCCCGCTCAATCTGGCGCCGACTGCCAGCACCACCGCTGCCCTCGCCATGGGCGATGCGCTGGCCGTGGCCCTGCTGGAGAGCCGCGGCTTTACCCGCGAAGACTTTGCACTCGCGCATCCGGGCGGCACGCTCGGCCGGCGCCTGCTGCTGCGCGTGGATGACGTCATGCATACCGGCAACGGTATCCCGAAGGTCAGACCCGATGCCCTGCTCTCCCAGGGCCTGATCGAAATGAGCCGCAAGGGTCTGGGCATGACGGCAATCGTCGATGCCGACGACCGGCTGACCGGCATTTTCACCGATGGCGACCTGCGCCGGGTTCTCGATCGCGGCGTCGACGTGCACAAGACGCAAATGCAGGAAATCATGCACACCGGTTGCCGCACCATCGCGCCCGGCGCACTGGCGGCCGAAGCCGTACACCTGCTCGAGCAGTTCAAGATCAACGCGCTGCTGGTTGTCGATTCCGAACAGCATGTGGTTGGCGCGCTCAATATCCACGACCTGCTGCGCGCAGGCGTGATGTAGGCAGGATATCCGCGTGATAGCGCACCACGAACTGCTGGCCATTGCCGCCCGGATCAGGCTGCTGGTGCTGGACGTGGACGGGGTGCTTACCGACGGGCGGCTCTGGTA
>CAYJPG010000092.1:0-12189 GCA_964371995.1 uncultured Chromatiaceae bacterium | reverse complement strand
GCAAGGTCAATACCGCCCTGTCGAGGCATCAGCGCCTGGCCGCACTCGGCGAAATGGCGGCCACACTCGCCCACCAGATCCGCACGCCGCTGTCGGCTGCCCTGCTCTACACCTCGAATGCAGCCAACCCGGCGATTCCACAACCCCGGCGTGACGAACTGCTGAGTCGCGCGATCGGCTGCCTGAACAATCTTGAGCAACTGGTCGGCGACATGCTCGGCTTCGCACGCGGCGCAGTCGCCAGCAAGCTGCCGGTTGAACTCACCGATATCGCTGCGGCGACAGAAAGCGCCGCCGTCGCGCTGCTGCGCCCTGGCCAGAAACTTGTGGTACATCCTGCCCCTGCCGATGCCATCGTCTGTGGCAATCGCGAGGCCCTGGTCGGCACACTGCTGAACCTGATCACCAACGGCCTGCAGGCCGCCGGTCCCTCAGCTGTCGTGAGCCTCAGCTTCAATGTCAGCGGCAGCACCGCAGAACTGCGCGTCAGCGACAATGGTCCCGGGGTACCGCCAGGTCTGCACAACCAGATCTTCGAACCCTTCTTTACCTCGCGCAGTGATGGCACTGGTCTGGGTCTCGCAGTCGTGAAGTCGGTAGCCCGTGCGCACGGTGGCGACGTACACGTCGAAAACAACCCTTCGCAGGGCGCGAGCTTCGTAATGCGGTTGCCGCTCAGCACCGCACTCAGCAAGCTGCCCGCGCCGGACACACAGAAGAAGCAAGCATCGGCGGAGCATCAGGCAGCATGAGCAAGCGACACCCCATCCTGCTGGTTGAGGACGACGCCACGTTGCGCGAAGCGCTGGCCGAAACCCTGCGCCTCGCAGACTACGAGGTGGTGACCGCAGCCGATGGCGAAACAGCCCTGGTGGCACTGACTGCTGATGTCTTCGAAGCCGTAGTCACCGATTACCAGATGAAACCGATGGACGGCTTCGCCCTGCTGTCAGCCATCCGCGAACTGCGCCCCTCGCTGCCAGTCTTGATGATTACCGCACATGGCAGTATCGAACATGCCGTGCGCTGCATGCTTGAAGGTGCGACCGACTATCTCGTCAAGCCATTTGCTGCCCCGCTGCTCATCGAGCGCCTGAAGCGGCTGCGCCCGCTGATGACGCACTCCGCGCACGACCTGGTCGTAGCCGACCCGCTCAGCGTTGAACTGGTCGGGCTCGCCGAGCGGGTCGCGGCTTCAGACGCAACCGTACTGATCAGCGGCGAAAGTGGCACCGGCAAGGAGGTACTTGCCCGGCTCCTGCACCAGCTCGCACCGCGCGCTGACCGGCCCTTCGTCGCGATCAACTGTGCGGCAATCCCGGAAAACATGCTTGAAGCGCTGCTGTTCGGCCACGAAAAAGGTGCTTTCACCGGCGCCCATGAGGCGCGACCCGGCAAATTCGAACAGGCCCAGGGCGGCACACTGCTGCTCGACGAAATCAGCGAGATGGATATCAGTCTGCAGGCCAAGCTGCTGCGGGTACTGCAGGAACGCGAAGTCGAACGCATCGGTGGCCGCACGCCGATTCCGCTCGATGTGCGGGTCATCGCCACAACCAACCGCGACCTGCGGCAACAGGTTACAGCAGGTCGGTTTCGCGAAGACCTCTACTACCGGCTGAGCGTATTTCCGCTCAACGCCCCGGCGTTGCGCGAGCGTCCTGGCGACATCATTCCGCTGGCACAGCACTTTCTGCAGAAGATCACCGGCGACGAACGCCTGACGCCAATGCTCGCCGATGACGCCATCACCGCCCTGGCTGCCCACTCGTGGCCCGGCAACGTCCGCGAACTGCAGAACCTTCTGCAACGCGCGGTAATACTCGGCGGCGGCAAGGTTATCCGCGCGCGTGATCTGCGTTTCGAGGCACCGCCAGGCAGCATCGCAGCGCCTGTCAGCGCCCCGACTGGTACCCCTGGCAGCCAGGAAACCCTGCTGCAGGAGAACATGGCCTCGGTTGAAGGCCAGCTGATCGTCGACGCCCTGGCGCGCGCCGGCACACGGCAGAAGGCTGCAGCAAGCCTGGGCATCAGTCCGCGCACGCTTCGCTACAAGATCGCCCGACTGCGGAGCATCGGTTTTGCGATCCCGCGCTGCCGGGAACCCCTGAACCACAGCCAGACCGCCTGAACAGCACGAACCGGAGCAAGACCGTGAGTATGGAAATCAACAATGTCCTGAGCCAGATGCGGGCACTCGCTGCCTCGATGGATCTTCCCGCCGCTGCACCAAAAGCGACCGACAGCAGTTTCGGCCAGGTGCTGCAGCAGTCCATCGACAAGGTTAACGAGCAACAGTCGGTCGCCACCAGCATGATGACCGACTTCCAGAACGGCACTTCTGACACCAGCGTCGCGGAAGTGATGGTAAGCATGCAGAAAGCGAGCCTGTCATTCACGGCCATGACACAGGTGCGCAACAAACTGATCGATGCCTATCAGGAAATCATGAACATGCCGATCTGATCGGGCATGCGGAATTCTCGGGAGTAATTCATGGCTACAGCAGACAACCAGTTCGTCAATCCTTTCGCACAGCTGACGCGCATGCCTGGCATGCGGCAGCTGCTGATCCTGATCGGCCTTGCGGCAAGTATCTCCATCGGGGTTACCGCAGCGTTCTGGATGAGCAATCCCGGTTACACGGTACTGTTCAGCAACGTCTCGGACAAAGAGGCCAGCGAGATCGTCAATGCGCTCGGCAGCGCCGGCATTCCCTACAAGCTGGACAACAATAGCGGCGCTGTAACGGTGCCGGCCGAACAGGTCCACGCAGCACGGCTCAAGCTCGCCGAGCAGGGGCTGCCGAAGAGTTCCGGTTTCGGTCTGGAAATCATGGAGGGCGGCAGCAGTTTCTCGACCAGCCAGTTCATGGAAAATGCCCGATACCAGCACGCCCTTGAAACCGAACTCGCCCGTACCATCAGCAGCCTGCAACCCGTCCAGTCGGCACGGGTACACCTCGCCGTACCTAAATCGACAGTATTTCTGGGCAAAAAGCAGGCCCCCGGCGCTTCCGTCCTGCTGCAGCTCTATGGTGGTCGCAGCGTTACTGACGCACAGGTTTCGGCCATCGTGCACCTGGTCGCATCAAGCATTCCGGAACTCGAAGCCGGCAAGGTCACGGTCGTCGATCAGAGCGGCCGGCTGCTCAACTCTCCCGAAGACTCCACCGAACTGGGCCTGAGTACGCGCCAGCTGGACTACGTACACCGGGTCGAGGACAGCTACGTCAAGCGCGTCGAAAACCTGCTGATCCCGATGCTGGGCACCGGCCGTGTACGCACCACGGTAACCGCCGAGCTGGATTTCACGCAGCGTGAGGAAACCCAGGAACTCTACGACCCCGAGACCGTCGTGCGCAGCGAGCAGGTTGCAGAAGAACGCGCCAGGGGCGCCGGCCTGCTTGGCGGTATTCCGGGTGCACTCAGCAATCAGCCTCCGCCGCCGGCGCAGGCGGCTGGCGCAACACCCAATCCGGCAATTCCGGCGGATGCCGCCAACGCCCAGGCGGCTGCAGCTGCTCCCGCGGCACCGGACAATGAATCGATCCGTCGTACGCGCAATTTCGAGATGGACCGGACCCTGAGTCACACGAAGCAGCCTTTTGGCGGCATACAGCGGCTGTCCGTCGCCGTGTTGATCGCCGAAAAGACCATTACGGATGATGAAGGTAACGTTGTTCCGGAAAAACTGGCCGATGCAGAGCTCGAGGCCATGACGAAACTGGTACGTGACGCGGTCGGCTATGACGAAAAGCGCGGTGACACCGTCAGCGTAAGCAGCATGGCATTCTGGCAGCCACCCGAGAATACCGCTCCGGCAGAAGAGCCCGGCTTCCTGCAGAACCCCGCGGTGCAGTCCTATGGCAAACAGGGGCTGGCGGCTGCGCTGGTACTCATCGTGGTTATGGTGCTGGTCAAGCCGCTGCTGCGGGCACTGGCTGGCGGTGCGCCGGCCGCAGCCGGCAACCAGGCAGCACTCGCCGGACCGGGCGGCAATTTCGCTGCCGACCCGCGCATACCGCTGAGTTACGACGAAAAGGTCAGCGTTGCACGGCAACTGGCCGACAAGAATCCGGAACGCGTAGCACAGATCGTCAGGGCGTGGGTGCAGTCAGATGGCTGAGAAACAACAGGATCTTTCCGGAAGTGAGCGCGCAGCAATCTTCCTGATGTCGCTGAGCGAGAAGGAAGCCGGCGAAATCATGCGGCATATGCCAGTGGGCGAAGTCCAGCGACTGGGCAAGGCCATGGCCTCGCTGCGCAAGGTGAGCCGGGACCAGGCCGACCATGTACTCACGCATTTCACTGACAACGTCGAAGGCCAGGGACAGTTTTCATCCCGCTCAACGGCGTCGATCAAACGACTGCTGACCAGTTCTCTCGGTGAGGAAAAGGCCACCAAGGTCATCGATCGCATCGTCGAGGAAACCCCCAAGGGTCTTGATTCACTCCAGCTGCTGGAGTCGAAGGAGATTGCCGAATTCATTGGCCGCGAGCATCCGCAGGTGATTGCCGTGGTGCTGGCTGGCATGGATACCAAAAAGGCTTCCGAGGTAATCAACCTGTTGCCGGTACGCCTTGCCACGGACATCGTGGCACGCATCGCACGCATGGCCGAGATTCCCCAGAACACGATCGAAGAACTCGACGAGATCATGCAGCAGAAGTTTTCCCATACACCAGTTTCCAAGGTCATGCCGATCGGCGGTATTCGTAGCGCGGCCGGCATACTCAACGGCGTTGGCAAGGAGATAGAGAAGCAGATCATCGAAACCCTGAACGAGAACAACGCGGTTCTTTGCCAGGAAATCCAGGACAACATGTTCGTGTTCGACAACCTGATCGATGTCGATGACCGCGGCATTCAGGCTCTGGTTCGCGAGGTTACCCCCGACATGCTGGTCATCGCGCTGAAAGGCGCTGACCAGACGCTGCAGGACAAGATCTTCAGGAACATGTCGAAGCGGGCCGGCGAGATGCTCCGTTCCGATCTCGATGCCAAAGGCCCGGTGCGGCTGGCGGAGGTCGAGGCAGCCCAGAAGGAAATCGTCATGGCCGCCCGGCGTCTGGCTGATGACGGCACCATCAATCTGGGCGGCGGCGGTGACGACTTTGTCTAGGCTGATCCGCAGTTCCTCGGCCGCAGACCAGTGCGTTGCCTGGCAGGCGCCGGAAGTGTCGGCCGCAGGCGGCGCTGCCGGCCTGCGGCGCAACGGCGACGCTGATCTGAACGCATTACAACAGCGCGCCTGGCAGCAGGGCCTTGAAGAAGGCCGGGTCGCCGGCATCGAAGCCGGCACCCGCGAACTCGCCGCACGCATCGAGGCCGTCGAACACGTACTCGATGCGCTCGCCCGGCCACTTGAGGATCTCGATCATCGCGTCGAGGAAGAACTGATGGCACTGGTGCAGGCGATCGTCCGGCAACTGATCCGCCGCGAAGTACACCTTGATCCGGCACACATCATCGGCGTAATCCGCGAAGGTCTGACCGCCCTGCCGCTGGCATCCGGCGATATCGCCGTACGGCTGCATCCGGACGATGCCGACGTGGTGCGCAGTTGCCTGACAGAGAGCGCTACCGACCGTGCCTGGCGCCTTGAAGCCGACCCGTTGATAGAACGCGGCGGCTGCCTGATCACTTCGGCGCGTTCGACGATCGACGCGCGGCTCGATACCCGGCTGGCGCGCGTCATTGCCGGCCTGCTGGAGGACGAACGTGCCACTGCTGGCTAATCACCCGGCGGTGCGGCTCGCCGCAGAACGCAGTGACCGCTGGTCACGGCGCCTGGCCTGGCAGCGCAGCGGTGCGCATGAACCCGAAGTGGTCGTGGAAGGAAAGCTCGCCCGCGTCGCCGGCCTCACGCTCGAGGCGGTCGGCTGCGAGGCCGCACTCGGCAGTCGCTGCCAGATCCAGGGCAATGGCGGCAGTGCGGTCGAAGCCGAAGTGGTCGGCTTTTCCGGCGACCGTCTGTTCCTGATGCCGACCAGCACCATGGCCGGCATCATGCCGAACGCGCGGGTGATCCCGCGACGCGCGGTGGCACAGGTTGGCGTCGGCGATGCCCTGCTCGGACGCGTCATCGATGGCGCGGGAAATCCGCTCGACGGGCGCGGTCCGCTGCAGTATGACGGGCATACCCGACTCGAAGCAGACCCGATCAATCCGCTCGCGCGGCAGCCCATCCATCAGCCACTCGATGTGGGCGTGCGTTCGATCAACGCCCTGTTCAGTGTCGGTCGCGGTCAGCGACTCGGGCTCTTTGCCGGCAGTGGTGTGGGCAAGAGCACCCTGCTCGGCATGATGACGCGCTTCACGCGTGCAGACGTCATCGTCGTCGGCCTGATTGGCGAACGCGGCCGCGAAGTAAAGGAATTCGTCGAAGACAATCTCGGTGCGACCGGCCTCGCTCGTGCGGTCGTCGTTGCGACACCAGCCGACTGTTCACCGCTGCTGCGTCTGCATGGCGCGTGGCGCGCAACAGCCATCGCCGAACATTTTCGCGATCGCGGCAGCCATGTGCTGCTGCTCATGGACTCGCTGACCCGCTTTGCCCAGGCACAGCGTGAAATCGGCCTCGCCATCGGCGAGCCACCGGCAACCAAGGGCTATCCGCCCTCCGTATTCGGCCGTCTGCCACAGCTCGTGGAGCGGGCCGGAACCGGTGCCGAAGGTGGCGGCTCTATTACCGCGTTCTACACAGTGCTCGCGGAAGGCGATGATGAAAACGATCCGATCGTGGATGCCGCCCGCGCAATTCTGGACGGACACATCATGCTCTCGCGCGACATGGCCGAAAGCGGCATTTACCCGCCGATCAACATCGAGTCATCGATCAGCCGGTCGATGACCCGTATCACCTCGCCGCAGCATCTGGGTGCTGCGCAGAAGTTCCGGGAAATCGTCGCCTGTTATCTGCGCAACCGCGACCTGATCACCGTCGGCGCGTACCGGGCCGGTTCCGATCCACAGCTCGACCGCGCTGTCCGCCTGTGGCCGCGCGTCGAGGCATTCCTGCGCCAGTCCACCCAGGCACCAGTCAGCTTCGAGGAAAGCATCGCGCAGCTGGAAACACTGTTGCACAGCGATCCCGGCGATACAGCCAGTCGCCCGCGCGGCTGACACGCACTGAGAATCGACTGCGATGGCCAGACGCAACCGGATGCAGGTCCTGCAGAAACTCGCCGAGCACACTGAAGCGGAGGCCTCACGGCGGCTTGCCGAACGGCTCAAGCTGCTTGACGCCGACGAGAAGCGCCTGGAACAGATCCGGAGCTATCTCGCCGACTATTCGGGCAGCAGCCAGGGCAACTCATCTGCCATGACCATCAGCGCCCTGCGCAGCAACCGTGGTTTCATGGCGCGTCTGCGCGATGCGGTTGACGAACAGCGCGGCAATGTCGAAACACAGCGGCACCAGGCTGAACAGCACGCTGCGCAATGGCGCGCGGCGCGTGCCCGCAGCCTGGCGCTCGAACGCCTGGGCGAACGGATAGAACAGCGCGAACGGCAACGGCGCGACCGGCTTGAACAACTGCGGCTCGACGAAATCGCCAATCAGGGCAAAGCGTGAACTCGCTGCGCTCCGGTTGGCACGGAGATTGCTTGAATTACACAGGTAACATGAAAACAACGCATATTCAGTGAGTGATCTGGGTCTCATAACGGCTCCGCCTCCCGACGCACAAGCGCTTGCGGCAAGCGCACTGCGTCCACCGGCTGCGGGACCGGCAGCGAACGGTATTGCGCCCTCCCGGCCCGCCGGCACGCCCGCCTCCGGCGACAGCGCAGACAGCGGTCCCGAGCCATTTGCCGCCCTTTTGATGGGCTTTTTGCAGGGTGTACAGCCAGCTGCACCAGCTATATCAGCCCTCACTGCAGACGGAGACACCACCACTACTGACCCGCTGCTGCTGCCCGATACTGCTGCCGATACCGCGGAAATGCCGGCGATGCCGCTGGTCGTGGTACCCGGTCAGCAGGCGCAAACCGCAACGCTTTCCACCCCCGTCAGCGGCACCGCTTTGCCGGCAAGCGGCAGCAATTTGCCGCCTGAGCCGCGGGAGATCGCGCCCGACCTCCCCATGGCCGTGCAATCCCGTACCGCACAGCCTGCCGCTGAAGCAGAACCGGGCGAAGCGGTACCAGCAGCGCGTATTTCGCTGGCCGATATCGAGCACAGCCGCCAGCTGAACATGGCGACGGTCACAGCCCCGGTGCAGACCGGTATCAGGAACCGGCCGGACCGCTTCATGCCGCTCCCGGACACACCAGTGCCGGGCCTGGCGACTGCGACCTCTGTGACTGACAGTACGCCCGACCCACTGTCTGATGCAGAACCCGGCGCCGCTCTGTCGCAACCGGCGGGACTGACTGCCGGAGACCTGTCCCGCCTGGTGCAGAATCTGTCGCAAGGTAGCAGTCGCGAAGCCTTTGCCGCGGTGTTCAATACCGCCGGCAGCGGCACGGGTTCCCTGTTCAGCGAAGCCAGCGCGACCAATGCCAATACGCAAACCACCGACAGCAGCGGACTCGGCAATATGGTCCGCAGCAGCCTCAGCGGCTTTCCGCCGTTGCAGCCGCTCGGCCCGGCCCATGCGTGGACCACCGGCCTTGGCGACCGCCTGCTGACACTGGCCGGCCCCGGCACACACTCTGCAAGGCTCAAGCTGCATCCCGAGAGCCTCGGCACGCTGGACATCGAGATCAAGATTGCCGACAACACCGCACAGGTCTGGTTCGGCACGCAGCACAGTCATACGCGCGAAGCCATTGAAGCCTCACTGCCGCAGCTGCGCGAGATGTTTGCCGAACAGGGCATACGCCTGGCTCATGCGCAGGTCGATTCCGGCACGGACCGGCGTCCGCCCGATCAGCAGCAGGCCTTTAACGAAGCCCCGGTCGCACAGAACGCATGGCAGCGGTCATCGGCACGGACCAGCCTGCCCGATGGACTCCTGCCGGCCCGTCAGGCTGCAAACCGGCTGCTCGACGCCTGGGCCTGAGCGCACCGCCGCCAATCGCTTGACGAATCCGACCGTTCCGTCAAGGTATTGACGCCACCGACGGGTATCTGTCGAGAGCCAAGATACTGATATATAAGATCTTTTAAGAATACCCGGCGGATGGCACGGGTCTTGCTATGAGGTTTCCGGGACTTGTTACGGAACCGCACTCATGGCAACTGAAGAAACTCAGGCAACACCTGCCGTCGAACTTGCAGCAACCGCAAAGAGCAGCAATGGTCTGGTCAAGATCATTGGCCTCGGTACCGGCCTGTTCCTGATGATGCTGATCACACAGCTGGCCGGGCCAATACTCGGCTGCAAGCTCCTGCACTCGATGACACCGAACTGCCCCGCCCCGGAGGTCGTCGTCGACAAAGCCGGCAAAGCCGGCAAAGCCGTGGAGCCGGTCAACAAGGCCCCGCCCAAATATCTGGCCTTCGACCCGCCGCTGGTCGCCAGCCTCGAAGACAAGGGTTCGATCCGCTTTCTGCAGGTCACCGTGGAACTCATGGCCCGCGATGAAAAAGTCATCACCGATCTCGGAACCCACATGCCGGTGATCCGCAACAACCTGCTGATGCTGCTCGGCGGTCAAACGGTCAGCTCACTGACCAATCGCGAGGACAAGGAAAAGCTGCGCAAACAGGCCCTGGCCGAGGTGCAGAAGATCATGAAGGCCAATACCGGCGAAGCCGGCGTCGAGGACCTTTACTTCACGAGCTTTGTCGTTCAGTAGCCCGTTGCTGGTCCGCGCATGAACACCAGAGAAATCATTTCCGAGGACGAAGCCCAGGCGCTGCGCGAAGGTGCGGGTAACGTCGACCCGCAGGGACCTGTGCCCGAGGGCCAGGTACTGGATCTGCATGCCGATCACTGGGAGCGCATTGCGTCCGACCGCGCACCGGCTCTGGATGCGATATCGGAACGGTTGGGCGGCCTGCTGAAGATGACGTCGCGTCGTTTCTTCCGCCGTCCTGTCGATGTCACACCGCGCGGCTGGCGTGAAGAACGCTGGGGCGTCTATGCCCGGCGTCTGCCGGTACCTACCAGTCTCAACGTACTGGAAATGCGCACGCAAAAGCTCAAGGGCATGATCACGCTGGATGCTGATTTTGTTTTCACGCTGACCGATATCTTCTTTGGCGGCGACGGCAAGACCACACGCGCCGAGGGCACGCCGGACTTCACGCCGATGGAAACGCGGCTGGTCCGCAAGTTCGTCGCCGCAATTATCGAAGACATGAAGGAAGCGTGGAAGCCGTACATGGCAGTGGATATCCAGCTCGCCAATTCCGAAATCAGCCCGGTCTTCGCCGCAATCGCCTCAAACTCCGAACCGGTCTGCATCACCGGGTTTGAGCTGGTACTCGGCGGCCATGAACTGAAAGTCGACCTCATTCTTCCACAGGCCCTCATCGAACCCTTGCGTCGTCTGCGCAATCCCGGCCAAACCAACCAGGGCGAGGCTGACTCGCAACGCTGGCAGGCCCGGCTCAAGACTGACGTGCAGGACGCGACAGTCTCGCTGCGCGCCGTACTTAACGGCACGCAGGTGATCCTGCGCGACATCAGCCAGGCCCGCCCGGGCGACATCATTGCCATTGATGCGCCGACCACCGTAACCCTTTTTGCCGGTGAGAACGCGCTGCTCGAAGGCACGCTCGGTGCCTGTCAGGGCCGCAACGCCGTACGCATCACCAAACCCGCGAACCGCATCACAGTAGGAGAGAAATATGGACGAGGCGAAGACCGCTGACAGCGCTGTTGCCGCGTCGGCAACAGCGCAGCCTTTTCAGGCCCCGGCACTGGACGGGTCGGCTGCGGCCGCCACGACCGCGGGCAATGATGTGCGTCCGAACATCGACGTCATTCTCGATGTGCCGGTCACGCTGTCGCTGGAAGTCGGACGTGCACAGATGAGCGTCGGCCGGCTGCTGCGCCTTTCACAGGGTTCAGTCGTTGAGCTAAACCGCAGCGCCGGCGAGCCGCTTGACGTGCTGGTGAACGGCACCCTCGTGGCGCATGGCGAAATCGTGATCGTCAACGACAAGTTCGGCATCCGCCTGACCGATGTGGTGCCGCCCGGCAAACGCATCGAACCACAGGGCTGAGTATCTGCAATGCATGGCCTGAAAGAATTTCGCCGATCATCAAGCACACTCGTGTGCCTGGCCGTTTCCGGCTTGCTGTACGCGATACCGGTCCTCGCCGAGACGCCGGCAAGCGGCGTGGCCACTGGTGGCCTGGCTGCCGGCGATATCGCCTCTGCCACGCTGCGCATGGTGGCGGGACTTGCCATCGTGCTTGGCCTGCTTGGCGCAACGGCCTGGGTATCGCGCCGGTTTCGCGCCCGCAGCGGTGCGCGCGGCGGGCTTGTTGAAATCGTCACCGGCCTGTCACTCGGTAACCGCGAGCGCGTAGTGCTGCTGAAGGTCGGCAGCGATCAGGTGCTGGTCGGCATAAGCCCTTCAGGCATGCGCACGCTGCATGTCATCGCCCAGAACACCAACACAGAATTCTCCAGGTTCATGGAAAGCAAGTCATGAGTTCCGCCTTTTCCGTCACTGCGCGCCGCGGCGCCCTGCTCGCTGCACTGCTGCTGGTTCCTGCGCTGGCCATTTCGGCACCGGCTATTCCGGCGCTTTCACTGGTCGACAGCAGCGACGGCGGGAAGACCTGGTCAGTAAGCATCCAGATCCTCATGCTGATGACGGCGCTGACGCTGCTGCCGTCACTGCTGCTGGCTGCCACCTCGTTTACCCGCATCGTGATCGTGCTGGCCATCCTGCGTCAGGCGCTCGGGATGCCGCAAACCCCGCCTAACCAGATCCTGGTCGGACTCGCGCTGTTCCTGACCTATTTCGTCATGGCACCGGTCATCGACCGCATCAATGCAGATGCGCTGCAGCCATACCTGGCCGGCACGATGGAAATGAGCGATGCCGCAGACAAGGCACAGGTACCGCTGCGTGAATTCATGCTGAGCCAGACCCGGGAACCGGATCTGCAACTGTTTGCCGGGCTGTCGGGACGCGAAGGCTTTGCGAGCCCGGCAGAGGTGCCGATGTCAGTGCTGCTGCCGAGCTTCATGACCAGCGAACTCAAGACCGCATTCCAGATCGGCTTCCTGACGTTCATTCCGTTCCTGATCATCGACCTGGTCGTATCAAGCGTG
>CAYJPG010000091.1:0-12387 GCA_964371995.1 uncultured Chromatiaceae bacterium | reverse complement strand
GATCTGCACCACGCCATCCACGAAATAGAGCAACGCGCCGGGCATCGCCAGGTAGCGCCACGGCGCATCACCGCAACGGAAGCGCGCCAGGCCGAATACCAGCGAGGTCATGAAGCGGGCGTGCCCGGGCAGCAAACCGAAACTGCCTGTCTCGTCTTCACCGACAAAGGAGGTCACGTCGGAAATGGTTTCCCCGCCGTTCACGTCACGCAGACTGAGACTGAAGGTATTCATCACGGCGCCTGCAGACTGCCCCGCATGTAGCAGCGGTCCTCGGACAGGTCGTCGTAACGGCCCGACAGAAATCCCTCGCAGTCATCCAGCGTGGCGGCCAGTGGCACCGATACGCCCGCCATGCCGGTATGCGCGGCCGTTACCCAGAACGGCTGGGTCAGATAGCGCTGCAGCTTGCGGGCGCGGACGACAATCTTCCGGTCATCCGCGGACAACTCTTCAATACCGAGCATGGCGATGATGTCCTCGAGCTGGGCATACCGCGCCAGGTGCTCGCGCACACCGGCAGCGATAGCGTAATGCCTGTCACCCAGAGTCGTCCGGTCCATCGCGTTGCTGGACGAGCGGATCGGGTCGACGGCCGGATAGATGCCCTGGCTTGCCTGCCGACGGGACAGGATGACCTTGGTGTCCAGGTGACTCAGGATTGCGCTGACGGCCGGATCCGTCATGTCATCGGCCGGCACATAGACCGCCTGTACCGAGGTGATGGCGCCTTCCGCCGTCGACATGATGCGGTCTTCCAGTTCTGCAACTTCTGTCGCCAGGGTCGGCTGGTAACCGACCGTCGCCGGCATCCGGCCAAGCAGGCTGGAGATCTCGGACCCGGCCTGTACGAAACGGAACACGTTGTCCATCACGAACAGCACTTCCTTGTGCAGCGTGTCGCGCAGGTACTCGGCATAGGTCAGGGCAGACAGCCCAACGCGGCTCCGCACGCCCGGCGACTCGTCCATCTGGCCGAAAACCATGGCGGTCTGGGGCATGACTCCCGCTTTGGTCATCTCGTGCCAGAGTTCGTGCGCTTCGCGGATTCTTTCGCCCACCCCGCCGAACACCGATACGCCGGCGTGCAAGGATGCGATGGCATGCATGAACTCCATGACCAGCACGGTCTTGCCAACACCGGCACCGCCAAACAATCCGGCCTTGCCGCCGCGGACAAAGGGACACAGGAGGTCGATGACCTTGATGCCGGTCGCGAGAATGCCGCTGACCCCCACGGCACTGCTTAAAGGCAGCGCCGGGCGATGGATATTCCGGTAGCCGTCAGGGACAAGTGGCTGCCCGCCGTCCAGGGCTTCGCCAAAGATGTTGAGCACGCGACCGAGACACGCTGCGCTTACGGGGATATGCAGTGGGCCACCGCTGTCATGAACCAGCATGCCGCGCCGTAGTCCCTCGGCCTCGTGCATGGCGATCGCGCGGACATGCGTGCCATCCAGATGCTGATGCACCTCGAACACGAAGCTGTCGTGCTCGGTATCCACACGGACCGCCTGGCGCAGCGGTGGCAGGGTCGTACACTCAATGACGACGACAGGACCATGGACTTCGCTGATCCGCCCCAGCGGTGCCTGCAGGGCGGCCGCCTGTTCCGATCCTGCAACAGCGGCTGGGCTCAGCACCGGATTCCCGACGGCCATCAGCCCGTCTCAGACGTGATATTCACTCACTCTTGTTTACGCCCGGCAGGGCGTGATTGCAATACGGGAAAAAGGCGGTCGTGTGGCGTTCGGGCAAGCCTTTTCAGCTCACAGCGTGAAGGACTGGTGTGGCGCGGGCATCTCGACTGCCGTACCCGTCAAGCGGCCGGCGAAGACCTTCATCGGGTCCGGTTCGCCATGCACCAGGAAGGTACGCTTTGCTTTGGTCTGCGCATGCCAGGCGAGCAGTTCGGCCTGGTCGGCGTGTGCCGAGAAGCCATTGATGGTGTGAATGCTCGCCTGCACCCGGATCTCGTCGCCAAACAGTTTTACGGTTTTGGCTCCATCGATGATGCGCCGCGCGAGCGTGCCCCGCGCCGCGTAACCCACAAACACGATCGCCGAGTCTTCGCGCCACAGGTTGTGCTTCAGGTGGTGACGCACCCGACCGCCCGTGCACATGCCGGAACCCGCCATGATTACGGAGCCACCTGCGATCCTGTTCAGCGCCATGGACTCCGCCGCCTCATGTGTGAAATGCAGCCCCGGCATGTCGAAGGGGTCGCGACCATCGCGGAACAGTTCGCAGGTCTCGGCGTCGTAACACTCCGGGTGACGCCGGAATATTTCGGTGGCCGAGATGGCCATCGGTGAATCGAGAAAGACCTGCATCCGGCGCGGCAGGCGCCGGCTTTCGGTTGCTTCGCGCAGGTGATAGAGAACTTCCTGGGCCCGCTCCAGGGCAAATGTCGGAATCACCACGTTACCGCCGCGGTCGAGCGCAGCCTCGATCGAAGCGTAGAGCTCTTCGATGGAAGGTCCGAGCGGCTTGTGCCGGCGGTCACCATAGGTCGTCTCCATGATGACAATGTCCACCTGCGGAGGCGGTGCCGGGTCGCGCAGGATCGGTCTGCCGCTGCCGCCGAGGTCGCCTGAAAAAAGCAGTCGGCGGGACGTGCCGCCTTCGCTGAGTTCCAGCAGTACGCAGGCAGAACCGAGGATGTGCCCCGCGTCGATGAACGTGGCGCGGATACCGGGTGTCACCTCGATCGGCCGGTTGTAGGCCACCGTGCGACCGAAAAAATCCAGCGTGTTCAGCGCTTCAAGGGTCGTGTAGAGCGGCCCCGCAGCGCCTTTGTCGGCATGCCGTCCGGCGCGGCGCGCGCGCCAGCGGGCTTCCTCTTCCTGCAGGTGGGCCGAATCAAGCATGACCAGACGTGCCAGCTCCCGGGAAGCAGCGGTGGTGATGATCTCCCCGCGGAATCCCCGCTTGGCCAGCAATGGCAACCGCCCGCAGTGATCCAGGTGCGCATGGGTCAGCAACACATAGTCGATCGAGTCAGCATCGAAGCCGAAGGCTTTGGTGTTCTCATCGTCCTGCTCGTATCCGCCCTGGTACAGGCCACAGTCGATCAGCACGCGCTTGCCCGCACACTCCACAAGGTGGCACGATCCTGTCACGCCCAGATCGGCACCGTGAAACTCCAGCTTCATGCCCTGCTCCTTGAATAATCGGCCAAGCGGTACCGGAAAACCGGGCGCTTCGGTCAGGCCAGCGGTTCACCGTTGATCTCGTACCAGTGCCGGATGCCCTCCCAGATCTCGTCCGCCGTCTCGGCGTACCAGAACAGTTCCCGGTCTTCGGGATCGATAACACCCTCATCCACCAGGAAATCGGGATTGAAAGCCTGACGCCAATATTCCTGACCCACCAACACCACCGGGACGGGCCTGATCTTGCGCGTTTGCACCAGCGTCAGCGTTTCGAAAAGTTCGTCCAGAGTGCCATATCCGCCGGGGAACACCACCAGGGCCCTGGCCCGCAGCAAAAAGTGCAGTTTGCGCAGCGCAAAGTAATGAAAGCGCATGCAGAGACCCGGCGTGATGTAGGGATTGGGAAACTGCTCGTGAGGAAGCCTGATGTTCAGACCAACCGACTTGGCACCAACGTCGAAGGCGCCGCGGTTGGCGGCCTCCATGATGCCGGGGCCGCCCCCGGTCAGCACAACCAGATGTGAGCCGTCCCTGCCCTTGTCTGCCTGGGCCACAAGTTGACCGAACTGCCGGGCCACTTCGTAGTAGTGGCTCTTGGCCAGAATCCGCTCGGCAATGCGCACACGCTGCTGGCACTCGGCATCAGCCGGATTTGCCGCACACGTCGCGCGCCGGGCCTCAAGCGCGCGCTGCGCGGCTGCCGGCTCCGCTATACGGGTGCTGCCAAAGACCACAATCGTCTGCGTGATGCCGTGCCGGGTCAGCAACATCTCCGGCTTGGCATAGTCCACCTGCAGCCTGAGCCCGCGCATCTCCTCCAGCTGCAGAAAATCAACATCCCGGTCCGCCTCGCAGTAGCTGGGGCTTTCCATGATGGCCTTCAGCCGGGCGGGAACGGAGCTGTCATCCTCGACCGGCTTGGGGCGCTGCCACGGCAGCGGCTCGCGGCGCGCCTCCGGCGAGGCGGGGGGTGGAATCGGGCACCTGGGTGCCGATGGACCAGTCTTGGACATCTCTCCCTCCCCGGCGGTCACCAGCCAGGTCGCAGGGCCGGATTCCGGCCCTGCTCGTTCAGACCTAGTTCTTCTCTTTGTCGACCAGCTTGTTCGCGGTGATCCACGGCATCATCGCCCGCAGCTTTGCACCCACCTGCTCGATCGGATGCGCCGCATTGTTACGACGGTAAGCGGTCATGGACGGATAGTTGGTCGCACCTTCAGCGATGAACTGCTTGGCATACTCGCCGTTCTGGATGTTCTTCAGCGCCTGACGCATCGCCTTGCGGGATTCTTCGTTGATGACCTTGGGGCCGGTGACGTACTCGCCGTACTCCGCATTGTTGGAGATCGAATAGTTCATGTTGGCGATACCGCCTTCGTACATCAGGTCCACGATGAGCTTGAGCTCGTGCAGACACTCGAAGTAGGCCATCTCCGCCGGATAGCCCGCTTCGGTCAGGGTTTCGAAACCCATCTTCACCAGCTCGACGGCGCCACCGCAGAGTACGGTCTGCTCGCCGAACAGATCAGTTTCGCACTCGTCCTTGAAGGTCGTTTCGATAATGCCGGTGCGCCCGCCACCGATGCCCGAGGCATATGACAGGGCAAGCTGCTTGGCCTTGCCCGAAGTATCCTGGAATACCGCGATCAGATCGGGGATGCCGCCGCCCTTGACGAATTCCGAGCGAACCGTATGGCCGGGCGCCTTCGGCGCAATCATGATGACGTCCAGATCGGCGCGCGGTACGACCTGGTTATAGTGAATGGCGAAGCCATGGGCAAAGGCGAGCGTCGCGCCCTTCTTCAGGTTCGGCTCGATTTCTTCCTTGTACAGCTGCTTCTGGAATTCATCCGGGGTGAGAATCATCACCACATCGGCAGACTTCACCGCAGCCGGCACATCCGCCACTTTCAGGCCCGCGCGCTTCACCTTCTTTCGCGACGAGGAATCAGCACGCAAGCCGACGGTTACATCAACCCCGGAATCGTGGAGATTGCAGGCATGGGCATGGCCCTGCGAACCGTAACCGATGATGGAAACCTTCTTGCCCTTGATCAGGGAAAGCTTGCAGTCCTTGTCGTAGTAAACCTTCATTCTGTATACCTGTTGTGGTGTCGGGGCGGATGCCAGTATCTGCAACCCGCACTATAGGCGGCCTGTATCGTTGCGTAAAATGAAATAATCACAATACAGTGTCCCGATATATGCAATAGTGTCGCGCATGGACAGCCGGCAACTGCGCCAATTCCTCAACCTCGCCGATGCACTGCATTTCGGCAAGGCCAGCGAAGCAAGCCACGTCAGCCCGTCAGCGTTGAGCCGCAGCATCCAGCAACTGGAAGCGGAAGTCGGCGTCGCACTTTTTACCAGGGACAACCGGAGCGTCGCCCTCACCCACGAAGGCAAGATGTTCCTGCCCTATGCGCGCGAGGCCCTGACGCAGTGGGATGCGATCCGCAATACACTGATGGCCGAGGCCGACGAACTGCACGGCGAAGTGAGCATGTATTGCTCGGTGACGGCCAGCTACAGCTTCCTGTTCGAGATCCTCAGCGCGTTTCGCCGCGATCATCCGCGTATCGAGATCAAACTGCATACCGGCGATCCCGAGCTCGCCATCGCGCGGGTGCTGGCCGGCGAAGAAGACATAGCCATCGGTGCGCGGCCGGATGTACTGCCCGGCGGCCTCGCCTTCCGGCCCATCACCACTTCACCGCTGGTGTTCATTGCGGGAAAGAATCATCCGCAGCCAGACAGCAGAAACTGGGCGGCGACACCGATGATCCTTTCGGAAGGCGGACTGGCGAGGAACCGGGTCGATGCCTGGTTCCGGGCGCGCGGCGTACAGCCGTCGATCTACGCGCAGGTTGCCGGCAACGAGGCAATTGTCAGCATGGTCAGCCTCGACTTTGGTATCGGCGTGGTGCCACGCATCGTGCTCGACAACAGTCCGTTGGCCGGAAACATCCGCATCCTCGACGTCAGGCCAAGACTCAAAGCCTATGAAGTGGGACTCTTCGCCCTGAACCGGAAACTCAGGCGTCCGGTGATCAACGCCTTCTGGTCGCAGTTGCAATAGCAGCCCCGATGCAGATCCATGACTGGCGTCATGCAAACCTGCTTGCATTGCGGCAGAATGCCTGCGCTCGGCCTGCCCGAAGGACACCGCGGCACCTGGCTGATAAGACACAAGCAGACACCTCATGGATGGAGCGTTGACGATGAACCTGACCCGGCACAAGGCGCTGAGTTCTGCCGCGATTGTTTCTGCATTCTTGCTGACCACGGGTTTCGGCTTTGGCAAGAAGGCCGAGGCTCCGCCAGCCTACGATCCCGAGGCAGACGCCGCGAGCCAGGCGGCGACCTTCGTGGCACCCGGCAAGGCGGCAAAATTCATGGCGGATGTCAGGAAGATCGCAATCACATCCTGCAACGTGATGTTCGCATTCAAGTCGAATGGCTCTGCCGGCACCCAGGGCGGGCTGTTCTCCCAGGCAGGCGGCGTGACGCGGGCGGAGGCGAAGGTCAAGGTGGAATACAACCTCCAGGGCATGGACGACGCCAGCATGCAGAGCCTTACCGATGAGATCTGCGCCAACGCCGAGAACCAGGCACGTGCAGCGGGCTTCGAGCTTGTACCCGCCGCAGACCTGGCCGCGAACGAGGACTTCCAGGGCATGCACCGGAACGCCCGGCCGATTCCATTTGAATACAAGGTAGCCGGCAAGGGCACGAGCACCAGGTACGTGGTCTACGCACCGGCCGGCCAGGGCGTATTCGACCCGCGCTTCATCGGCACATCGGCCGGACTCGGCGCCGCCATGAAGGCGGCCAAGGGCGAATCGCCGGACCTGTATGAAGGCCGGGTCATGGACACGCTCGATGCCGATGCGATGCACCTGAATATCCTCGTCGATTTCACCGAGATGCAAAGCGACGGCCAGAAAGGCGCCCTGGGCGGATTGGCCAGCAAGGATTCGGCATCAGTGGACGCGGAGGCCCGCCTGTCCATCGCCGGTGACATGAACATCCGCCTCAAGGCCTACCAGAACTGCTGGGAGCGCTTCAGCAAACACGAATGCATGACCGACCTCGCCAAGGTACCGGGTTTTGCGACTGCGAATCCGGTCGTCTCCGCCGCACCCTTCTATACGGACCTGGTAAACGAAACGACCACCGGCGACAAGGTAGCCAATGTCGCCACCAAGGGGATCGCAGTTCTGGCTGCCCTGAGCGGGGTGAAAGGCGGCATGAGCACGAATGTCACGCGTTATGGCGTGCACGTTGACCCGGCGCAGTACGGCACAGAGGTAAAGACATACGTGACCGGCTTTATCGACATGATGCTGTCGAGTGCGAAGTCGGCACAGTAGGCCGCCGAAGACAGACGCCGGCAGCGAACCGCTCAGGGAGAGCCCCACTCCCCGCCCGTAAACGTCCCGCTGGAAGCTTTCCAGGTCGGGTACGACTTCGGCCTGTGACAGCCGGAGGCCGTGCAGTCCTTGGTATTGCTGGTGCTTTCGTGATTCTTGGTCTTCACGCTGGCCGAGGTTTCGGTCTGACCGGTGTAGTGGCAGTAGACACACTTGCTACCGCTCACGGGGAAGGCGTGATCGTAGGCGATGATTTTCGCTGCCGTATTGGCACCGTGGCAGGTCGCGCAGCTCATCCCCGTCTTTGCCGGATCGATGACCGGGTGAGCGGCCGTAATATTGCCCCAGTTCTTTCCACTCGGCGGCGTCAGGATCACGACCGATGGAATCGCCGAGGCACCGGTCCACTTCTGTCCGGCATATGCATGACAACTCTTGCAGTCGGCGAGGCCCGGCAGCGAATGGTTGAAGGACGTTGCCCCGGCCGCCGGTTTGGTTACGGTATGGCAAGTGGCGCAAGTACCGGGTACCGGACTGTGGCTGTAGTTGCCGCCCGTCCAGTCGGTCTTTGTCACACTCTTCACCGCGTGACAGGCGACGCAGTCGCCGGAAACCTGGCTGTGCAGGTAGTCATTCTGATAGCTCCTGCCATCTGTGGACATACCGGTATTGCGCACCGCCGCTGACGGCTTCTGTGCGATGTGGCAACCCGCACAGGTCGTGGGCTTCGGTACATGGTTGAAGCTGGCACCTGTCCAGTCGTTTTTCGTCACGCTCTTCGGCGCATGGCAACTGATGCAGTCGCCGGTAGCTTGCGTCGTATGCAGGGTATCGGCTGGCCGCCGGTATTCGTGGCAGCCGGAACAGGCTGTAATGGCACTCGTGTGCGTGAACGTACCGCCCGTCCAGTCGGTCTTGCTCGGGCTTCTGACCGCATGACAGGCAACGCAATCGCCGGAGCCACCCAGAGCATGGTCGAATACCGGCGATCCCGCCGGTCCCACCGGACGCTGATTAAGGTGACAGGTCGTGCATTGGCCCGGATTGGGACTGTGCGAATAGATGCCGCCGGCCCATATCCCGCCGGGGTCCAGGTGACAGCCCTTGCAGTCGGTAGCAGGCATCACCGAATGCAGGAATTGATTCGGGCTGGCTGGATGACCAGGCCATGCCACGCTGACCGCAGCGGCCGGGCGCTTCGCAGCGTGACAACTGTCGCAGCGGGTCGTTGCGGGCATGGTGCTGTGATCGTAGCCGGCGATCGCACCCGTCCAGCGTACCCCGGCATTCTGGTGGCAGCCTGCGCAATCACCCAGGCCGCCAATCGAATGATCGAAACCGCTGCTGGTCAGGGTCACCGGACGTTGTGCCAGATGACAATCGATACACGTCGCCGGTACCGGATTGTGGCTGAAGGTTCCGCCCCGCCAGTCTGTTTGCGTGGCGCTTTTCACCGCGTGACAGCTCTTGCAGTCACCCGTTCCGGCAATCGCGTGATCGAAGGATGGCGAGCCGACCAGTCCGGTCGGCCGATCAGGAATATGACAGCCGCTGCATGACGCAGGCGTCGGGCTGTGGGAGAAACTTCCGCCGGACCAGTCAGTCTGTGTAGTGCTCTTCGGCCGGTGACAACTGACGCAATCACCTGTGCCGCCACTGGCATGATCGAAGGCCGGCGTTCCCACCAACCCGACCGGGCGAATGCCGAGGTGACAATCGCTGCAACTGGCTGGCGCAGGACTATGACTGAAGCTGCCGCCGCTCCAGTCAGTTTGCGTGGCGCTCTGCACCGCGTGACAGCTTTTGCAGTCACCGGTTCCGGCAATCGCATGATCGAAGGACAGTGCGCCGACCGGACCGTTCGGACGATTGCCGGCATGACAGCCGGAGCAGTTGGCCGGCGCCGGTTCGTGTGAGAAGAAGCCGTCGTTCCACTGGACTCCCGGGCTGTGGTGGCAGCTTGCGCAATCGCCTGTACCGCCGGCGTCGTGCGAAAAACCATTAACCACCGTGGTCGGGCGCTGTGCCGCATGACACTCAGCGCAACTGCCCGGGTAGGGTTCGTGGGTGTATGTTCCGCCGGCCCAGGTCACTCCGGCGCCGCCAACGTGGCAGGACGCGCAATCGCCGACGCCCGGATAGGTGTGGAGCATCTTGTTCACAAGCGCGGCGGGTTGCGCCGCCGAATGACAGTCGAAACACGCTGCAGGTGCCGGAGAGTGGCTGAATGCAGTAAAGATCCGCCAGCTTGCAGCGCCGGCCACATGACACTGCCCGCAGTCCTGGCCGCCACCATGGACCACGGAAGCACCGGTGGCTGTATCGATCACCGGCGCCGGCCGGTCGAGTCCATGGCAGCTCAGGCAGCTGATATCTGCGAAGGGGGTATGGTCCGGAATGACGGGTTCAGCCGAAGCGTGAACCGGCTGGGGTGACGGCGCATTCGAACAGCCGCCCAGAACCAGCAGGAGCAGCAGAGCGATCAGGCCGGTGCCCGGCCAGCGCATCATTCGCTGTAACGGTTTCGATGTCATAGGGATCTGCTCACGCTAGTGCCTAGTCGCACCGTAAACCGTGACTACCGTCACAGCACGGCCTGCCCGGCGTCACGGGAGTACACCCGACTGCACTGCCGCAAGTTCAGCAAAATTTGTCCAGCTGCCACGCCTCGCCCATGGCTGCCACTGGCGCACCTCGCCATCGGCCATTTCCGTGCGAATACTGATGTTGGCAGCGCGGCTCAGACGAACCACCTGGCTGCCTGTGAGCGGCAGCAGAACGATCTTTGCCGGGGCGACTGTCGCTGTATAAGGCAGCGCTCCGGCGCCCGGAATGCCATCCGTTGCAGCTTGAATATCGAGATCCATGGGCTCCCCGTCCACCATCAGCTGTAATGCTGCGATATCCGCCAGCTCGGCGTCCCCGCCGGAGGCACCGCGGTCAATCGTGCTCCATCCGCCGAGCCACAGCCACCACGAGTACTTGCCCGACCGGTTCACCGCCAGCGGCGCCGCATCGAGATAGTCACGCGCATTCGCAGCGCGCGAGGGATCATCACTGTAAAGCGTGAATGGCGCCTCGACGCGGGTGATCGTCGCACCGGTTGCTTCGTCCAGGTACTCCGCAGCACGACGATCAGGCTCAACAGTCCCGCAGGATACGAGAAGCAGGCTCGCTGCCGTGGCCAGCATGGCATATCGCCAGACCGTCATCACTTTTCCGGGCGCTGCAGCATCCATATCAGAAGTCCGCGCTGTAGCCCATATACATGTAGTAGCCACTTGAATCATTGGTCTCACCGGCACCGTTGTCGTGGCGGCCAAGTTCACCACCGGCCTCGACTTCAACCTGAAAGTGGCGCGCCATGCGATAGAGCACACGCAGGCCGGGGCGCACCAGCAGCTCGGTCGCATCGCCCTCGCTGATCTCCTGGCGCGACAGGAGCAGCTTCGGGTTCAGCCGCAGGTTCTGCGTCAGCGGATAGCGCGTATCGATAAACAGTGCAGTGGATTTCGATGAACCGCCTTCGGAGTAGCGCATACCGAGAATTGAAACATCCCCTTCGCGTATCAGGCTGGTAGCGATGAGACTGAGATAGGAATAGATCAGCGTCCCGGAATCAGGCGTCTCGCGCACACCGCCAGATTCCTCGGTAGCGTCGTATTGTGAGGCCGTGATGTCGGCGCTGATCTGGAAGCGCTCGGAGAGCGGCCGGGCCAGACCGAAGGCAAGACTATGCATGCCGCCGGAACGGTCCAGCGCCAGCTGACGAATCTCGCCTTCCGTGTAACTCAACAACAGGCCCTGGATACTCGACGCAGACTGGCCGACCAGCGCGCTTTCCGTGGTGAGATACGGCGTGTTGCGCCAGTCGAACCTGGCGTTGACGGTCGTGCGGTTATCGAAGGTCCAGTTACCCAGGGCGACCAGGCTGTTGAGCTCGCCATAAGCGATGTCGTAATCCATCGACGCGATGAAGGACCTGTTGCTGCCGAAATAGCGGAGCTCGGCACCCACGGCCTCGCGATCACTGACGCCGTCTACTTCCTGGATGTTGTAGAACAGGTTCAGGTCAAAAAGCTTCAGCAAGTCCAGCACATCGACACTGAATCCGTAGAAGTGCCGGCTCGTATCGATGCTCTGCTCCGAGCTGTAGACGGGGAATCCGGCGAGCAGATTCAGGCGGTAATCCGGCGCCCACTGCCACGAAACGATTGCGCCATCGAAGCGGCCAAGCACGCCCTGGTTACGCAGCGTCTGCCGGCCGAGGCGCGCTGACACATCCAGCTCACGATCGCTGAGCTCCGTATACAGGTTGTAGACCCGCGTCTGGTTGCCGGGCTTCGGCTCGCTGCCGGACATATCCCAGGTGTAGGCGAGCGTGGCGCGCGATCCGAAATCGAAGCGCTGGCCGGTATAGCGGGCGACAAGATCCGCATCGGAAAACAGGGCTGACTGCTCCACCGTCGCGGAATCGCCGCCGAAGTCGACAGAATCGCGTCGATAGAACTGCGAGACCCCGCCGTAAACCTCCCACGCGCTGTCGCGCCCGGCGTCGGCCTTGCCGCGGATGCTTTCGCGCGGCTGCTCCAGTGCGGTCGAAAGCGCTGCCAGACGTTGCCGGACCCGCACCGCGCCATCGCTGTCCGGATAGTCGGCAATGTAGCGCTGATATTCCGCAAGTGCGGCAGCGGTCTGGCCGTCGCGCTCCCGTGCCAGGCCCAGCAGTTCCCGCGCTTCCGGCGTACCGGCATGCAGCGGTGCTTCGAGAATACGGACAGTGAGCTGAATGGTCTGCGGGTAATCGCGATCGATAAAAGCGCTACGCGCCTCCACGAGCAGTTTGCTCAGCTCTGCCT
>CAYJPG010000090.1:0-12440 GCA_964371995.1 uncultured Chromatiaceae bacterium | reverse complement strand
CGCAGTTACGGCATAGGCGCACAGAACCTGCGCGACCTGGGCGTGCAGCGGATGCGCGTGCTGAGCGCGCCGAAACAGATGCATGGCTTGTCTGGATTCGGCCTTGAGGTCGTGGAGTATGTCGATACGGCCGACCGGCCAAGGGCAGACTGAAGGTATGCGCATCATGGAAGGACAACTGGTGGCACGGGACATGCGTTTTGTGATCATCGCCGCGCGTTTCAACGACCTGATTGTCAGGAATCTGATCGATGGCGCCGTGGATACGCTCAAGCGGCATGGCGCTGCCGAGACCGATATACAGCTGGTTCGGGTGCCCGGCGCCTTCGAGCTGCCGCTCGCTGCGCATCGACTGGCGCGGTTGCGGCGCTGTGACGCCATCGTCGCGCTGGGCGCGGTGATCCGCGGGCAGACGCCGCACTTCGATTTCGTCTGCACCGAGTGCGCCGCCGGACTCAACCGCGTCAGTATGGAATTCGAGGTGCCGGTGGGATTCGGCGTGCTGACCTGCGATACGGTAGATCAGGCCATGGACCGCGCCGGCGGCAAGGGTGGCAACAAGGGCACGGATGCAGTGCTGGCTGCGCTGGAGATGGCCAATCTCCTGCGGCAGCTGGAAGGCTGAGCCCCGCGCATGGCCGCGACAGGTCGGCATGGTTCGCGCCGTCTGCTGGTGCAGGCGCTGTATCAGTACCAGCTGAGTGAACATTCAGTGGCGGAAATCGCCGCTCAGTTCGCCGCGCAGCGCGACTTCAGGCTCGTCGATGTGGATTATTTCCGCCTCCTGCTTGGTGAGATTCTCGGTGATACGGCTGCCCTGGACAGTTTGCTGGCTGCGCAGGCCGACCGGCCCGTGGCCCAGCTGGATCCGGTGGAGCGGGGCATACTCTGGCTGGGGCTGGCTGAACTGAAACTGCATCGAGAGGTGCCGGTGAAGGTCGTGATCAACGAGGCAGTAAAACTCGCACATGAGTTCGGTGCCCAGGACGGGCACCGCTACATCAATGCGGTACTCGACCAGCTTGCGCCGGCACTGCGCCCGGCCGCCTGACCGCACAGGTAGCGTGCCGGTGGATGAACGGACGCTGATCAGCACTTACTTCGCCGGCCGCAGCACCGGCCGCAGCGATGTAGTGCTCGGCATCGGTGACGATGCCGCCGTGCTGCGCTTCGAGCCCGGCTGGGACCTGGTGGTGGCGACCGACACCATCGCCGAAGGCACGCATTTTCCAGCCGGTATCCTCGCTCGCGCGGTCGGCCATCGCGCTCTTGCAGTCAATCTCAGTGATCTCGCGGCCATGGCGGCGGAGCCGCTGTGGTGTTCACTGGCCTTGTCCTTGCCGAAGCCCGAAGCACTGTGGCTGGAAGAGTTTGCAGCTGGCCTGTTTGCACTGGCCGATCGCTTTGGTGTGGCGCTGGTCGGCGGTGACACAGTGCGCGGACCGCTGTCCGCAACGGTCACCGTGCAAGGCCGCGTTCGTCCCGGGGCAGCTGTGCCCCGCACCGGAGCGCGTGCCGGTGACGGGATCTGGGTGACTGGCAATCCGGGTGATGCGGTAGCCGGTCGCTATCTGCTCGATGCCGCTGCGAGCGTGTCTGAAACGGTCAGGGAGACGCTTGTTCAGCGCTTTCTCTGTCCGGAGCCGCGGGCACGCGAGGGCCTCGCTCTCGGGGCGCTGGCCACCGCAATGCTCGATGTCTCGGACGGCCTGCATGACGATATTGGCAAGCTGATGACCGCGAGCGGCACGGGTGCCGAACTCGATGCCGGGCTCCTGCCGCTGTCTGCTGAACTCAGAGCCGCAGTTGCGGAACGCGCTATCGAATATGCGCTCACTGGCGGCGATGACTACGAGCTGTGCTTTACAGTGCCCGCGCAGGCAACCGCGCGGCTGCGGGAGATGGCAGCTGCGTGGACAGTGCCTGTGACCCGGATCGGTACCGTGGTGAGCGAGCCGGGCGTCCGCTGGCAGCATGCGGGACGCGTGTTGACCGTGCCCGGTTCCACCTTCCGGCACTTCTGATGGCCGGGTCCCGCGCAAGTCCGGTTGGCTGGCAGGAGGTCCTCCGCGATCCGGTTCAATGGCTGGCCTTCGGTTTCGGCACCGGCCTGCTGCCGGCCGCGCCCGGCACCTGGGGTTCCCTGCTCGCGGCATTTCTCTACTGGTGGTTGCCACCGCTGCCACTGTCCGTGCAGCTGGCCGGGCTGGCGCTGGCCTTTGTTGCCGGTTGCGTGATCTGTGGCGCAAGTGCCCGGCGGCTCGGCGTGCATGATCATGGCGGCATCGTGTTTGACGAATTTGTGGGCCAGTGGCTGGTATTGGTGGTCACACCGCACACGCTGGCCTGGTATGCGCTGGCATTTGTGCTGTTCCGGCTGATGGATATCTGGAAGCCCTGGCCGATTCGGGAGGCTGATCACAGATTGCAGGGCGGCGTGGGAATTATGCTCGATGACGTTCTGGCGGCCGGGTATGCGGCATTGGTCGTCGGGGGAGTGCAGTTTCTGCCGCTGGCATAATTTCCTCAGGTTCTGTCCGCATGGTTCAACTTCCGAGACCGAGTGTTGCGCCAGCCGCCTCGGCGGAGGTTCCGGACAAGATCGGCAAATACCCGATCATCAAGGTTGCCGGGAAAGGCACGACCGGCACAATCTATCTTTCGCACGATCCCTATTTTCGCCGTGATGTCGCGATCAAGGTCTATGCGACTGCTACCGACGATGATCCGCAGCGCGCCAAGATCGCCCGAAAGATGTTCTTCAACGAAGCGCATATGGTGGGCATGCTCCAGCATCCCAACATCCTGCCGATTTACGATGCCGGTGAGGAAGACGGAAAATACTACGTCGTGATGGAGCACGTGCAGCGGGCCCGCACGCTTGAGGCCTACTGCCGTCCGGACAATCTGCTGCACATCGAAGACGTGGTGAAAATCATCTTCAAGTGCGCGAAGGCGCTGCACTACGCGCACAAGCGTGGCGTCATTCACCGCGACATCAAGCCCAGCAACATCATGCTGACCAATGACAACGATGTGCGCATCATCGATTTTGGCATTGCGATCCTGCTGGACGCCGATATCTCGCGCATCGAAGGTATCGCCGGATCACCCAGCTACATGTCGCCCGAGCAGGTGCAGGGCTTTGACATCACGCCGGCCTCCGATCTCTATTCGCTCGGTGCCGTGATGTATGAGCTGCTGACCGGATTCCGCCCATTTCGCGGCAGCAGCCTGTCCAAGCTGCTGAACCAGATCGTCTATGCGACTCCGCCGCCCATCCATACGCTGCGACTCGGTGTGCCCGACGAGCTTGAGGAAGTGGTTGCGATCGCCCTGCAGAAAGATCCCGCCCGGCGCTACGCCAACGGAGGCGAGTTCGGCGCCCGGCTGACGCGCGTCTATCAGCAGCTCAAGGCGCAGTGGGACGGCATCGACCGCCATGAGCACTTCGATACGCTCAGGCGTCTGTCATTTTTTCATGACTTCTCGCAGGCCGAGATTCATGACCTGCTGCGCGCGAGTGAGTGGCGGGAGTACATGGCGGGGGACGAGATTATCCGCGAGGGTACGGCCGATGACCGGTTCTATGTGATCGTGACTGGCCGCGTTTCCGTTGAAAGCAACGGCCGTGAAATCGGCATGTTGAACAGCGGTGACTGTTTTGGCGAGACGGGCTATGTATCCGGTGCCCGCAGCATTTCCAGCTTCCGTGCGCAGGATGCAGTGACTGTCCTGTCGGTGAGTTCGACGATACTCGAGCAGGTTTCCACCGAGTGCCAGCTGCGCTTCAACAAGGTATTCCTGCGTACCCTGATCCGGCGCCTGCAGGGTACGAATAAGCGCGCAGATCCCGCCGTTTGAGGCTCGGCAAGGACACGCTCAGGCAGCGTTGTCCGGCTCGTCGTCGGGGCTGACAAAGTCCTTGAGTTCCGCTCCCATCAGCTGCTGAACGCGCTGTTCCGCATCCTTGAGCGCCAGCTGGCATTCGCGGCTCAGGCGCACGCCACGTTCGAATTCCTTCAGGGATTTCTCCAGCGCCAGTTCGCCCGATTCGAGCTGCTCGACGATGGTTTCAAGTTCGGCCAGGGACTTTTCCAGGTCCGGCAGTTTGCGGCGCGCTGTGTTCATATGGACACTGGTCTTGGGGTGGGTGATGCGGTTAAGGTTTGCATATGCTCCGGCGGGCGGTCAAACCGTGGACCGCAGGCGTTGACAGGAGCCTGCCGGATTTCTTAATATTTAGATTCAGTCTAAAAGGTGTGCGTCGGCGTAATCCGGGGCACGAGCAGAAGACCAATAACCAGGGAGAACTGATATGAACCTCAAGGGCAGCAAGACCGAGGGCAACCTCAAGGCCGCATTCGCCGGTGAGTCGCAGGCCAACCGGCGTTATCTGTATTTCGCAGGCAAGGCTGATGTCGAAGGTTTCAACGACGTGGCAGCCGTATTCCGCTCCACGGCAGAAGGCGAGACCGGCCACGCACACGGCCATCTCGATTACCTGAAGGCTGTCGGAGATCCGGCCACGGGCCTGCCGATCGGCTCTACGGCTGACAACCTCAAGGCGGCGATTGCCGGTGAGACGCACGAGTACACCGACATGTATCCGGGGATGGCCAAGTCGGCACGCGATGAAGGTTTCCGCGAGATCGCCGACTGGTTCGAGACCCTGGGCAAGGCAGAGCGTTCACACGCGAACCGCTTCCAGAAGGCACTGGATACGCTGGGCAAATAAAAGCGCAGATGGATAACCAGCCTGCGCGCGAGGGTGGCCTTGAGGCCCCGACCCGGCATCCGCTCGATTGGCGGTCGCCGGAATTCTGGGACAGGGCCGCGCTCGAGAATGAACTCGAGCGGGTTTTCGATATCTGTCACGGCTGCCGGCGCTGCTTCAGCCTCTGCAATGCATTTCCGACGCTGTTCGATGCGGTCGATGAATCACCGACCGGCGAACTGGACAGCGTACCGAAGAGCAAGTTCGGCGAGGTCGTGGACCACTGCTATCTCTGCGACATGTGCTATGTGTCGAAGTGCCCCTACGTTCCGCCGCATCGTTTCAATGTCGATTTCCCGCATCTGATGTTGCGGGCCAAGGCGGTGCGCTTTCGCGAGGAAGGGGCATCGCTGCGCAGCCGGATTCTTTCCTCGACGGATATGGTCGGCAGCATCGCCGGCATACCTGTCGTGTCCGAAGTGGTCAATGCGGTCAACGACAATCTGGCTGGCCGGCTGCTGCTCGAGAAAACGCTCGGCGTGGCCCGCGACGCGCCGCTGCCGCGTTACGAGAGCGATACGGCGCGCAAGCGCCTTGCGCGCACACCGGCACCGGATCTGCCTGTGGAGCCCGCCAACGGCACGCAAGGCCGGGTGATCCTCTATACGACCTGTTACGGCAACCGCAACCTGCCGGCCATGGTTGAAGACCTGGTCGCTGTATTCCGTCACAACGGCATACAGGTGAAGCTGGTCGGATCCGAGCAGTGCTGCGGGATGCCGAAGCTTGAGCTGGGCGATCTGGATTCCGTGGCCAAGGCCAAGGAAGCGAACGTGCCGGAACTGGCGCGCTGGGTGGAGCAGGGCTGGGACCTGGTCGCGCCGGTGCCCTCATGCGTGCTGATGTTCAAGCAGGAACTGCCGCTGATGTTTCCGGAAGACCAGCAGGTGCAGGCGGTTGCCCGGGCATTCTTCGATCCTTTCAATTATCTGTATTTGCGCCACAAGGCCGAAAAGCTGCGCACCGACTTCGCCAAACCGCTGGGGCGGATTTCTTATCACGTGCCCTGTCACCTGCGCGTACAGAGTATCGGCCTCAAGACGCGTGATGTCTTGTCCCTGATTCCGGGTACCACAGTCGAGGCTATCGAGCGGTGTTCGGGTCATGACGGCACCTATGGCGTAAAGACTGAATTCCGCGCTGCCTCGGTGAAGATTGCGATGCCGGTAGTCGATCAGCTGAAAGCGGCAGCACCGGATCACTTCTGCAGCGATTGTCCGATGGCTGGCGCACAGGTGGCCGGTCTGGCCGACCGCGATGCCCATCCGCATCCGATACAGCTGCTGCGGCAGGCCTACGGCATCTGACATGAACAAACTGACTGTTGACGATCTGTATCCCCTCGAGACCTACGCGCGGCTGCGGCCCGAATTTCGCGAGCGGGTCATCGAGCACAAGGCGCACCGCCGTCTCGGTCTCGGCGAACACCTTTCCCTGGTCTTTGAAGACCGTCTGACCATGCACTACCAGGTACAGGAAATGCTGCGTGCCGAGCGGATTTTCGAGCCGGCTGATATCGAAGCCGAGCTGGCGGCATATAACCCGCTGATTCCGGACGGCAGCAACTGGAAGGCAACCCTGTCCATTGAATATCCGGATCCCGACGAGCGCCGAGTGGCGCTGGAGCAGTTGGTCGGTATCGAGAACCGGATCTGGGTGCAGGTGGCCGGGGAGCCGGCCGTTTTTGGCATCGCAGACGAAGACCTTGAGCGCAGTACTGAGACCAAGACCTCGGCCGTACACTTCCTGCGTTTTGAACTGCCGCCAGAGTCTGTGCAGGCACTGCGCGCCGGTGCGGCGCTGGCGGTTGGCGCAGACCACCCGAAACTCAAGCTCCGTATAGACCGCATTCCCGAGACCCTGCACGAGTCGCTGGTCGCCGATCTGCACTGAAGCGCTTTCGCTTCACTCCGTGTTGATAAATCCTCCGGGTGGACTAAGATTCCGCCCGTTGTTGTGCGCGTCCCTGGATATTTAAGGATTCCGCTGTGATCGAGTCTTCAGCGGCCCCGATGCATTGGCAGTCTGCTGCCTGCAGGCCGGGCCGTCCATGAGTGCCCGTTATGAAGCTGCTGATATCGAGGTCCTGAGCGGCCTCGACCCGGTCCGCCGCCGGCCGGGCATGTATACCGATACCAGCCGGCCGAATCACCTCGCCCACGAGGTCATCGACAACAGTGTCGACGAGGCCATCGCCGGACACTGCAAGCGAATTGACGTCACGCTGTTTGCCGACGGCTCACTGCAGGTGGCTGACGATGGCCGCGGCATGCCGGTGGACAAGCACCCTGTCGAGAAAATCCCCGGCGTCGAACTCATCCTGACGCGGCTGCACGCCGGCGGGAAATTTTCCGGCAATAACTACCAGTATTCCGGCGGCCTGCACGGTGTTGGTGTATCGGTTGTCAACGCGCTGTCGAAGAATCTCGAGGTCTGGATACGCCGCGACAGTTGCGAGTACAACATGAGTTTCCGCGGCGGTGAGCGGACCAGCAAGCTTGAGAAGGTCGGCACTGTTGGCAAGGCCAATACCGGCACGACACTGCGTTTCTGGCCGGATCCGAAGTATTTCGACACCGACAAGTTCGCTGTCAACGAGTTGCGCCATGCGCTGCGGGCCAAGGCGGTGCTTTGCCCGGGGCTGCATATCCGCTTCGAAGTCGAGAAGCCGGAACAGAAATTCGAATGGCACTACGAGGGTGGACTGGAGCAGTACCTGGTTGAAAGCCTGCCGGACACGGCACTGCTGCCACCAGAACCCTTCAGCGCAGTGCTCAAGGGGCAGCGTGAAGAAGCAGAGTGGGCTATCGCCTGGGCAGATCCGGATGGCCCTGCTATCAACGAGTCCTACGTCAACCTGATTCCGACTGCGCAGGGTGGTACGCATGTCAACGGCTTCAGGACCGGCCTTACCGATGCGTTGCGCGACTACTGCGAGTTCCGGAATCTCCTGCCGCGCGGTGTGAAGCTGGCGCCTGATGATGTCTGGGATGGCCTGCAATTCGTGCTGTCGGTAAAGATGCAGGATCCGCAGTTTTCCGGGCAGACCAAGGAACGTCTGAGTTCGCGCGAATGTGCGGCTTTCGTCGGCGGTGCGGTCAAGGACTCCTTTTCGCTCTGGCTCAGCCAGAACACCGATGCCGGTGACCAGATCGCCGAACGGGCAATTCTTGCTGCCCAGACGCGGGCAAAGATGGCAAGAGTAGTGGTCCGCAAGCGGATCACCAGCGGGCCTGTATTGCCCGGCAAGCTCACTGACTGCACCAGCACCGATCCGGAGCGCTGCGAGATCTTCCTGGTGGAAGGCGATTCTGCCGGCGGTTCCGCCAAGCAGGCCCGCGACCGGGAATACCAGGCCGTGCTGCCGCTGCGGGGCAAGATCCTGAATACCTGGGAAGTCGACCAGGGCGAACTGCTGGCTTCGCAGGAAGTCAGCAATATCAGCCTGGCGATCGGTGCCGAGCCCGGTAGCAGTGATCTGGCCGGCTTGCGTTACCACAAGGTCTGCATCCTTGCCGATGCTGACTCGGACGGCCAGCACATCGCGACGCTGATCTGCGCGCTGTTCGTCCGGCACTTTCCGCAGTTGATCCGCTCCGGGCATGTCTATGTCGCCATGCCGCCTTTGTTCCGTATCGATGTGGGCAAGGATGTCTACTACGCGCTCGACGAAGCAGAGCGGCAGGGCACTCTCGACCGCCTGCAGGCGGAAGGGATACGCGCGAAACCCAACGTTACGCGCTTCAAGGGTCTCGGTGAAATGAGCCCCCTGCAGTTGCGTGAGACCACCATGCTGCCCGACTCGCGGCGTCTGGTGCAGTTGACGATGTCGCCACAGGACGACACCGAACAGCTGCTGGACATGCTGCTGGCCAAGAAGCGCTCGGCCGACCGGCGCGCATGGCTCGAGAGCAAGGGCAATCTGGCTGAAATCTGACGGGGTATGAAATTCTCATGACGGCTTCCGACAACATGCAGACTCGTCTCGAGTTCGACCCGCCCGAGAAACTTGCGCTGCGCACCTTTACCGAGAAGGCGTATCTCGACTACTCGATGTATGTGATTCTCGATCGTGCCCTGCCGTATATCGGTGACGGTCTCAAGCCGGTGCAGCGGCGCATCATCTATGCGATGAGCGAGCTGGGCTTGCGGGCCACCAGCAAGCACAAGAAATCTGCCCGTACGGTCGGCGATGTGCTCGGCAAGTTCCATCCGCACGGTGATTCGGCGTGTTACGAAGCCATGGTGCATATGGCCCAGAACTTCGCCTATCGCTATCCGGTCATCGATGGACAGGGCAACTGGGGTTCGACTGATGACCCCAAGTCCTTTGCGGCCATGCGCTACACCGAGGCCCGGCTGACGGCCTATGCGGCGACGCTGCTCGACGAACTCGATCAGGGCACGGTCGAGTGGGTGCCGAATTTTGATGGCACGCTGCTTGAACCGGTGCTGCTGCCGGCGCAGCTGCCCAACATTCTCCTGAACGGTGCCAGCGGTATCGCCGTCGGCATGTCTACCGACATTCCCCCGCACAACCTGCGTGAAGTTGTCAGCGCAGTGGTGCGGCTGCTGGAAGAGCCGGATACCACGGCCAAACAGCTGTGCCAGCACATCAAGGGCCCGGATTTTCCGACCGGCGGTGAGCTGGTCACGCCGCGCAAGGAATTGCATGAGATCTATGCGACCGGCAACGGAACGCTGCGCCTGCGCGCGACCTGGGAGCGCGAAGACAACGACATCATCATCACCAACCTGC
The DNA here is from genome assembly GCA_964371995.1 of uncultured Chromatiaceae bacterium. Lineage (GTDB taxonomy): Bacteria > Pseudomonadota > Gammaproteobacteria > Steroidobacterales > SHZI01. Next base: position 2,904 of record CAYJPG010000090.1, on the reverse strand, counting down.
CGTTCCAGGTGTCCGGCAGCAAGGTGCTCGAGCAAATCGAAGCGCAGCGGCAGGCGAAAAAGCTGCCGCTGGTCGATGATCTGCGCGACGAGTCTGACCATGAGAACCCGGTGCGCCTGGTCATCACGCCAAAGTCCGGCAAGGTGGATATCGATGCGCTGATGGGCCATCTTTTTGCCACCACTGATCTCGAACGCACGCTGCGCGTCAACATGAACTGTATCGGTCTCGATGGCCGGCCGGCAGTGCGCGACCTCAAGACGCTGCTGGCTGAATGGCTGTGTTTCCGTACCGATACCGTCAAACGCCGCCTGCAGGACCGGCTCGGAAAGGTTGAGGACCGCCTGCACATACTCGATGGCTTGTTGATTGCCTTCCTGAATATTGACGAAGTGATCCGCATCATTCGCCGGGAAGACAAACCCAAAGAGGTGCTGATCGAGCGATTCAGCATCAGCGATATCCAGGCCGAGGCGATCCTCAATCTGCGTCTGCGCCAGCTCGCCAAGCTCGAAGAGATCGAGATCCGCAGCGAGCAGAAGGCGCTGGCAGAAGAGCGTGACTGGCTGAATCAGATCCTCAAGAGTGCCGCGAAGCTCCGCAAGCTGATCCGCGACGAGTTGCTGGCGCTGGCCGAGAAACACGGCGACAAGCGGCGCACGGCCATCGTCGAGCGTGAAGCTGCCCAGGCGCTCGCTGAAACCGCACTGGTCAGCAGCGAGCCGGTCACGGTGGTGTTGTCGGTCGGCGGCTGGGTGCGCGCGGCCAAGGGCCACGACATCGATCCGGCATCGCTCAGTTACAAATCGGGCGACAGCTACCTGGCCGCGGCACTCGGCAAGAGTACGCAGACCGCTGTGTTTCTCGACAATGCCGGCCGCGCCTACTGTCTGCCTGCGCATTCACTGCCTTCGGCGCGCGGCCAGGGCGAGCCGCTCACCGGTCGGCTCAATCCGGCGGCCGGCGCCGGATTCCGTGGCGTACTCATCGGCGAGCCGTCCATGCACTGGCTGCTGGCCAGCGATGCCGGTTACGGGTTTTTCGTCCAGCTGGCTGAACTCCAGTCGCGTAACCGGGCCGGCAAAGCCTGTCTGCGCGTGCCCGACGGCGGTGATGTACTGATTCCCGCGCCATATGGTGGCGCCGGATTCCCAGGCAAAGCGCTGGTTGCGGCGGTCAATTCGGAAGGCCGGCTGCTGGTGTTTCCGGCCGCCGATCTGCCCGAACTCGCGCGCGGCAAGGGCAACAAGATCTTCGGTATTTCAACGCGCAAGTTCAAGGCGGGTGAGGAGAAACTCACCAGTATCGCCGTGCTTGAGCCGGGAGATTCGCTGTTGCTGTTCAGCAATCAGCGCAGCATGACACTGAAGCCGGCTGATCTTGCGGACTATCGGGGTGCGCGTGGCCAGCGCGGTGCTCTGTTGCCACGGGGCTGGCGCAAGGTCGACCGGATCATGGTCGCGCCCCCGGCCTGACAGCGCGCCTAGTCGGGTTTCTTGATAAACGGCATTGAGTCGGTGCCAGTCGCCAGCGCTTCGCGCATGGCAGACAGGTCCAGCACCTGGCTGGCGGTCAGCTCGGCTTCGTAGTCGCGTTCAAGCAGCGACAGAGCCTGCAGCAGGGTTTCAGCCTGCTTGTCGTCTGCGCCGTGGTCATTCGTGCTGCTGTCGTCCGGCATCGAAGGCATCGCGGGTGCCGGGGAATTCAGGGTCTCGCTGTCGTCGCCAAACAACTTTTCGAGTTCCGAGGTAATTTCCTCGGAATTCGCAGCTGGCGCAGGTGGGGCAACCGTCCGCGGTTGCGGATCAGCTGCGCTTCGCCTTGTAAACTCGTTGGTCAGTGAATCATCGGGCCGTGCGGACCATTGCACGGTGATTGATGGCTCTGCGCGCTCGGTACGTACCGCAATCGGGGCAGATATGGCTGCGCTGCTGAACGGGTCTTCCTCTGCGGCGGAATCATGCTGCATCGGTTTTTTGGCCGGGCGCTTGCGAGCGATGGCTGGCAGCCGGTTGCGGAACCAGAGCAGGGCGCTGATCAGCAGGCCGAAGGTTATGCCCGCGGCAGTGGCAGCCAGCGGACTGGCTTCGGTCCCGGCAGGTGTATCAACCGCGGCAATCGCCGGCTCCGAAGGACGGGTTGCAGCTTCAGTGACGGGCGAGATCCTGCTGACCGGAGCTGCCTCGGCAGCCGGTGTGGCAGCACTTTCAGTCATGGCCGCAGTGAGTTCAGATTCAACCGGTACCGGTACGACAGCCGGCAACAGAGCCGGTTCTGGCGGCGGTACCGGTACGCGTTCGGGTAAAGGTGTGGTCAGGGCAGCAGGGATCATTGCCTCAGCAGCGGCGTTGGTAGCCGGAATGTCGATCGTGCTGCCGAGTTTGATCAGGTTGATGTCGTTGCGGATAAACGCTCCCGGGTTGGCAGCAAATATCTGGCCAGCGAGCGTCCACAGATTGACCCTGCGTCCGCTGACGCGTGCCGCAATCGACGATACGGTATCGCCGGCAACCACCTGATAGCTCGTACCAGGCAAAACCGGTGTGTTGGCGGCATCCAGTGAGCGGCGCGATCGCAATGGTCGCTCACGCGGTACCGTTGTGCGCAGTGCATCTCCGGAGGCCAGCGATGCAGGCAGGGCTTCGGGCAATCGTTCCGCTGGCGTGACCGGCGGTTGAAGTGGCACTGAGGCTGGATCCGCTGTCATGCCCGGCGGGTCCAGCATCAGCACATACTGGCGTGCGATAGCAGCGGTACCAGGGCAGGCGGCCTGCAGGCTCAGTGCGTAGATCGGTTCATAAAGCGGTGCGGTGCTGGTGATCCGCAGTGTGTACGTGCCCGCGCGAGCCGCTTCCGGCGTGCTGACTGAAGCATCGGGAACGCGTCCGAGTTCATTGCTGCTGC